>JARRQH010000088.1:0-18973 GCA_037381985.1 Pseudolabrys sp.
GCTGGCGACCCTCCCCCTCAAGGGGAGGCTGAGAGCCGAATATGCCGGCCCGCTCTTGGTAACCCTTCATTAACCATAACCGGTCGGCGGTCCTTAACTTGGGCCCGCTAGGGTCGAGCGTGCAGGCCACGATGAGGTCCTGCGCGTTCGGGTCGCTTTGCGATGGACTCCGGGTTTGCGTGGTATTTCCTGTCGCTGAAGGGCCGCATCAGCCGGCACGAGTTCTGGCTGGGCCAGGCGCTGATGATCGTGCTGGCGCTGCTGCTCGCCGTGAAGCTCACCGTCTATTTCCTCGCCATGCGCCAACCGGCAAGCGGCGCCTGGAACCCCGACGCCCTCGACCTCACCCTGGCGTTGCCGTTCTATTTCCTCAGCGCCGCGCTGTTCTGGCCGGTGACGGCCATCGCGGTGAAGCGCCTGCACGATATGGACATGTCCGGCTGGTGGGTGCCGGCGGCGCTGGCGGTCTCCTATGCCTCGGCGCTGTACAACGGCAGCTCGCTCACCTTTCCCTTCGTCGCCACCGTCATGCTCGCCGGCCTGCCGCACGGCACGCGCGGGCGGAACCGCTTCGGCGCCGACCCGCTGGCGCCCCAGCCGGCCTGAGCCGGCGGCCCCGCTTTCCTTGTGCAAGCCTCGGCCCAGGGTTAGTGTGCCTGTTGGTTTCGACTGTCTGAGAGAAAAATAAGCATAATCAATGCGTTATGTCTCCACTCGGGGCGAGGGTGCCCCGCTCGATTTTGTCGAGGTGATGCTCGCGGGACTGGCCCGCGACGGCGGCCTTTATGTCCCCGAGACCTGGCCGGCGCTCACGCCCGATGAGATCGCCGGCTTCGCCGGTCGCCCCTATGCCGAGGTGGCGCTCGACGTGCTGCGCCCCTTCGTCGGCGGCGGCATCGCCGATGCCGACCTCGCGCGCATGGCGCAGGAGGCTTACGGCACCTTCCGTCATCCGGCGGTGACGCCGCTGACGCAGCTCGGCCCCAGCCTGTTCGTGCTCGAGCTGTTCCATGGGCCGACGCTGGCGTTCAAGGATCTCGCCATGCAGCTCGTGGCGCGGCTGATGGATCACGTGCTGATCCAGCGCGGCGAACGCACCACCATCGTCGTCGCCACCTCGGGCGACACCGGCGGCGCCGCGGTCGAGGCCTTCCGCGGCCGCGCGGCGGTCGACGTCGTGGTGCTGTTCCCCAATGGCCGCATCTCCGAGGTGCAGCGCCGCATGATGACCACGGCGACCGACGCCAACGTGCACGCGGTCGCCATCGACGGCACCTTCGACGACTGCCAGGCGTTGGTGAAGGCGATGTTCAATCACCACGCCTTCCGCGACGAGGTGCGCCTGTCCGGCGTCAACTCCATCAACTGGGCGCGCATCGTGGCGCAGGCGGTCTATTACTTCACCGCCGCGGTGGCGCTCGGCGCGCCCCATCGCAAGGTGGCCTTCACGGTGCCGACCGGCAATTTCGGCGATATCTACGCTGGCTATGTCGCCTCCCGCATGGGGCTGCCGATGGACCGTCTGGTGGTCGCGACCAACGTCAACGACATCCTGGCGCGCACCTTCTCTACCGGCTCGTACGAGCTGCGCGACGTGGTGGCGACCGCCTCGCCGTCCATGGACATCCAGGTGTCGTCGAATTTCGAACGCCTGCTGTTCGAGGCCTACGACCGCGACCCCAAGGCGATCCGCGCCCTCATGGGCTCGCTGGCGCAGTCGCGGCAGTTCTCGGTCTCAGGCCACGCGCTCGCGGCTTTGCGCGCGCTGTTTACCGCCGAGCGTGCCGACGAGCAGGAAGTGGCCGCCACCATGCGCGCCTGGATGCGCGAAGCCGAATACTGCGCCGACCCGCACACCGCGGTCGGCTTGGCAGTGGCCGAGAAGGAAACGCGCGATCCGGCGGTGCCCATGGTGGTGCTGTCGACCGCGCATCCCGCCAAGTTTCCCGATGCCGTCGAGGCGGCTTGCGGCGTCACGCCCAAGCTGCCCGAATGGCTGGGCGATCTGCCGTCGCGCCAGGAGCGCATCACGGTGCTGCCGGCAGATCAGGGGGCGGTGGAACGTTTTGTCTCGACGGCGTCGCGTGCGGCGCATGAAGGAGCTGTTGCATGAGTGTGCAAGTCACCCGTCTTCCCTCCGGCCTGTCGGTGATCACCGACCAGATGCCGCATCTGAAGACCGCGGCGCTCGGCGTCTGGGCCGGTTCCGGCAGCCGCGACGAGCACCCCGACGAGCACGGCATTTCCCATCTGCTCGAGCACATGGCGTTCAAGGGCACCAAGCGGCGTTCCGCGCGCCAGATCGCCGAGGAGATCGAGGCGGTCGGCGGCGATCTCAACGCCGCCACCAGCATCGAGACCACGGCTTACTATGCGCGCGTGCTGCAGGAGGACGTGCCGCTCGGCCTCGATGTGCTTTCCGACATCCTGGCCGACCCGACTTTCGATCCGGTGGAGCTCAAGCGCGAGCAGAACGTCATCGTGCAGGAGATCGGCGCCACCGAGGATACGCCCGACGACCTGGTGTTCGACCGACTGCAGGAAACCGCGTTCCCGCAACAGGCGGTCGGTCGCTCCATCCTCGGCACGCCGGAAACCGTGCGCTCGTTCACGCCCGAGGGCCTGCGCACGTATCTGACGCGCAACTATCGCGGCCCCGACATGATCGTCGCGGCCGCCGGTGCGGTCGAGCACGACAAGATCGTTGCCGAGGTGGAACAGCGCTTCGCCAGCTTCACCGGGCCGGCGGCGCCGGTGCCGGAGGCTGCGCGCTTCCAGGGCGGCACGCGCGTGGAAACCCGCGACCTCGAGCAGGTGCACATCGCGCTCGCGCTCGAAGGGCTGCCGGTGCGCAACGACCAGCTCTATAGCCTGCAGGTGTTCACCAGCGCGCTCGGCGGCGGCATGTCCTCGCGCCTGTTCCAGGAGGTGCGCGAGGTGCGCGGCCTCTGCTACACCATCCAGGCCTTCCACATGCCCTACAGCGACACCGGCTTCTTCGGCCTCTACGCCGGCACCGACGAGACCGACGCGCCCGAATTGATGCGGGTGGTGATCGACGAGATCGGCGGCGCCACCGAGACCATCAGCGAGGCCGAGGTCGCGCGCGCCAAGGCGCAGATGAAGGCCGGCCTGCTGATGGCGCTGGAGAGCTCGGAGGCGCGTATCGGCCAGTTGGCACGCCAGTTGATCGCCTTCGGCCGACCGATCCCGCTCGACGAGATCGTCGCCAAGGTCGACGCCGTCACGGTGGAGAGCGCGCGGGCCGCCGGCCGCGCCCTGGTCCGCCGCAGCCGGCCGGCGATCGCCGCTTTGGGGCCGGGCCGTGGTCTTGAAAGCACGGCGGCAATCGCCGAGACTCTGGTTCCCCGGGCGGCCTGAAGACGAGGACGTGACAGCCCGGCGTGCAGGGTCCATGGCGTTCTTCCGCACCGTCAGCTCCACCGAAATCGCGCCGGTCGTCGCCGGCAACGGTGTCACGTTGCGCCTGCCGCAGAGTACGGATTACGCGGCCTGGGCCGCCCTGCGGGAACAGAGCCGCGCCTTTCTCAAGCCCTGGGAGCCGATCTGGCCGGCCGACGACCTCACCCGTACCGCCTTTCGCCGCCGCATTCGGCGCTATGCCGAGGACCAGCGCAACGATCTCGCCTATGCCTTCCTGGTGTTCCGCGCCGGCGACGACGCGCTGGTCGGCGGGCTGACGCTCGCCAACATTCGGCGCGGCGTGGCGCAGGCCGGCTCCATCGGCTACTGGGTCGGCGCGCCCTTCGCGCGCCAGGGCTATATGAGCGCGGCCCTGCAAACGCTGCTCCCGTTCGGCTTCGGCCCGCTGCGGCTGCACCGGCTGGAAGCGGCCTGCATCCCGACCAACGCCGCCTCCATCGGCCTATTGGAAAAGACCGGTTTCAAGCGCGAGGGCTACGCACGCCAGTATCTGTGCATCAACGGCACGTGGCAGGACCATCTGCTCTACGCGCGCCTGCGCGACGACGCGGAATGAGGCGCTGCGTAAGGTCTTGAGGGATATTGGGGGACCTTGGGCTAGCCATCTTTGCCTTGCTATAAACGATGGCGCGCGCGGCCGTTCGGCGCGCGATGTGAGAAGAAACGCAGCTTATGAGTAGGTCGATGATGGGTCGGAAATGCGATGATCGGTTCTTGCGCCGGGGCGGCGCCGTGGTGACGCTGCTGGGGCTGGGCCTGTTGTTGAGCGGGTGCGGCTCCACCAGCCTCAACAGCATGACCGGCGGCCTCCTCGGCTCGTCGTCGAGCGATACCGGCGTGCCGGCCGCCGGCGCGCCGGGGGCGACCGGGCCGCAGACCGCCGCCGAAGCGGACCTGCCTTGCCCGGACACGGGCGTGCTCACCGGCGCCTCGACCCTCATCGTCGGCAGGGGCGCCGACGGCGGCGCGCCGACGCCGCTCGACGTGCGCTATCAGGGCAGCATCTCGCGCATCGACCGCGAGTGCCACGTCTTCGCCGGTATGATGCACATCAAGGTCGGCGTCGAAGGCCGCATCGTCACCGGCCCGGCCGGCAGCCCCGGCAGCATCAACGTGCCGCTGCGCGTCGCCGTGGTGCGTCAGGGCATCAAGCCGGTCACCGTTGCGACCCAGCTCGACGAAGTGCCGGTGACCATCACCAGCGCGGTCGCCAACACCACCTTTACCCACATCTATCAGGACGTCTCGTTCCCGCTGCCGAGGCCGATCGGCGTGATCGGCGATTACAAGATCTTCGTCGGCTTCGATGCCATCGGCGCGCAGAAAAAGAAGCGCCCCGTGCGTCACCGCCGGCGCGCCCCGCGGCGGCGGTAACCGGCCTCACCACCCGCGCAGGTCGATGACCGCACCCTGCAGCGCCCGCATGTCGGTGATGACGGCATGCGCCCCGGCGGCGCGCAGGTGATTGCCGAGCGCCGGCCCGGCGTGGCTGCCGCCCGCGAAACCGACCACCTTCATGCCGGCCGTGGCCGCGGCGGCGACGCCGACCGCCGAATCCTCGACCGCGACGCAATCGCCCGGGTCGACGTGCATCCGGCCGGCGGCGTGCAGGAAGACGTCGGGCGCCGGCTTGCCGTTGCGCACGTCGCTCGCCGAAAACAGGTTGGGCTCGAAGAAGCGCATGAGGTCGGTGGTCTCGAGGCTGAAGCGGATGCGGTCGTGCGAGGACGACGACGCCACGCATTTCCGGCCGCGCAGCCAGCTCAGCGCGTGGGCGGCGTGGCGGGTGGCGCGCAGCTCGGCGCGGAAGCGGCGCAGCGTCGCGCTGGCGACCGTGCCGGCGAAACCCTCCGGCAGCTTGCGGCCGGAGGCCTGCTCCACCTCGGCGAAGATGTCGGTGGGACGGCGGCCGGTGAAATAGTGCGCGACCACGTCCGGCGTGAGCGCGAAACCGGCGCGCATGAACTCCTGCGAAACGACTGCCGTGGCCAGCGGCTCGCTGTCGACGAGCACGCCGTTGCAATCGAAGATGACCATCGGTCCTCCGAGTGCCGTGGCCGGACGTGTCCGGCGGCTGACTGACTTATGGGAACGAACTCGCGCGACTGGCGCTTGCGGTCGACTGTGCAAAGCGAATCGTTAGGGGAGCATTAACGCAAAAGCGGTCGTTCAAACCAGGGTTTCATCCGCCGGCATTGGCTCTTGCCTTTCAAGTCAATGGATTGGCTTGAATATGGGGAATCGGGGGTGGGCGAAGGTACAAACGATTTCGGCGCCCGGGTTGTAGGCCCGGACGCCGTCAAAACGTTTGTCGCTGGATTGAAACCGCGTCAGTTCAGGCGCTTGCCGAGATCGGCGATGCCCTTGGCGATCAGGTCGTCGCCCAGCTTGCCCTTCGTTTCCTGGGCCAGGATCTTCTCGGCGGCCGCGATGGCGGCTTCCGCCGCGGCAGCGCGCACGTCGGCGGCGGCCTGCGCCTCGGCCTGGGCGATCTTGGTCTCCGCCATCTGGGTGCGGCGGGCGACGAACTCCTCGACCTTGGTCTTGGCTTCGGCGGCCATGCGCTCGGCCTCGGCCTGGGCGCCGGCGACGATGCCCTGCGCCTCGCTTTCGGCCTCCTGCCGCTTGCGCTCGTAGTCCTTGAGCAACTGGGCGGCGTCCTCGCGCAGCTTGCGCGCCTCTTCGAGCTCGGCCTTGATGCGGCCGGCGCGGTCGTCGAGCGACTTGGTGATCGCCTTGTGGGCGCCGGCGTAGAGCATGCCGCCGACGAACACCAGAAAGCCGATCAGGACCCAGAATTCGGCCTCGTGAATAAGGGACATGGCCGCCTCCTAGCGCTTCAGCACGTCGCCGACCGCGGACGAAACCGCCTGGTCGCTCGGCGCGCTGCCGATCAGCCGCTCGACGATGGCCTTGGTGGCGTCCTCGGCGATCGTGCGGACGTTGCCCATGGCCTCTTGCTTGGTCGCCGCGATGGTCTTCTCGGCGTCCGCCAGCTTGGCGTTGAGCTCGTCCTCGAGCTTCTTGCGGGCGGCCTCGGCTTCGGCCGCCTGCTTCTCGTGGGTGTCGTGGGCGATGGCCTGCGCCCGCCCACGGGCATCCGCCAGCGCCTTCTCGTAGGCCGCCACCGCCTCGTCCGACTGGCCCTTGAGCCGGTCGGCCTCGGCGAAGTCGTCGGCGATCTGCTTTTGGCGCTTGTCGATGACGCGGCCGACCTGCGGCAGCGCCCATTTCGACATCAGCGCGTAGAGCAGAACCAACGCGATCACCAGCCAGAACAGCTGCGACGGGAAGGTCGAGGTGTTGAACGGCGGGAAGCCGCCGTGTCCACCCGACGGTGCCTCGGTGCCTGCGGTATGGGTGGTGGTTTCGGCCATTGTCAGGGCTCCGGCGCGCCTTGCCTTACAGCGCGAACAGCAGCAGGAGCGCGATCAGCAGCGAGAAGATGCCGAGCGCTTCGGCAATCGCGAAGCCGAAGATCAGGTTGCCGAACTGGCCCTGCGCGGCGGACGGATTGCGAATGGCGGCGGACAGATAGTTGCCGAAGATGTGACCGACGCCGATGGCGGCGGTGCCCATCCCGACCGCGGCGATACCGGCGCCGAGATACTTGGCCGCCGTCATCAAAGCGACCGCTGTAGCCTGATCCATTGAGTTCACTCCTCTGATGGTCTGATTGTCGTGTGTTTCGTCGGGCTCAGTGGCCCGGGTGGATTGCGTCGTTCAGGTAGATGCAGGTGAGAATGGCGAACACGTAGGCCTGGATGACCGCGACCAGCGTCTCCAGCGCGAACAGCGCCACGATCATCGCGAACGGCACCACGCCGCCGATCCAGCCGATGGCGCCGAGCCCGCCGCCCAAGAGAATGATGAAGCCTGCGAACACCTGCAGTGCGATGTGGCCGGCCAGCATGTTCCCGAACAGACGAATGCTGTGCGAGATCGGCCGCGAGAAGAACGAGAGCACCTCGATCGCGACGATCATCGGCAGGATGTAGCTCGGCACGCCCTTGGGCACGAACAGGTTGAGGAAGTGGAAGCCATGGCGGTACAGCCCATAGCCGAGCACGGTGAAGAACACCACGAGCGCCAGCACCGAGGTGACGATGACGTGGCTGGTGACCGTGAACGAGTAGGGGATGAGCCCGAAGATGTTCACCGTCAGCACGAACATGAAGATGCAGAACACGAACGGGAAGAACCGCATGCCCTCGTGGCCGGCGGTCTCGCGGATCGTGGTGGCGACGAACTCGTAGGTGAGTTCGGCCATCGACTGCAGGCGCGTGGGCACCAGCCGGCCGCCGGCGGTGCCGCCGACCAGGAACACGGTCAGCAACAGGATCGCGCCGAGCATCAAGGCCGCGGAATTGGTGAAGAAGATCTCGTGCCCACCGAGGTGGCCGAGCGAGAAGAAGTTGACGATCTGGAATTGTTCGATCGGGTGCATGACGCCGTCTTAGTCGTTCAGATTTCTCTGGCGCACCACACCGGCGGCGCGCATCAGGTTGAGAACCCCGGCGGCAAAGCCGAGCAGCACAAACACAATCAGTCCCCAGGGCGAGGTTCCGAGCCAGTGGTCGAGGCCCCAGCCGATTCCCGCGCCCACTACCACACCGCCCACCAACTCGCTGGAGAGCTGGAAGCCCCTCGCGAATCCCGACATGCGGGCATGGTCACGAGGACCGGAGGCGTTTTCGGATGGTCGGTCCGCGGATGCGAGCCGTTCGCCGAGACGTTGCAGCCTCGCGGAGAGTTGAGCCTCTTCGTCCGGCGGTTCTCGGCGATCGCCCGTCTTTCGCGTGTCGTCAGCCATGCCTTCGACCCGCGCCAATAAAGGCATCCGCTTGCCCCGCCGCCCTCAAAGCCGCGCGGACCATACTGATGCGGTATGCCCGAGTCAAGAAAGCGCCATTATGTGGCAAGCTTTTGAGTTCGTTAGCTAAATTCTGGATTTGGGCCGCCCCTGGAAGGCCCTCGCGTGCATTGCGACAGGTGGGGCGCGGCGAACGGCGTTTTAAGGCCGCCGCGACCCGGTGCTAAGCTGCACGCCGACCGATAAGGACCGCGGCCGGGAGGCGGCGCGGCAGGACAGGAGAAGGCCATTTGCGGATCGTAACCCTCGTGCTGACAGGCGTGCTCGGCTGCGCCGCGGTGGCGGTGTGGGCGCAAGCACAGGCCCCCGCGCAAGCCCCCGAACAGGCCCCCGGGCAGACGCCGCTGCTGTCGCCCGCCGCGCCGCCGCCGGCGTCCGCCACGCGCTGGAGCTTCAAGCGCGTCGACGACGGCTTCGTCCGTCTCGACAACAAGACCGGCCAGATCGCCCATTGCACGCCGGCAAAGCCGGGCTGGGCCTGCCAAGCGGTGCCGGAGCATCGCGCCGCCCTGGAAAAGCAGGTCGCCCAGCTCAAGGCCGAGGTCGATTCGCTGAAGAAGGAGATCGCCACCCTGCGCGCCGCGGCGGCCCCGCCGCCTCTGCCCCCGCCGCCCAAGGAGGGCCCGGCGATCTCGCTGCGGATGCCGACCCAGGCGGAGCTGGTGCACGCCCGCAACTATGTCAGCGACACGCTGTCGGCCTCCTGGCACCGGCTGGTGCGGATGATCATACATTTCCAGCACGACGTGCTGCGCAAAGATAGCTGAACGGCGCCGGTCACGTTCATGCCCGGCCGCCTGTCCGCCGTCACCAAGGTCGATGCCCAGCTGGTCGCCCAAGCCGCGTTCTTTGCTTTTCTGCGCCACACCTCGGCCTCCCTGACTATCCAGGAAAACGCCGACCCGGATGTGCAGACCGATCTGGTCGCCGCGCTCGACCGGCTGGCGCCCGAGGGCGCCCACTGGGTGCACGACGCCGAGGGGCCCGACGACATGCCGGCCCACGTCAAGGCCATGATCAACGGCGTCTCGCTGCACGTGCCGGTCATCGCCGGCGCGCTGGCGCTCGGCACCTGGCAAGGGATCTACGTGGTCGAGCATCGCGCCCGCCTGCACAGCCGCGAGGTCATTTTCCAGTTCATCGGCAGCCGGCGCTGAGGCCGGCCCGCGTCGGGCGTACCGCGAGCGGCATTCCACGCGTCCACCCCGTTGCTTGCGGCCCTGTAAAGCTTGACTTCTCCGGCCGTGGCCGGCGGGTTCGCGGGGAGCGGAAACGGTTCGCGGGGTACTTTCGCCGCTGTAGACGACACTGTCCTAAAGTATAGTACATTACCTATCTGACCGGGCGCGCGACGGGAACGCCTGGCAGGACTCTGGAGGGGTCGGGGCGGTGAACGGCAATTCGCACTACCGGCTGGTGATCGCCGACGACCATCCCCTGTTCCGTGGCGCGCTGCGCGAGGCGGTCTCCGGCCTGCTGCGGCAGGTGGCGATCGCCGAGGCCGGCACCTTCGACGAGGTGGCCGAACTGCTCGAGCAGGACGGCGACGTCGATCTCATCCTGCTCGATCTCGCCATGCCGGGCGTGCGCGGTTTCTCCGGGCTGATGTACCTGCGCGCGCAATACCCGAGCGTGCCGGTGATCGTGGTGTCGGCCAACGACGACCCCGTCGCCATCCGCCGCTGCATGGAATTCGGCGCCTCCGGCTTCATCCCCAAGACCGTGGGCGTCGAGGCGATGCGCGAGGCGATCGAGCGCGTGCTCGGCGGCGGCGTGTGGACGCCGCCCGACGTCGACCTCACCACCGGCGGCGACGCCGAGACCGCGGAGCTGATGGCGCGCATGGCGACGCTGACGCCGCAGCAGGTGCGCGTGCTGATGATGCTGTCGGAGGGCCTGCTCAACAAGCAGATCGCCTTCCAGCTCGGCGTCTCGGAGGCGACGGTGAAGGCGCACGTCTCCGCCATTCTGCAGAAGCTGCACGTCGAAAGCCGCACCCAGGCCGTGATCGCCGCCGCCAAGATCGAGGCCGGCACCTGGCCGCAGAACGGCACGCAGAACGCCGCGGCGGAGGGGTGAGGCAACCCTCGCCTGTCGTCCCCGCGAAAGCGGACCCAGTAAACGCGGAGCGCTCGGTGGTTACTGGATTGCCCGCCTTCGCGGGCAATGACGGTTGGTTCTTACTTCTTCTTTGCCTTCATCTCGGCGAGCACGCCCTTGAAGCCGTGGTCCGGCATGCCGTGCACGACCTGCCATTGGCCGGCGCCGTTTTGATAGAGCAACGTAGGTGTCGCTTCGTCGCCGCTCTGCGCCAGCACGTGGGTATTGGCTTCGACGTCCTGCTTGACCTTCGCCGGTATCGTTTTGGCCGGCGCGATGCCGCCTTCCTCGTGCTTCACGTCGAACTTGTTCTCGTCGGTGGCCAGCGCCTGGGCGCGGTCGGACTGCATGAGAATGGCGGCGGATTTGGCGAAGCTGGTGGGTTTGAGAAAGCCGACCATGACGACCCGCAAACGCAGCGTGCCGGCTTTGAGCAGAGGCTGTGCCTTCTCGTAGATCTCGTGGCAGTAGATGCAGTTCGGATCGAAGAAGACCGTCACTTCGGGACCTTTCGAACCGATGACGAAGGTGTCGAGCCCGGTGACGGCCTTGGCGACGGCGGCCGGCTCGATCGGCTTCGGCATCAGTCCCATGCTGATGGCCGCCTGCTTGGTGAGGTTGTCACCCTTGGCATCCCTGACGTCGCCGAGAACGACGGCGGCATCGTTGCCGACGACCCAGACGATACCTTTGTGGCCGCCGACCGAGATCAGCACCGCCGTCAGTCCCGCGGGGCCGGGCTCGGTCTTCAGAATTTTGATGGGGCCCGACATGTGCAGGGCCTTCTGCAGGAACGTTGTCGAGATGGTCGGGGTTGTCGCCGCCGATGCGGCGCCCAGCGGAACGAGCAGCATCACGGACAGAAATGAGAATAATGTGAGGCGCAATTTATTCATGGAACATCCTATTCCGCGCGTTGGCGGTTGCGATCGGTGCAGCGGCGTGCGGGCCGGCCGGGCACGCACGCGGTCACACTGACGCGGAACGCCGGCTCGCACACGTTAATTATTGGTCAGGAGTCGCGCCCTTGCTTGGCGCCTGCCAACGTGGTGCCGGATGCCGTGGACGCCCGCGGCATCCTAAGAAAAATACCGCTCGATGATCTTGCGATAGATCGTCGTCAGCGCGCGCAGGTCGCCGATCGGCACGCGTTCGTCGACCGCATGCATGGTCTGCCCCACCAGGCCGAATTCCACCACCGGGCAATAGTTGGTGATGAAGCGCGCGTCCGAGGTGCCGCCGGTGGTCGAGAGTTCCGGCTCGCGGCCCACCACATCTGAAATGGCGTTGGCGACCAGCTCGGTGAACGGCCCCGGCTGGGTGACGAACACGTTGGCGTTCGACGGCTGCCACTCGAACGCGAACGTAATTTTGCCGTCGGCCGCCTTGGCCGCGCGCGCTTCGATCAGCGCTTTCAGCGAAGCTAGCGTGTGGCAGTCGTTGAAGCGGATGTTGAAGCGCGCGCTCGCCGTGCCGGGAATGAGGTTGACGGTCTTGTTGCCGGTATCGAGCGAGGTGAACTCGAGATTGGACGGCTGGAAATTGACGCTGCCTTCATCGAGCGGCTCCGCCTGCAGCGCGTCGATCAATGTCACCAGCCCGCGCACCGCGTTCACCGCGCGGTGCGGGTAGGCGACGTGGCCTTGCTTGCCGGTGACGACCAGCGTGCCGTTGAGCGAGCCGCGGCGGCCGACCTTGATGGTGTCGCCGAGCTCTTCCTGGTTGCTCGGCTCGGCCAGGATGCAGTGATCGAACTTTTCGCCGTGCTCGGCGGCCCATTGCAGCAGCTTGGGCGTACCGTTGACCGCGACGCTTTCCTCGTCGCCGGTGATCAGGAACGAGATCGAGCCCTTCGGCTTGCCGTGCTGGGCAAGATGATCGAGCACCGCTGCGACCGCGCAGGCGATGCCGCCCTTCATGTCGACCGCGCCACGGCCGTAAAGCTCGCCGTTGTCGATCTCACCGGCGAACGGCGGATGGCGCCAGGCCGTCTCGTCACCCGGCGGCACCACGTCGGTGTGGCCGGCGATGACGAGATTGGGGGCTTCCGTGCCGAGCCGCGCGTAAAGGTTCTCGACGTCGTATGTGCCCGGCTCGCTGAAGGTCATGCGGTGCACGGTGAAGCCGGCGGCCGTCAGCGTCTTTTCCAGAAACGCCAGCGCACCGCCTTCCGCCGGCGTCACCGACGGACAGCGCAACAGGTCGCGGGCGATGGCAACGGGATCGGCGCTCATTAGAACTTCTTCGATAGGCCAGCTTGCCTCAGAACGTCATTAGCGGTGTGGCGTGATTTGGTCGTGCGCGGCACCGTGACCTGTTGGTTGGTTGTGGGGTTAGCCCAGATTTCGTGACTGCCTTTGCCGGCTCTCAAGAACTCGAAGCCGTTCTCGCGAAGGACGGCGATGAGTTCTCGATAGAGGTCAGCCATCAGGCGCCCGCGACGTCGAGGTGTTCCTCCGCCTTGAATGTCAGCGAGAGATCGTCGTGGCGTTCGCCGCGTACCTCCAGCAACTCGGGAAGGATAAGCCGGACCTCTTCGATCATGTTCGACCAAGTGTCGGCTTCGACCACAAGCCCGGGAACGTCGTGGCTGGTGGCGGTCCATACGCCAGCCTCGCCGTCCCATCGCGCCTGGATGTTGATATCGCGGCTCATGGTGCAAGAATCGGCCCCTTAAGGGCCGCCGTCAATCCCTCAGCAACTCGTTGATGCTGGTCTTCGAGCGCGTGCGCTCGTCCACGCGCTTGACGATCACCACGCAATAGAGCCCCGGCCCGCCGTTCTTGCCCGGCAACGTCCCCGGCACCACCACGGAATAGGCCGGCACTTCGCCTTGCGTGATGGCGCCGGTCTCGCGGTCGACGATCTTGGTCGAGGCGCCGAGATAGACGCCCATCGACAGTACCGAGCCTTCGCGCACGATCACGCCCTCGGCCACTTCCGAGCGCGCGCCGATGAAGCAGTTGTCCTCGACGATCACCGGGCCGGCCTGCAGTGGCTCGAGCACGCCGCCGATGCCGATGCCGCCGGAGAGATGGCAGTTCTTGCCGATCTGCGCGCAGGAGCCGACCGTCGCCCAGGTGTCGACCATGGTGCCCGAGTCGACGTAAGCGCCGAGATTGACGAAGGACGGCATCAGCACCACGCCGGGTGCGATATAGGCCGAGCGTCGCACGATGCAGTTCGGCACCGCGCGGAAGCCGGCGGCCTTGAACTCGGTGTCGCCCCAGCCCTCGAACTTCGACGGCACCTTGTCCCACCAGCTTGCGTTGCCGGGCCCGTGGCCGATGGTGGTCATGTCGTTGAGACGGAACGACAGCAGCACCGCCTTCTTCAGCCACTGGTTGACCTGCCAAGCGCCGTCCGCCTGGCGTTCGGCGACGCGCGCCTTGCCGCTGTCGAGCAGGTCGAGCGCGGCGTCGACCGCTTCGCGCACCGCGCCCTTGGTCGCGGGGCCGATGCCCTCGCGGCTCTCGAAGGCGTCGTCGATGGTCTTGGCGAGATCGTCATGAGACATGGTTGCGTTTCCTGGCGGCGTTTCCGGGAGAAAGGCGTCGAATTTGCCGCGTTTTGTCGGGGGAACCCGATGCCCTGTCAAGCCGCCGCGGCTCTTCGGGGTGGTACCGGCGTCGCTCGCGATAGGCTAAGAGTGGACCGAGCGGCCGGGGCCTCACACGACGAAAGGAGTGACGGATGACGGTAAATGCAGCGGATTTGTCGGGAGAAATCGGCGCCCTTGCGCAAGGGGTGGTGGCGTGGGCGACGGTGGCGCTGCCGCGCTTCATCGGTGCCATTGTCCTTCTGGTGGGCGGCTGGTGGCTTGCGGGCCGGGTCCGGGGCGCCACCATGCGGGTGCTCGCCAGCCAGACGCACGTCGCGCCGATCATGCGCGGGGTGATCGCGTCGCTGGTGCGCTACGCCATCCTGATCGTGATCCTGGTGGCGGTGCTCGGCCAGATCGGCATCCAGACCACCAGCATCCTCGCCGCCCTCGGCGCCGCCGGCCTCGCCATCGGCCTCGCCCTGCAGGGCACGCTGGCGAATATTGCCGCCGGCATGATGCTGCTGTGGCTGCGCCCGTTCCGCATCGGCGACTACATCGATTCCGGCTCGGCCGCCGGTACCGTGGTCGATCTCGGCCTATTCGCCACCGAGCTGCATTCCTGGGACGGCATCTATCAGTTCGTGCCGAACTCGGAGCTGTGGAACCGGAAGCTGATCAACTATTCGCGTCTGCCGACGCGGCTCAACGATCTCGCCTTCGGCGTCGATTACGGCGACGATCTCGACAAGGGTCTGGAGACGCTGATGGCCACCGCCACCGCCGACAAGCGCGTGCTGTCCAATCCGGCGCCGGTCGTGTTCGTCGATCAGCTCGGCGACAGCGCGGTGGTGCTGCGGCTCAGGGTCTGGTCGACGTCCGACGATTACTGGGACGTGCGGCGCGCGCTCACCAAGGCGGGCAAGGACGCGCTGGAAGCGGCGGGCCTCACGATCCCGTTCCCGCAACGCGACCTGCACATCAAGGACGCGCCGGCGGATCTGATCGGCAAGGCGGCGGCGTGAGCTAGCCCGCCGCCGGTTGTGACGCGCTCAAGCTCGCAACGAACACTGTCAGGTCGTCGGTGACGTGATCGACGTGGGGGTCGTTACGGCCTTCCAGTTCCCAACCCTCGCGGAACACCTCGCGCGTGCCTTCCGGCACGACCAGCACCGTGGTCATGCCGAGCGCGTGCGGCTCTTTCAGGTTGCGCGCCAAGTCCTCGAACATGGCGGCGCGCGTCGGGTCGACGTTGTGGCGTTCGAGGAAGCGCGCGTAGGTCTGCGGCGACGGCTTGGGTTCGAGCTCGGCGGCGACGATATCGAACACGTCCTCGAAATGATGATGCACGTCGAGCCGGCGCGTCACCGCCTCGGCGTGCTTGCGGGTGCCGTTGGTGAGGATGAGCTTGCGCCCCGGCAGCTTTTCGAGCGCGGCGCCGAGCACCGGATTGGGTTCGAGCGGCGAGTGATCGATCTGGTGCACGAAGTCGAGAAAGCCGTCCGGGTCCATGCCGTGCTCGGTCATCAGCCCGCGCATGGTGGTGCCGTAGCGCTTGTAATAATCCTTCTGCACCCGGAAGGCCTCGTCGGGCGCTATCTTCAGATAATCGGCGATGTAGTCGCGGATGCGGCCGTCGACCTGCTGCCACAGGTTCAGGTGGAACGGATAGAGCGTGTTGTCGAGATCGAACACCCAGGTCTCGACGTGGCCGAAGCCGCGCGTTTCCGACGGGGTGGGGGACATGGCTTTCATGAAGAGTGGAAGGTCCGAAATGCGGCTTCGACCTCCTGCTGGGACGCTACGCCGCTCGCCATCGCCTCGTCGATAGCCCGCAACTCCTCGGAACTGGCGTGATATTCGCCAGCCGGCGGCTGGCGTTTGTTCCGCTCCAAAGCGTCTTTGAGCTTGTTTCTCATAGCTCACATATAGTGCGTCCAACGCCGCCCGGACAGGTCCTAGCGGAGGCGGGCCTCACTTGTGCATCAGCGTGCCGGCGCCGTGGTCGGTCAGGAGCTCCAGCAACACCGAGTGCGGCACCTTGCCGTCCATGATGACGACGCCTTCGACGCCCTGGTCGAGGGCGTAGATGCAGGTCTCGACCTTGGGGATCATGCCGCCGGAGATGGTGCCGTCGGCGATCAGCTTGCGCGCGTCGGCAACCGACAGGTCCTCGATCAGCTTCTTCGACTTGTCGAGCACGCCCGGCACGTCGGTGAGCAGCAACAGGCGCTTGGCCTTGAGCGCGCCGGCAACGGCGCCGGCGAAGGTGTCGGCGTTGACGTTGAAGGTGCCGCCGTCGGCCGAGGTCGCCACCGGCGCCAGCACGGGGATCAACTCGCGGCCCATCACCTGCTCGAGGATGGTAATGTCGACCTTGTCGGGGTCGCCGACGAAGCCGAGGTCGACCACCTTCTCGATGTTGGAATCGGGGTCGACCACAGTGCGCGTCACCTTCTTGGCCTGCACCATGTTGCCGTCCTTGCCGCACAGCCCGATGGCCTTGCCGCCGGCGGCGTTGACGTAGCCAACGATCTGCTTGTTGATCGAGCCGGCCAGCACCATCTCGACGATCTCGATGGTCTTGGCGTCGGTGATGCGTAAGCCGGCGGCGAACTCCGACTCGATGCCGAGCTTGGTCAGCATGGCCTGGATCTGTGGCCCGCCGCCGTGCACCACCACCGGGTTGATGGCGGTCTGCTCCAGGAGCACCACGTCGCGGGCGAAGTCGCGCGCGGCCTGCTCGTCGCCCATGGCGTGGCCGCCGTATTTGATGACCACGGTTTCCTCGTCGTAGCGCTGCATGTGCGGCAGCGCTTCGATGAGCGTGCGCGCCTTGTCTTGAGCCGTGATGGTCATGGGGGTGTCTCGGGGGCTCTCGGGGCAATTTCCGGTTGGGTCAAGCGGGTTCCGCGCTCTTTTAGGCGCGCGCGGGCCCCGACGAAAGAGGTCAGCCGGCGCGGGACGCCATCAGCGCCGCCGGGATCAGCACGATCCAGGCGAGGATCAGGATCATGCCCCCGGTCGGGGCCGCGAACGGAAACAGCCGGGTACCGACATAGGCGCGCATGGTGACGTCGGCGGCGAACAGCGCGGCGCCGAGCACGAAGCCCCAGACCACCGCGAGCCCGAGCGGGCGCAGGATCAGCCCCTGGCGGGCGGCCAATACGCCGGCGATGACCGCGATCGCATGCAACACCAGCAGATAGCCGGCGCTGTCGAGGCCGACGCCCGGCTTGCTGTGGGCGCCGGCGGCGGTGAGCATGATGCCGGCAGCGCCCATGACGCCGGCCAGCGCAACGAGGATCTGTTCCATGGCTCTCTCTTCTAGCCCGCGTGGCCGGCGGAGAAAAGAGCATGCTGTGTTAGGGTCCCCTCGCGCTCTTACGAAATTCGGATGGGGGCTGAATCCGTGGGCAAGGACCGGCTGGCCGCCTTCAGCGACGGCGTTATCGCCATCATCATCACCATTATGGTGCTGGAACCGAAGATCCCGCACGGCGCCGGTGCCGATCGCCACCTACGGCGCGACGCTGCTGATGCCGGCCATCGCCTATCACCTGCCGCAGCGGGCGATCATGTACCGGCAGGGTCGGGATTCGGTGCTCAAGCGCGCGCTCGGCCGCGACCTCAAGGGCAAGCTGCCGCCGTTCATCTATCTCGTATCTCACGGCGACCGGGCTCGCGTTCGTCGTGCCGTGGCTGTCGATCGCGCTCTATGCCGCCGTCGCGATCATATGGCTGGTGCCGGACCGGCGCATCGAGAACGCGTTGCGCGAAACCTGACATGCTACGCGGCACTCCATTACCCAACGCGCGTCCACAACACCTTCACATTTTCGGCCGGCTTACGACCAATTAATGCCGGCCCGTTCCGGTCAGTTTCCCGGCGCCCTCAGGCGCACAGGGGAGGCTTGCCATGAGCGATGCCAAAACCGATGCGCGGCAATACCGCGCCGACGTTTCGCGCTATGCGCCGCGCCGTCATCGCGTGTCGCCCGACGACGCGGGGATGTTGCCGCTGCTCGAACGGCGGCGTTGCGATCGCGTTGGGCCTGGTGGTGGTGGCGGCGACAGCAGCGCGCCCATGACGACCGGCGCGGCGTTTCAATGAGCCGCGCGTAGATTATCCGACGCCGCGTTCCGCCAGCAGCCGCGCGACGGCGGCGCGCAGCTCCGGCAGGCCGGTGCCTTTCTCCGACGAGGTCGCCAGCACCTTCGGATACGCCGCGGGGCGTTTCGACAGCGCGGCCTCGACCTCGGCGATGCGCGCTTGAAGCTCGGACGCCTTCACCGCGTCGGCCTTGGTCAGCACGACCTGATGGCTGACCGCGGCGCGGCCGAGTTCGTCGAGGGTCGGCTGATCAGTATCCTTGAGGCCGTGGCGCGCGTCCACCAGCACGTAGACGCGGGCAAGGTTGGCGCGCCCGCGCAAGTATGCGTGGATCAATTCGGTCCAGGCCGCGATCTTGACTTTGGCGGCGGCGGCATAGCCGTAGCCCGGCATGTCGACGATGCGCAGTTCCTTGCCGGACGAAAAGAAGATCAGTTCCTGCGTGCGCCCGGGCGTGCGCGAGGTGCGCGCCAGGCTCTTGTGGTTGGTGAGCGCGTTGATCAGGCTCGACTTGCCGACGTTGGAGCGCCCGGCAAAGGCGATCTCGGTGCCGCGCATGGCCGGCAGCGAGGCTTCGCTGGCCGCGGCGGCGACGAAGTCCCATTGCGTGACGAACAGCCGGCGGCCGGCCTCGATCTCTTGCGCGGTGAAGTCGGCGGTCTCGTCCATGCGGGCTCTCATGCCCGCATTGCCGGCCGGGGGCAAGTGGCGGGCGGTTACTGGAAGGGGGAGGGGAAGAAGCCGGAATCGCCACGTATTCCGTTCGTCCCCGCGAAAGCGGACCCAGGGCCAAGGGTTCGGAGCGAGCCGTTGCCTGCGTGTCGGCGGGCGCGGCGCTGCCTCTCGTGCCCTCTCCCCCACCCCGGATCGGCGGGTCGCGCCGTCCGGCAATGGAATTTGT
>JARRQH010000089.1:0-9875 GCA_037381985.1 Pseudolabrys sp.
CCGAGATAGACCTCGCGCACGTGCTGACCGGCGGGCAGCATGGTGATGACGACGTCGGCGCGAGACGCGGCGATCTTGGCGGTCTCGACGCCGGTGCCGCCGGTGGCCTTCAGCTTCTCCACCGCCTCTTGGCTGATGTCGACGCCTTCGACCGTGTGGCCCGCCTTGATCAGGTTCTGCGCCATGGGCAGGCCCATATTGCCGAGCCCGACGAAACCGATCCGCGCCATAGTCTCCTCCCCTTTATTGTTTGCGCATGATCTTATCCGACAAACGGTACCCATCCCCGATCAGAGTCGAGGACATGCTTTTCGGGATCATGCGCGCACGCTTCTCGTCAAATACTTACGCCGGCTGCTCCTGCGCCGCCTTCAGGGCGAGCCACAGATAAAGCGCTAACAGCACGCCATCGGCAATGGCGATGAGCCAGCCGCCGCCGAACACCTGCGGAAAAAACATGTCCACCGCCAGCATGGAGGCGATCGACATCAGCCAGATCACGGCGCCCCAGGCCGCCGCCAGCCACAAGCCCACCGCGGCGACCAAG
Organism: Pseudolabrys sp.; assembly: GCA_037381985.1. Taxonomy (GTDB): domain Bacteria; phylum Pseudomonadota; class Alphaproteobacteria; order Rhizobiales; family Xanthobacteraceae; genus Pseudolabrys. The sequence goes on from JARRQH010000089.1 coordinate 548, forward strand.
TCGATCACCGCGAAGAACACCGTCGCCGTCTGCCAGGCAACCGAATGCACCTGGAACAACTGATCGCGCCCAACGCCGATGCCGCACAGCCACGACCAGTGATAAAGGCCCTTGAGCATCGAGACGCCGGCCATCACGCGCAGGAACAGCACCAGCCGCCGCGTCCACAGGCCGGCCTCGGTCTTGCCCTCGCCCTCGTGCACCGGCTCGAGCGTGTCGATGCCGTCCATCGGTTCGCCGATGAAGGGTTCACTCATAGAACGGTTCTCGCAAAGGCTCTCATGGCAGAGTCAGCTCGTCGCCGGGCCGCGGCGCGAAGTGGTGCTCAACGTCTTCCTCGTTCACCGCGGCCAGCGTCGCGGGGTTCCAATGGGGCTTGTTGTCCTTGTCGACAATCACCGCGCGCACGCCCTCGTAAAAGTCATGGCCCTCGATTATGCGCGACACTATGCGGAATTCGGCGCGCATGCACGTTTCGAAATCCCAATCCTTGCCGCGGCGCATCTGCTGAAGCGCGATCTTGAGACTGAGCGGCGATTTGGTCCGTATGGTGGCGGCGGTCTTGGCGGCCCATTCGGCATCGGCGTCGCCGGCGGCCGCTTCCCCGTCACGGGCGGCCAGGAGGTCCTCAACGCGCTCGTGCGCGAACAGCCGGTCGATTGCACCCTGCCGCGCCATCAGCGGGCCCTCCCCCGGCGGCTCGGCGAAGGCGGCGAGCGTGGCATCGACCGGGATCGTGCCCATCAGCCCTTCCAGCAAGTCCGGAAAGCGCGCCGATGGCACCCGGTGGGTGGCGACCCCGGCCGCGACCCCGTCGGCGGCATTGAGGCGCTCGCCGGTCAGCGCGCAATAGGTGCCGAGCGCGCCCGGCAGGCGCGGCAGCATCCAAGTGGCGCCGACATCGGGAAAGAAGCCGATGCCCACTTCCGGCATGGCGAATGAGAAGCGGTCGCCGGCCACCCGATGCGAGCCATGGATGGAGACGCCAACACCGCCGCCCATGACGATGCCGTCGATCAGCGCCACGTAAGGCTTGCTGTAATTCTTGATCAGCACGTTGAGCGGATATTCGTCGCGCCAGAACAGCAGCGCCTCGGCCTGACGACTGGCAACGCCGAGTTCGTAGAGACGGCGGATGTCGCCGCCGGCGGAGAACGCGCGCTCGCCCGCCGCGGTGACGACGACGCGGGTGATGCTGTCGTCGGCGGCCCAGGCCTTGAGCTGGCGGCTGAGCGCCAGCACCATGTCGTGCGTCACCGCATTGAGCGCCTGCGGACGGTTGAGGATGACGACGCCGGCGGCGCCGCGCTTTTCGAACAGGATTTCGGGCGTACTCACGTCCACGCCGTTCAATTCCCCAGCATCTGCCGGCTGACGATCAGCCGCATGATCTCGTTGGTGCCTTCGAGGATCTGGTGCACGCGCACGTCGCGCAGGACGCGCTCGATCGGGTGGTCGCGCAGATAGCCGTAGCCGCCGTGCAGTTGCAGGCAGCCATTGACCACGTTGAAGCCAGTGTCGGTGGCAAAACGCTTGGCCTGCGCGGCAAGCCGCGTGGCGCCCGGCTCCTTCTCGCCCACCGCGCTTGCCGCGCGGTGCAGCAGCAGCCGCGCCGCCTCGATCTCGGTGGCATAATCCGCAATGCGAAATTGCAGCGCCTGGAAGTCGGCGAGCCGCGTGCCGAACTGCTTGCGCTCGCGCATATACTCGATCGTGCGATCGAGGCAGAATTGGGCGCCGCCGATCGAGCAAGCGCCGATGTTGAGCCGTCCGCCGTCGAGGCCGGCCATGGCGATCTTGAAGCCCTGCCCCTCGGCGCCGACCAGATTGGAAGCCGGCACCCGGCAGTTCTCGAAATTGACGACCGCCGTCGGCTGGCTCTTCCAGCCGAGCTTCTTCTCCGGCGCACCGAACGAAAGGCCCGGCGTGCCCTTCTCCACGACGATGCAGGAAATGCCGCGCGGACCCGCCTCACCCGTGCGCGCCATCACCACGTAGACGTCGGAAGCGCCGGCGCCGGAGATGAAGGCCTTGGCGCCGTCGAGCACGTAATAATCGCCGTCGCGGCGGGCGCGGGTCGAGAGGCTGGCGGCGTCGGAGCCGGCCCCCGGCTCGGTCAGGCAGTAGCTCGCGAAATGCTCCATGGTGCAGAGCTTCGGCAGAAATTTCTGCCGCAGGTCGTCGCCACCGAAGGCGTCTATCATCCACGACGCCATGTTGTGGATCGAGATATAGGCCGCGGTCGAGGTGCAGCCCTGCGCCAGCTCCTCGAAGATGATGGCGGCGTCGAGCCGGGTCAACGCCGAGCCGCCGACGTCCTCCCGCACATAGAGGCCGCCGAAGCCGAGCGCCGCCGCCGCGCGCATGCAATCGACCGGGAACACCTCACCTTCGTCCCAGTCTCGGGCGTGCGGCATCATTTCGTCGCGCGCAAAGGCCCTGGCGGTGTCCTGGAAAGCCCGCTGCTCTTCTGTGAGATTGAAGTCCATGTGATCCGAGCAACGTCCCAATTTACCCGACGGCAACCTTCCCAGGATGGTCCGCAAGGTCAAGCCCGTCCCGTGGGAATGCCCACTACTCCTTTCCCGAGCGGGCCGGCTGGCAGAGGCGCGCGCGACGCGCTAAAACACGCCCGCTTGAAGGAGTTCCCCATGGCAATCAAATTCGGCCGCCCCCTGGAGCGGAAGATTGGCTTCGTGCCGGCGGACGCGGACGCGCGCGAGGTCAAGGCCGACCCGCTCGACCTGACCCACCGCATGCGGCGCAATCGGCAGCACGACTGGACCCGGCGCATGGTGCGCGAGCACACGCTCGCAACCGATGACCTGATCTGGCCGCTGTTCGTCATGGAGGGTGACAACAAGCGCGAGGCCGTGGCCTCGATGCCGGGCGTCGAGCGGCTGTCCGTCGACCAGGCGGTGCGCGAGGCCGAGCGCGCGGCCGAGCTGACGATCCCCTGCATTGCGCTGTTCCCCTATACCGACCCCCAGTTGCGCGACGAGACGGGCAGCGAAGCGACCAACCCGGACAACCTGGTCTGCCGCGCCATCCGCGCCATCAAAAAGGAAGTGCCGGAAATCGGCGTCCTGTGCGACGTCGCGCTCGACCCCTACACCAGCCATGGCCATGACGGCCTGGTGCGCGACGACGGCATCATCATGAACGACGAAACCGTTGCCGTGCTCGTGCGCCAGGCGCTGGTACAGGCGGAGGCCGGCTGCGACATCATCGCGCCCTCCGACATGATGGACGGGCGCATCGGCGCCATCCGCCGGGCCCTCGACACCAACGATCTCACCGACGTGGCGATCATGGCCTACGCGGCGAAATACGCCTCCGCCTTCTACGGGCCGTTCCGCGACGCGGTCGGCTCCACCAAGACGCTCTCAGGCGACAAGCGCACCTATCAGATGGACCCGGGCAACAGCGACGAAGCCATTCGCGAGGTCGCGCTCGACATCGACGAGGGCGCCGACATGATCATGGTCAAGCCCGGCATGCCCTATCTCGACATTTGCCGCCGGGTGAAGGAAACCTTCGGCATGCCGACCTTCGCCTACCAGGTGTCGGGCGAATACGCGATGCTGATGGCCGCGAGCCAGAACGGCTGGCTCGACGGCGAGCGGGTGATGGTAGAGAGCCTGATGGCCTTCAAGCGCGCCGGCTGCGACGGCGTGCTCACCTATTTCGCGCCGCGCGTGGCGGAAGCATTGCGATCGATAAAATAGGATAGCCTCGCTCCGTCACCCTGAGGTACCGTCGCAAGTCGGGTTTACCCGACTTGCGTAACAAAGCCGGATATCGAGTATACTCGATACCCGGGGCGACGGCCTCTCACTCCCTGCCCGCGGTGGTCGATGTGCTCTCCGAGTTCGGCGTCAGGCACATCGAGATGCCGGCGACGCCGGAGCGCATCTGGCGCGCCATGCAGCGCTGAGGATCGCTCGCGCGATTCGCGGCACGTCGCGGCCTTACGTGACCTAGCACCGCGTTTTCTTGACGACCAACGATACAAAGCAGGCGGAAATGCCTAAACTTGCATAACGCTTGCGCGATTCGATTCGTGCCGCGTCACGCGTGTGATGCATCCGTTCGCGTAGTCTTTGCCCGTTGTTGGCGCGTAATCGACAATTTGACCGTCCGAGGAGACTGACCATGCGCAATGTGGGGCGCAAGCTGGCGTACGTACTCGCCGCCACCAATCACGGCTCGATGATCGTCAACCGGTTCGACCAGCGCATGCTCGATACCGACCGCGATTACGGCGTCGGCCATCAGCTCCTGGAGACGGGCGCCTATGAGGCGATCGAGGGCGAGCTCGGCACGCAGCTTCTCGAGCTGCGCCGACGCTATCACGGCGACGGCGTATTGGCGCTCGACTGCGGCGCCAACATCGGCGCCTACACGGTGGAATGGGCGACCGCCATGGTCGGATGGGGCCAGGTGATGGCGATCGAGCCGCAGGAGCGCGTCTACTACGCGCTCGCCGGCAACATCGCGCTCAACAACTGCTTCAATGCCGTCGCCATGCACGCGGCAGTCGGGGCGGAGAACGGCATCATCTCGGTGCCAACGCCCAATTACCTGGAGCCGGGGAGTTTCGGCAATCTCGAATTGAACCCGAGCGACAATAACGAATACATCGGCCAGGACATCGACTATTCGCCGGAGAACTGTGTGCCGGTGCAGAAGATCGCCATCGACACCCTAGAGCTTGCGCGCGTTGACCTCATCAAGCTCGATATCGAGGGCATGGAGACGGAGGCGCTCGCCGGCGCCGCCCAAACCATCGCGCGCTGTCAGCCGATCGTGCTGGTGGAAACGGTCAAGGCCAACGGCGACGAATTGCGCGCTTGGCTCGGCCAGCGCGAGTACGTGACGGTCGACGCCGGCCCCAGCCTGCTCGCCATTCACCGGGCCGACGAGACGCTGACCCAATTGCAACTCGACGTGCTGTCGCAGTCGTCGGCGGCTTAGGCGACGCGCTAAATCTAGATGTTGCTGTAAGGCTGGCGCGGCAGGTGCAGCCCGCACTCGCGGTGGCTGTCCTGCTCCCACCACCAGCGGCCGTTGCGCTCCGGTTCGCCAGGCTCGAGCGCGCGGGTGCAGGGCGCGCAGCCGATCGAGGCGAAGCCTTTCGCGTGCAGCGGATTGATCGGCACCCGGTGCTCGGCGACGAACGCCAGCACCCGCTCGCGCGTCCAATCGAACATCGGGCTGAACTTGATCAGGCCGCGGCTCTTCTCGAAGCCGATCAGCCCGGCCTCGCGGCGTACGTCCGTTTGATCGCCGCGGGCGCCGGTAATCCAGGCCTCGGCACCGGCCAACGCCCAGTCAAGCGGACGAACCTTGCGCACCTCGCAGCAGGCTTCGCGCGCTTCCTTCGACATGTAGAAGCCGTCGATGCCGTTGCGCACGACCAGGTCTTCGAGCGCCGCCCGTTCCGGATAAATAGCGCGGATGCGGCGGCCATAGCGCCGTTCGGTATCCGCCCACAGCTCGTAGGTCTCGGGAAACAGCCGCCCGGTGTCGAGGGTGACGAGGTCAATATCGAGCCCCTGCTCGCATATCCAGTGCAAGATGACCTGGCCCTCGATGCCGAAGCCGTGGGTGAAGACCATGCGGCCGGGAATCGCCTCGCGCAGGAAACGCAGCCGCTCGGGTGGCGTGAGCGGCCCGAGCGCTTCGGCATAGCGCGCGATGCGCGCGCCAATCCCGGACGGTTCTGACGCGGATGAGGCGGACGCATTCGCGACCTCGGCTTCGGTCTCGGCTGTCTCGAACATGCGCGCGAATGAGGACCGCCGCCCCTGTTCGGTCAATGGGAAAATGTCGTTCGCGTCGGCGCGCCGGCAACGCTACGCCCATTCTACCGAAAGCATGCGCGGCGACAGGACCGTTCCAAGAATCGTGACGTCGCACCGGACAAGATTATTGTCGCCGATCACGCCCCACAGAGCGAATTCTTGTTCGTTCACGCATGGCCGTGAAATGAACACACGGTCCGCAATGCAAATTTTCTACGCCGACGCCTGCCCGCACCTGAGGTCATCTCCGGTGGCGCGTCCGCGCGGAAGAATCCAGCGCGCGCGTCACTCGCGCGTCGAGCCGGCGGCGAGCCGCACCGGCTGAAAACCGGCGGCCTCGAGCGCCGCCAACACTTTTTCGGCATGCGCGGCATCCTGGGTCTCGATGGTATCATCGAGCTTGGCGCCCTTGGCCGGCACGTCGAGAAACAGGCGGTGGTGGCCAACCTCCAGGATGTTGGCGCCGAACTCGCCGATCTTGCGCGCGATCAGCCCCAGTGTCCCCGGCCTGTCCGGCAACGTGAGGCGGAACGAGACGATGCGGTTCTCGCGCTCGAGCTCGCGCACCGTGATGGAAGCGAGAATGCGCGGATCAATGTTGCCGCCGGTCAGCACGAGGCCAACCTTGCGGCCGGCGAAACGCTCCGGGTTCGCCAGCATGGCGGCGAGCCCGGCGCCGCCGGCGCCTTCGGCAACGGTCTTCTGCAGTGTGGCGAAGGCGTTCACGGCCCGCTCCAGGTCCGGCTCGCCCACCAGCAGCACGTCGCTGACCAGCTCGCGCACGATCGAGATCGTGAGCCCGCTCGCCTTCTTCACCGCGATGCCTTCGGCGAGCGTCGGCCCACCGGCTGGGCGCTGCTCGTCGTGCAACGCGTTCCACATGGAGGGATAGAGCGCGGCCTCGACGCCGACGATCTCGATCGCGGGCCTGAGCGCGCGGGCGGCAATGGCGTTGCCGGAAATCAGGCCGCCACCGCCAATCGGCAGGATCATCACGTCGAGGTCTTCCACCGCCTCCAGCATCTCGAGCGCGATGGTGCCCTGCCCGGCGACGATGTGCGGATCGTCGAACGGATGGACCTGCACGAAGCCGCGCGCGGCGACCAACTCCATGACCCGCGCCTGCGCGTCGTTGACGGACTCGCCGTGCAACACGACCTCGGCGCCGTAGGAGCGCGTCGCCGCCACCTTCACGAACGGAGTCGCCTCCGGCATCACGATGGTCGCCGGGATGCCGAGCCGGGAGGCGTGATAAGCGACCGCCTGCGCGTGGTTGCCGGCGGACATGGCGATGACGCCGCGCTGGCGCTCGGCGTCCGACAGCGAGGTCAGCTTGTTGAGCGCGCCGCGGTCCTTGAACGAGTTGGTGACCTGCAGGTTCTCGTATTTGACGTAGACCTGCGCGCCCGTGAGCGCCGACAGCTTGGGCGCCGCCAGCATGGGGGTCTTGAGCACCGCGCCGGCGACGACGCGGCGGGCGGCTTCGATATCGGCAAGGCTGATGGCGGTTGTCACATTCCGGTCCTCTTGAGCCTGGCACCATGCCGCAACCGCGGCCGCGCTTCCAGCCGTCGGCGCGCATGCCCTTGACCCCCTCTTGCGGGTGGCCGATTCTTTATCCATGTCGGGATTGGTCCCGGCTGGGACCGGCCCGCAATTCGGGCCCGGCAACCGCATTTCGAGGGGGCGGCACCATGTCGATCGACATCAAACCCCATGCCTATGACCCGGTGACGCGGCCCGAGCTGTTCGAGGGGGTCTTGGCACGTCGGGTCATTGCCTTCGTCATCGATTTCGTGATCCTGGCCGTGCCGGTGATCCTGGCAGCCATGTTCATCTTCGCCTTCGGCATCGTCACCCTGGGGCTGGGCTGGGCGCTGTACTGGTTGCTGCCGCCGGGAACCGTGATCTGGGCCCTGGTCTATTTCGGGACAACGCTCGGGAGCAACGCCTCCGCCACCCTCGGCATGCGAGTCGTCGATCTCGAAATGCGCACGTGGTACGGGGCGCCTGCCTATTTCGTGCTCGGCGCCGTGCACGCCATCGTGTTCTGGATCAGCCTGTCGGTCCTGACCCCGTTCGTCCTGCTGGTCGCCTTCTTCAACGACCGCCGGCGGCTGCTGCACGACATCCTGCTGGGGACCGTGGTCATCAACAATCCGGCGCGGGCCGGCTATCTGCGGGGAACCAGACCGGGCATGGGGGCGGTATAATGGCTTTGACGAAACCGGACCGCCGGGCGATGCTAGCGGGGCAAGCCGTGAATCGGAGGCCGTCCCAAGACGCGAATTAAGTGACCCAGCACTCCCGCGACACGCCGCAATTCTATCTGACGGCGCCCTCGCCCTGCCCTTATTTGCGGGGCCAGGAGGAGCGCAAGGTGTTCACGCATCTCGTCGGCGAGCGCGCCAGCGAGCTCAACGACCTGCTCACCCATGGCGGCTTCCGCCGCAGCCAGTCGATCGCCTACCGGCCGGCCTGCGAGAGCTGCCGCGCCTGCGTGTCGGTGCGGGTGGTGGCGAACGACTTCAAGCCGTCGCGCAACATGCGCCGCGTCGCCGAGCGCAACGAGGACGTCATCGGCGCCATGCGGTCGGCGGACCCGACCTCGGAGCAATATTCGGTGTTCCGCGCCTATCTCGACGCCCGCCACCGCGACGGCGGCATGGCCGACATGACCGTGCTCGATTACGCCATGATGATCGAGGACAGCCACGTCGACACGCGCATCGTCGAATACCGCCGGCGCGGGCCCGACAGCGGCATCAACGGCCGCGGCACCGGCGACCTCATGGCGGTGGCGCTCACCGACGTGCTGAGCGACGGGCTGTCGATGGTCTATTCGTTCTTCGATCCCGAAGCCGGCGACCGCTCGCTCGGCACCTTCATGATCCTCGACCACATCGAACGCGCCAAGGAGATGGGCCTGCCCTACGTCTATCTCGGCTACTGGGTACCGGGCTCGCGCAAGATGGACTACAAGGGCCGCTTCCTGCCGCAGGAACGGCTGATGCCCTCGGGCTGGACGCGGGTGGAACGCTAGCGCGCGCCACCTTGACCGCGCTCAGCCCCTCGTGCTCTCCGTGTGTCGCGCGGCCTCACCCTGCGGAACCTCGGCGCTTTCACGATGCTCGACCGCCTTGGTCGCCTTGGCCGCTTCCGGCCGGGCCGGCTCTTTTGCCGGCTCGTCGTCCGCCGCCATGCCCTTCTTGAAGGCTTTGATGCCGCCGGCAACATCGCCCATCAGGTCAGAAATCTTGCCTCGTCCGAACAGCAGCATCACGATGACGATGAGGACAAGCCAATGCCAGATACTGAATTCACCCATTACGACATGCTCCACGGCGCCGCATGCGTCGTCCCCTGTTGCTCAAGATACTCATTGAGCGCGGCAAAAATAACCCACCGGCCGCGCCGTTTCGGCCGGGACCTTTTTCCGCCAAATATCGCGCGGCCTCGCGCTTGTCGGTGTAGCCGTCTAGCTCGCCATTGACAACGTAGCGCAAAATGGCGACGGCCTG
>JARRQH010000090.1:0-11442 GCA_037381985.1 Pseudolabrys sp.
CCGGTTCGTCGTCCGGAAACGCTGCGAAATAAAGAGCGTTTCCAGGCGAAGCGGAAACCGGTTCGCCGTTCAGAAAAGCGCCAAAGTCGGCCAGCCGGACAGCCTGCGGCGCTCAAAGCAGAACCGTCCTTCCGGAGGTCCGGCAGGGCGGTTTGCTTGTTCTTGCTTCGCCCGCTTGAGGCAGAAGGCCTCAGTCGCGATAGCGCACGACCCGTTCGCCGCCGTAGCCGCGGTCGCTGTAGTCGCCGCAGTTGCAGTTCACGCCGCGCACCCAGCGGTTCACCGTCACGTGGCGGACCGAGCCGCCGCCGCGCACGTTGACCACTTGGTCGCGATAGACGTTGCGGTACCGATTGACCGTATTGGTCCGGTGCAACACGACGTCACGCACCACGGTGTTGGTGCGGTGCACGATTACCGTGCGGTTGATCACCGGCCGCACGTGGACGATCAGTCGGTTGTGCTGGATCAGCCGGGTACGGCCGCGCACGACCCGCGTGCGATTGACGATGCGGCGGTGGACGCGGACGATCGGCCGGCCGCGCACGACCCGCCGGGTGGTGTAGGAAGAGGTCGGGCGCATACAATTGCAGGCGCGATCATAGCGCTGACCTGCCTGAGCCGGACCCGGAGTGATACCCGCCAGCCCGAGGACAAGCAGGGCACCACAGAACGCCATGTACACATTTCTCATGTTCAACGCCCCGTTAACCAAGTAAAAATAGCTGCCACTGTCATTTTCTCGCCGTTAACCATATTTGTAAACCATAAATTAACCATTGTTTGCAGTCTGCTCCCATTCTGATTCGACATGCCGTGGGTGGTGCTGGCCCCAACAAATACGGCCTGGAGCAGGGAGGCAGAGCCTCAATTACTAGATGTGGTAGTGTTGCCGAATTGCTTGACCGTCTATTTTTGCGCCGCGTCACACCTCGTTCTGTCGTGTAGCCACCAAATCATCCGACAACCGAGAGGAAATGCCATTGGCCGACCCGCTTACCGAAGTCCGCCGTGAGCTCGCGCTCGCCACCCGACCCGGTCGACGCTTTCTCCGTTCATTCCCGCACAAGCGGCAATCCAGGGGCGGAAATATTGAAGTGGTTCTGTTCGCCCTGGGTCCCGCTTTCGCGGGGACGAACGGTGGATGGATCGCCAGCTTCGATATTATTGGCGCGGCGTCTTCACCGCGCTGATGGCGTCAAGCATGGCGGCGCGGCCCCGGTCGAGGGTCGCCCGCACGCTCTCGTCCTTGCCGATAGCGCCCATCTCGCGCTGGCGCTTGACGGTCGCCTCGACCATCAACGGATCGAGGCCGAGCTCGCGCAACGTGGCGGCCGACTCTTCCATCTCGGCGGCGCGGCGTTCGCCATGGCTCGCCATGCGCTCGATGTTGTAGTCGCCCATGTGCTCGAAATCGAGACCCGGATAATTGTTGCGCATGGAGACCAGCACCTCGTCGAGCAGCCCGGCGCGCGAGGCCGCCAGATAGCATTCGAGCGTCAGCGCCTCGATGCCCTTGATCATGACGCTGCGGATCATCTTGATCGCCGCCGCCTTGCCGATCTCGGGGCTGACCACCTTGAGCGTCATATCCATTTCCCGGAGCAGCGGCGCAACTTCTTCCGCCTGCGGGCCCGCGATCAAGAGCGGCGTGCGGTGGCGCTTGGGATGGATCGGCGCGATCACCGCCACGTCCACATAGCGCACCTTGCCATCGAGCAGCCCAGCGGTTTCCCGCTTGCGTCCGGGCGAGACCGAGTTGATGTCGAGGTACCAGGGATTGCCGGCAAGATGCGGCGCGACCGACCGCGCCGCTTCGTAGCTCGACGCCGCCGTCACCGCCGAAATGACGATGTCGCTGTCGCGCATGGCATCTTGCACCGAGGCGGCGAGCCGCACGCCCATCTCATTGCCGGCCGCCTTCAGCTTTTCGCCTTCGGGTTTCGGGAACAGGATGTCCCAGGCGCTGATGCATTCGATGCCGCCGTCGCGCAAGCCAGAGGCGATGGCCTGGCCGGCCTCGCCGAAACCGATGAAAGCGATGTGTGGGGTGTTCTGGCCGGTCATTCGCGAATTCCCGTCGTTCGTCGCCGCCGTTATACGCAATTCGCGGGCGGCGGATAACGCCTATCTGGCGGCCCGCCCACCACTGCGCGCAAACACCAGCACGAAGTTATTGGCGGGCATGGCAATGGTGTCGGTCGGCGTCAGGCCGGTATCTTTGGCCAGTGCCGCGAGGTCGTCCACGTCGCGCACGCCCCACGCCGGATTACGTGCGCGCAAGGAGGCGTCGAACTCGGCGTTGCTCGGCGCGATGTGTTCGCCGCCGCGCTTGAACGGGCCGTAGATGAAGTGATGAGCGCCCGGGCGCAGCAGCCGGCCGGCGCCGCCGATCAGGTTCTGCGATACCACCCAGGGTGAGATGTGCAGGACGTTGCTGCACGTCATGGCGGCGAGGGGACCGCCGCTGCCGCTCTCGCCTTGCCACGTCCAGTCCGGGTTCGTCAGGTCGATGCGCTGCGGCGCGCGCAGGTTGGCGAGCCCGGTCTGTTTTCGCCAGGCGGCAATACTGGTGAGGTGGGCATCCATGATGTCGCTTGGCCACCAGATCAGATGCGGCGCGTGGCCGGCGAACTCGGCGACGTGCTGGCCGGTGCCGCTGCCCAGTTCCAGGACGTCGCCGCTCTCCGTGGCCAGAATCGGGGACAAGGCCGACCAGATGGCCTCGTGATTGCGCTGGAAGGTGGGCGTTTCCAGCCGGCCATCGGCTGCCGGCGGCGCGCTGTCCTTTCCGAATTCGACGACGAACTTTGCCATGGCTGCACCCGACTTGATTGCTGGGGCGCAGTTAGCCGCGCGTGGCGGCCGCGGTCAAAGGGGGAAGCGAGCGGCGTCGGCCTAATGATGCAGCCGGTCGATCTGCAGCTCGAACAGGATATCGGCGCTGGGGCAGAAGCGCGGCGGCGTGCTGACCGCCGTCGGCATTCGGTCGAGCCACTGGCGGCAGGCCTCCTTGCAGGGGCAGGCTTCGCAACGGTGCAGGGCGGTGAAGTAGCTGAGGCTCGACTGCGGCAGTACGGCCCCGGCCGGATCGATATCGAGGCGCCGCATCATTTCGCGCAGGTAAACCGGGCTTTGCTGAACTCGTTCCGCGGTCGCTAGAGCCATGGCTCCTATTCCTTGTTCTTGAATGGAACAAGCAATAGCCGGCCACGGCCGGGCGGCCATGATCTGAATCAACGGCGGTGCAAATCGTGGGGAAAGTTGGCTCAAGAGCCCCGGCGGCTGGCCGCGTGGCCGCCGGCGATGCGCCCGAACACCGCGCCGCGCAACACCGAGGTGGCGCCGGCGTAAGCGCCGTAATAGCGCCCCATGGTTTCGCCGGCGGCGTAGAGCCCGGGGATGACAGCGCCGTCCGAGTCGATGACGCGGGCCTCGGTGTCGACCTTGAGGCCGCCGAAGGTGAAGCAATTGCCGCAGATGATGGGAAAGGCCCTGAACGGCTGCTTGTCGATGGCACGCGCCCAGTTCGACTTGACCGGCGTAAAGCCGGCCTTGGTGGCGAGGCCATCGAGCTCCAGCGGCTTGAAGGCGCCGGCGTCAGGGCAAGACGACGTTATAGGCCGCGACCGTCTCGCTAAGCGCCTGGGCGTCGAGGCCGAGCTTGCCGGCCAGTTCCGGCAGGCTGCCGGCCTCGACCGGCGGCTGGTCGGAGCGCACCGAGCGTTGCCAGTTCGGCACGTCGTCGAGCTTGGAATCGAGGATGCAGTAGGCGATGCCCTCCGGCTCATCGAGAATGACGCGGGTGATCGCCTCGTAGGTGGCGTCGACCGTGGCCGGCGCCTCGTCGACAAAGCGTTGGCCCTGCTTGTTGACCAGGATGCCGTAGTTGAACACCAGCACCACCGGCCGCATGTAGCGGGCGCGCGGCCCGAGATAATGCGTGAGCATCTCCGGATTGCCTTCAAAGCCGCCGCAGGCCAGCACCACCGATGCAGCGCGCAAGTTCAGCGACGCGTGGCCGGGGCCGGTGCACCGGATGCCGACCACCGCGCCGGCATCGTCCTGGATGAGGCCGCGGGCGGTGGTCTCATGGAAGACGTGCGCGCCGTTATCCGCGCACCAGCCGGCGAGCGCCTCGATCGACGCCAGCCTGCCGCCGACCGGCGCCATGCGCGGCTGGGAGGCGGTGATGAAATAGGTCGGCAGGAAATCGAACCTGACGCCGAAGGTCTTCAGTCAGCCGACGGTCGGGCCGACCGCGGCGGCGAAGGTCGCGATCACCTCGGGGTCGGTGAAGCCGAGCGTCTTGACGATGGGCGACCAGTTCTCCCAGTCGCGCGCGGTCTCCGCGACCAGTTCGGGGTCGAGATAGTGGCCGGCGTTGCGGGCGAAATGGCTCTTGAAGTCGTCGGAGACTCCGGTCTCGCTCTTCCTTAGGCGCGCGCTCCAACAGCGCGACCTTGGCACCCGCCTGCAAGGCGCTCGCCGCCGCCGACAGCCCGGCAATGCCGCAGCCGACGACCACGACGTCGAAATTTTCCGTATTCACCGGCGTTTCCCCGTTCATTGTGCTTTGTGTTTTAGCCAGCGTCGCCGCTCGACCGACGCGGCGCAAGCCACGTCGCTTTACAAGGCGCGGCGCGCGCTGGTAGGAAACAGGTGCCCATCCATGTGCGGCTAGGGTTCCGTTGCTCACGCAAGTCTGGACCGAGCGCCGTTATGAGCCGTCTACGGCGGACACCTTAAAGACGAGAAAGCTAGGGGGGATGGACGGGCGCGCTGACGCGCGCCTGCAACCCTGTCGTCTTTGAGGACTTCTTCCATGACCATCGTCGGCTTCGGCCTCGTCCTGGCGGCCGCCTGCTGCCATGCCATTTGGAATTTCTTCGTCAAACGCATCAACGGCGGACCCGAGCTGGTCTGGCTGTTCTCGCTGATATCGGCTGGCCTTTACCTGCCCGTCGCGGCGGTCATCTTGCTGAAGACGGAGGCGTCGATTGGTCAGAGCGAGATCGCCTTTGTCGCCGCCAGCGCGATGCTGCATCTCGGCTACTTCCTGCTGCTGCAGCAGGGCTATCGTCGTGGGGATCTGTCGCTGGTTTATCCGACCGCTCGGGCGACGGGACCGCTGCTGTCGACGACCTTTGCGGTAGTCATCCTCGCCGAGAAAATAAGTGTTCAGATCGCCGTCGGCGCGGTCGCGATCGTCGTTGGCATGCTTTTTCTGACGGGCGGCTTCAGGGGTCGGGGACGCCATCTCGGCGCTTCGATTCTGTTCGGGCTCGGCGCCGGCGTGCTCATCGGCAGTTATACCGTCTGGGACGCTTACACGGTTTCTGCCCTTGCGGTGTCGCCATTGTTGCTCGACTATGCCTCGAGCATTGGCCGCACCGTCCTGTTGTCGCCGGTCGCGGCCAGACGGAGGGCGCTGGTCCGCGCCCATTGGCGAGAGCACCGGCTCGGCGTTCTCGCCATCGCGGTCTTCAATCCGCTGGCCTACATTCTCGTGCTCTACGCGCTCACCTTCACGCCGGTGGTCTACGTTGCGCCGACGCGCGAGATAAGCGTACTGATCACGGTCCTGATGGGCAGCATCTTGCTTCGAGAGGGCGACCTGGGACGAAGGTTGCGCTGGGCAACCTTGATCCTGTTCGGCGTGGTACTGCTGGCAACGGGCTAGACAAGCACCTCAGACGTCTTCCGGATTGTCGACGTAGCGCAGGCCGGCCTTCTCCAGGGGCTCGCGCATCTTATACATGTCGAGGCCGAGCACGCCGGCGGCGAGCTGCTTGCGCTTGCCGTCTTCCTCGTCGTGGCGCTTTTGCGCCTTCTGCGCCACCTCGACCGCGCGCGCCCGCGGTACGATGACGACGCCGTCGTCGTCGGCGACCACGGCGTCGCCCGGCTCGACGTTGACGCCGGCGCAGACCACCGGAACGTTGACCGCGCCCAAAGTCGCCTTGACCGTGCCCTTGGCCGAGATCGCCTTCGACCATACCGGGAAGTTCATGTCGTGCAGTGGCCGCATGTCGCGGCAGCCGGCGTCGATGATCAGGCCTTTGACGCCGCGCGCGCGCATGGAGGTGGCGAGCAGTTCGCCGAACATGCCGTCGGTGTTGTCGGCGGTGCAGCCGACCACGACCACGTCGCCTTCCCGGCACTGCTCGATCGCCACGTGCAGCATCCAGTTGTCACCGGGCTGCGCCAGCACGGTGACGGCGGGGCCGGCGATCTGCGCGCCCACCCAAATCGGGCGCAGGTAGGGTTTCATCAGCCCAGAGCGGCCGAGCGCTTCGTGCACGGTGGCGCAGCCGAGCGCCTCGAAGGTGCGGATGGCGTTGGCATCGGCGCGTTGGATGTTGCGGACGACGACGGGTTTCATGGGGGATTCCTCTTGTTCGGTCTCGATCCGTCATCCTGAGGTGCGAACGCGCGTAGCGCGCGAGCCTCGAAGGATGGCGGGTACTGTCGGAGCCGTCGCCCTTCGAGGGCCGCCTTCGGCGGCCGCCTCAGGGTGACGGCGATAAGCAAGTGCAGGCTTCTTAGCCCAGCTCCAACTCCACCGTCGGGAACAGCCGCTGATACGCTTCGCCGTAGGTCATCGGCACGCCGGTGTTGCGCGAGCCCTGGATGCCGCGGTTGAGCGCCACGCGCTCGTAGTAGTGCCAGAGGTGCTTCTGCGCGGCGAGGATCTGGAAAGCGGCGTACTTCTGCTCCCAGACCTCGTCGATCTTGAGGATGACCTGCGGCTTGAAATTGCACTGCTCCGGCTGGTGCGGCTCGAACAACAGCACCGGCGGCGCCGAATACTTGTACTTGGCGCCCGGCTTGTGGCCCATGGCCTGCGCGACCACGCGGGTTTCCTGGGCGAAGTGCGCGGCGTTGGGATGGTCGAAGTTATAAGGGTCTTCCAGCGCGTGGGTGAGCACGAAAGATGGATTGAGCTCGCGGTAGATGTCGACCATGCGGTCGAAGTGCTCTTCTTTCAGCTTGAGCGGATAGTCGCCGCAGTCGAAGAACTCGATCTCGGCGCCGAGCAGGTCGGCGGCGCGTTGCGCCTCATCCTTGCGGCCGGCCTTGACGCTCTCGAGCGTGGCGCCCGTTTCCTTCCAGGCGAACTGGCTTTCGCCGCGTTCGCCGAAGGACAGGCACACGATCTTCATCCGATAGCCTTTCTTGGTGTGCAGCGCGATGGCGCCGCCCGCACGCCAGACGAAATCGCCCGGGTGGGCCGTGACGACGAGCCCGGTCTTTTGGTCGGCCATATGCGCAGAACTCCCTTTATTCGATCCGTTGCTTTAATTAGGTAAGGCGTAGAAAGGAAGCGGTCCTCCATGACAGAAGCCCCGACCACCTTGCGCGTCGCGTTCGGCGACTATCCCCACACCCTGCCGCTCAAGCGCGGCGAGATCGTCTCGCCCTGGCTCACGCTCGACTTCGTCGAGGTCAAGCCGATGCACAAGGCATTCAAGCCGATGGTGCGCGAGCATGCTTACGACGCCAGCGAACTGGCGCTGGCCACCGCGCTGCAGGCGAAAGCGTACAATAAGGGGCTGACGCTGCTGCCGGCGGCCATGTTGTCCCGCTTCCAGCATCATACGGTTCTGTACAATTCGGAGCGCGGCACGCTCACGTCTGCCGATCTTGCCGGCAAGCGTATCGGCGTGCGCTCCTACAGCCAGACAACCGGCGTCTGGATCCGCGGCATCCTGGAGAATGACTACGGCGTGGACATGAGCGGCGTGCAATGGGTGACCTTCGAGGACGGCCACGTTGCCGAATGTCCCGATCCGCCCGGCGTGATCCGCGCCGAAGCGGGCAAGGACATCACCCAGATGCTGATCGACGGCGAGATCGATGCCGCGATCTACGGCGCCGCGATGCCCAATGACGCGCGGCTGAAGAGCGTCGTTGCCGATCCGGAGACTGCCGCCACGGCATGGAATGCCAAGCACCATCTGGTGCCGGTCAATCATATGGTGGTGGTGCCGGACGAACTGGTGGCGGCGAAGCCGCGGGCGGTGGCCGAGCTCTACCGGCTGCTCGAAGCGGGCCGCAAGGCGGCGGGGCTGCCGGCGGCGGGCGAGCCGGACATGGCGCCGTTCGGCAAGGAGGCCAACCGCCCGTGCCTTGAATTGCTCATCGGCTACGCGGTGCAGCAGCGCCTGATCCCGGAGCGGATCGATCCCGACCGACTCTGGTAGCGCCGCGGCGACCGCGCGATGCGCCCGCCGGCTCACGTCGGCCTCGACGCGAGCTGGCCGGTGCTGCGCAAGGTCATGAACGCCATCGATGCCAGCAGCACGAAACCGGCTGGCCGCAGCACGAAGTTCAGCGCGTCGGCCGTGACCGGGGTAGGATAGACTAAGAGTGCCGAGGCCAGCACGAAGCCGGCGCGTTCCACTGCGGTCAGCGGCCGGCGCAGCCAGCCGGCGAACGCGATCGACAGCGACACCACCGCGCAGGTGGCGAACACCGTCGAGGCGATAATCTGTCCGGTGGTGCCGATCAGCAGCAGGCCGGGCATGGAGACGAACAGGAACGGCACCAAGAGCTTGACGAAGCCGAGGCGCACCGCTTCCATGCCGGTCTCGGTGGTGCCGGCGCCGGAAATGCCCGCCGCCGCATAGGCGGCGAGCGCGACCGGCGGGGTGATCGCCGACACCAGGCCGTAGTAGAAGATGAACATGTGCGCGGAGATTGGCGGCACGCCCATTTTCACCAGCGCCGGGGCGACCAGCACCGCCAGCAGTAGATAGGCCGCCGAGGTCGGCAGGCCCATGCCGAGCAAGAACGAGGTCGCCGCGGTCAGGATCAGCACCAGCCAAAGCTCGCCGCCGCCTACCTGCAGGATCAGGCCGGACAGCATGAGGCCGAGGCCGGTGAGGTTGAGCACGCCGATCACGACGCCCGCCGCCGCGACCGCGGCGACGATCGGCATTACCGACACCACGGTCTCGGTGCAGACCTTGAGCAGATCCGTGAGGCCGAGCCGGGTTTTCGACGACCACGGCATCAGCACGAAGGCCATCGCCAGCGCGATCACCGCCGCCCGCATCGGGGTGACTTCCTCGATCAACATGACGACGAGCGCGATCAGTGGCAGCAGCAGATAGCCGCGATAGAGCAGCACCCGGCCAGCGAGCTTCAAGCTGCCGGCGTCATCGCGGTCGAGGTCGAGGCGGCCGGCTTCCAGCCGCACCGCGATCAGCAGCGCCAGCACGTAAAGTGCGGCGGGAATGATGGCGGAGACGGCGATGGTCGTGTAGGGCACGCCCATGATCTCGGCCATCAGGAAGGCGGCGGCGCCCATTACCGGCGGCAGGATCTGACCGGCGGCCGAGGCGGCCGCTTCGATGGCGCCGGCGGTGGCGGCGCTGTAGCCGACGCGCTTCATCAGCGGAATGGTGAAGGTGCCGACCGTGACCACGTTGGCCACCGCGCTGCCATTGATGGTGCCGAGCATCGAGCTCGCCAGCACCGCGCTCAGGCCCGGCCCGCCTTGCGTACGGCCGGTGATGGCGCGTGCGACGTCGACAAACAGTTCGCCGGTGCCGACCTTCATCAGGAAAGTGCCGAGCAGCGCGAACAGGAAGATGTAATCGACCGCCACGCCCATCGGGATGCCGTAGATGCCTTCGGTCGACAGGAACAGCGTCGAGGTGAGGCGGGCGAGATCGTAGCCGGCGTTGCCGTATTCGCCGGGGATCAGGTAGCCGAACGCGGCATAGAGAATCGACAGCACCGCGAGCACCACCAGCGACCAGCCGATGGTGAGATAGGTCAGCACCAGCACCACCGCCGCGGTCATGATGAACAGCACGCGGTCGGTGGGCGTCGACAGGCCGCCCATACTGACGATGGGCCGGGCGGCAACGCCGCCACGGCCAAGGCGTAGAGCAGCGCGCGCATGAGCGGCTGGCGCATGCGCAGGCCGATGGTGAGGAGGCCGGCGCTCGCCATGGCGGAGAAGAACTCGGAGCGCACGACGAGCGCCGTGATGGTGCCGTAATACGCCTCGTACAGGACGAGGCCCGTGGTCAGCACCGCAAGCAGCGCGGCAGCCGATCCGACCACGCGTCGCTCGATCTGGCCAACGGCCGGATCGGCGACGAAGAGCGTTTCGATGGTACTCCACATGGTCGGACAGCGGCCGGCTTAAGCCAGCGGGCTCCTCACTTCTTCACTTCGTTGTAGTACTTCAGCGCGCCGGGATGGATGGCGATCGGCGTCTTCTCGGCGGTCGACAGCAGGATGTGCTTGGCCTGCTTGTGGATCGCATGGATATCGCCGAGGTTGCCGAAGATGGCCTTGGTGATGCCGTAGACCAGCTTCTCCGGTGCCTTCGTGCTGGTGAACAGCACCGCCGGGTCGTTGATCACCTTTACCGGCTTGGTCTGGCCCTTGTAGGTGCCGGCCGGGATCTCGGCGATCTGATAGAACTTATACGTCTTCATCATGCCCTGCACCTTGCTCGGGTCGAGCGAGAGAAAACGTGTGTTGCGCTGGGTCGAGAGGTCGATCAGCGCGGCTGTCGGCGCGCCGGCGAGCACGCAGGTTGCGTCCACCGTGCCGTTCTCGAGCGCCTTGGCGCCCTCGGTGTAGGAGAGGAAACGCACGTGGTTCTTGTCGAACACGCCGTAGGCGGTCAGCAGGCGCTGCGCCAGCACCGCCGAGTTGCTGCCGGGCGGGCCGAGGTTGATGGTCGCGCCCTTGAGATCGCTCAGGCTCTTGTACTTGCTGTCGGCCAGCACGGCGATCTGCATCACCGCCGGATAGAGATAGGCGATGGCCGCGACCGGCTCCTTCTTCTTGAAGGGCTTCAGGCCGTTCTTGGCTTCGTACAGCGTCGAGGAACTGGAGAAGCCCATGGTCTCCTGGCCGGCCGAGACGCGGCGGATGTTCTCGACCGAGGCGCCGGTGACTTCGGCGCGGGCGGTTGCGCCCTTCATGTGGTTGTTGATGGCCTGGGCGATGCCGGCGCCGATCACGTAGAACAGGCCGCCCGTCCCGCCGGTGCCGATGGTGATGCGCTCCTCCGCGTGGGCCGTGACGGTTCCCGCCAACAACAACACTGCGGCGGACGCACGCAAGAACCAGTTCGATCTCATCGGTTTGCTCCCTTACTTCACTTCGCTTCTGAAATGTGCGGATGGGGTCGCCCGTCCGGCGACAGGTCCGCGACCGCGGGGGCTTGCAAGGCCGCCACGGTCGCATGGACCAGTTCCTCGATGGCAATGGCTTGATCGCCGCCACAGGCGGCGCCGTGCGACAGTCGGTCGATACGCTCCGGCGTCACCAGCGTGTAGTAGAGCGCGCCGAGCAGATAATGCGTGCGCCACACGATGGTGGCCCGCGGCAGATGCGGCAGGCTTTCGTGGATGGCGTCGATGAAGCGGTGGCTGGTCTCGTCAAAGGTCTCGGCAATGGTCTGCTGGA
>JARRQH010000091.1:0-9854 GCA_037381985.1 Pseudolabrys sp.
GCGCATGCGGCTGGAGCGCCGGCCGGTGTTCTTCGGCGATGCCGGGCGGCCGGAACTGCTGGAACGGGTGGGGGGCGCCCGCGCGCGCGCCTTCGTGGTGACGCTCAACAACCCGCTCGCCGCCGAGCGCATGGTCGCCGCGGCGCTCAAGTTGAACCCCAAGGCGATGATCTTCGCCCGCGCCGCCGACCCCGCCCATGCCGTGCGCCTGCTCGACTGCGGCGCCGTCAGCGTCATTCCGGAAACGGTGGAGGGCGGCCTGCAACTCACCGCCCGCCTGCTGGAAGGCCTGGACCTGCCCGACGAGGCGGTGATCGAGCGGGTCGCCGCCATGCGCGCGGCGGAACTGGGCCGGCTCGCCAAGGATGCCGCCAACGATACGAACAAGGATGCGCACAAGAAGGCCGGCGGGGAGGCTCCCGCGCGGGCCCCGGACGACTTGACCGAGCGCAAAGGCGAGGGCGGCAGTCTGTCTTAAAGTATTTATTGTCGGAGCGTTTCCAGGCGAAATGGGAACCGGTTCGCCGTCCGGAAACGCGACAAAAATAAGAACTAGGCCACGTTCTCCGCTCCAGGGAATCGGCGAACGCGACTACAATAGAACGCGATGATCAGCGACCCGTTCAAGGAGATACGGCGGCGCGTCTACCAGGTGCTCGAACAGGGCCCGGTCGGCGACCGCGTCAGCGTGATCGTTGATCGCGCGCTGGTGACGGTCATCCTCGCCAACCTGGTCGCGGTCGCGCTCGAAACGGTGCCGTCGATCGAAGACCGCTATCTGCCGCTGTTCACGGCGATCGAGTACGTCTCGCTCGTTGTCTTCACGGTCGAATATTTCCTGCGCGTCTGGTGCGCGGTCGAGCACGGGCGCCACTGGGGCCTAACGCCGACGTGGGCGCGACTGAAATATATCTTGAGCCCGGCCGGCATCGTCGACCTCGTCGCCGTGCTGCCGTTCTGGCTGTCGCCGATCCTGCCCGCCGACCTGCGTGTGATGCAGGTGTTCCGCATCGTGCGCTTCTTCAAGATCACGCGCTATTCGCCGGCGATGCGTTCACTGCTCGACGTGCTCTATCGCGAGCGGCGCGCGCTGTTCGGCTGCCTGGTGATCGCGATGGGCACCGCGCTGGTCTCGGCCGCGCTCATGCATCTCGCGGAAGGCAAGGTGCAGCCGGACAAGCTCGGCACCAGTCCCGACGCGCTGTGGTGGGCCATCGTGACACTGGGCACCATAGGCTACGGCGACGTGGTGCCGGTGACCGCGCTCGGCAAGTTGATCGCTTCCGGCACTATCTTCGCCAGCGTCATCATGATCGCGCTGCCGGTCGGCATCATCGCCACCGCCTTCGCCGATCAGATTCACCGCCGCCAATTCGTTGTCACCTGGGGCATGATCGCGCGCGTGCCGCTGTTCGCCGAGCTCGACGCCGCCGAGATTTCCGACATCATGGGGTTGTTGCGCGCGCGCGTGGTGGAACCGGGTCAGGTGATCGTGCATGCCGGCGATGCGGCGCACTCGATGTATTTCGTCGCCGCCGGCGAGGTGGAGGTGGCGCTGCGGAAGGAGAAGCTGCGTCTCGGCCCCGGCCAGTTCTTCGGCGAGGTGGCGGTGTTGCGCAAAGTCCGCCGCTCCGCGACCGCCACCGCGCTCACCCGCACCAATCTCCTGGTGCTCGACGCCCAGGATCTGCATGCGCTGATGGAGCGCGACCCGCGCATCGCCGCGCGCATCAAGGAAGTGGTGGAGACCCGCGTCGCCCGCGACACGGTGACGCCGAAGGGCGACATCGTGAAGGAAGAGATCACGCCGATGGGGGAGAAGTAGGGTGGGGCCTTGCCGCTGTCACCTCTCCCCGCGTGCGGAGAGAGGGAACTACCCCATCGCCTTCTGCAGATTCTCGTCGACCTTGTCGAGAAAGCCGGTGGTCGACAGCCACGCCTGGTCGGGCCCGACCAGCAGCGCCAGGTCCTTGGTCATGAAACCGGACTCGACGGTGTCGATGCACACTTTCTCGAGTGTGGCGGCGAACT
This sequence comes from Pseudolabrys sp., assembly GCA_037381985.1. Classification (GTDB taxonomy): domain Bacteria; phylum Pseudomonadota; class Alphaproteobacteria; order Rhizobiales; family Xanthobacteraceae; genus Pseudolabrys. The sequence goes on from JARRQH010000091.1 coordinate 2,032, forward strand.
TGGCGAGCGCGTCGTTGCCGTCGAGCTTGGCGCGGTGGGCGAGGCCGCGGGTCCAGGCGAAGATCGAGGCGATCGAATTGGTCGAGGTCTGCTCGCCCCGCTGATGCTGGCGGTAGTGGCGGGTGACGGTGCCGTGGGCGGCTTCCGATTCCACGATTTCGCCGTCCGGCGTCATGAGGACGGACGTCATCAGGCCAAGCGAGCCGAAGCCTTGCGCCACGATGTCGGACTGCACGTCGCCGTCGTAGTTCTTGCAGGCCCAGACGTAGCCGCCCGACCACTTCAGCGAGGAAGCCACCATGTCGTCGATCAGGCGGTGCTCGTAGGTCAACTTCTTCTTCTGGAACGCGTCCTTGAATTCGCTGTCGAACACCTCCTGGAAGATGTCCTTGAAGCGGCCGTCATAGACCTTGAGGATGGTGTTCTTGGTCGAGAGGTAGACCGGGTAGCCGCGCGACAGGCCGTAGTTGAACGAGGCCATGGCGAAGTCGCGGATCGACTGGTCGAGATTGTACATCGCCATCGAGACGCCGGCGCCGGGAAACTCGAACACCTCGTGCTCAATCTTCTGGCCGTCGGGCGTGACATAGCTAAGCGTCAGCTTGGCGCCCTTCGGCACCTTGATGTCGGTGGCGCGGTACTGGTCGCCGTAGGCGTGGCGGCCGATGATGATCGGCTGCGTCCAGCCCGGCACCAGCCGCGGCACGTTCTTGCAGATGATCGGCTCGCGGAAGATCACGCCGCCGATGATGTTGCGGATGGTGCCGTTGGGCGAGCGCCACATCTTCTTGAGGTCGAATTCCTTCACCCGCGCCTCGTCGGGGGTGATGGTGGCGCACTTCACGGCGACGCCAACCTCCTTGGTCTTCTCGGCGGCGTCGACGGTGATCTGGTCGTCGGTCTCGTCGCGCTTCTGGATCGAGAGGTCGTAATAGAGAAGATCGATGTCGAGATAAGGATGGATCAGCTTGTCCTTGATGAGCTGCCAGATGATGCGGGTCATCTCGTCGCCGTCCATCTCGACGACGGGATTGGTCACTTTGATCTTCACCATATTAAGCAGTTACCTTCCTAGAGCGCGGCGATCGCGGCATTCAGCGTGGGGCTTGGTCGCATGGCGGCCGACGCCTTGGCGTCGTCGGGCAGGTAATAGCCGCCGAGGTCGACCGGCTTGCCCTGCGCGCCGATCAACTCGCCGTTGATCTTGTCCTCGTTCTTGGCGAGCGTTTCGGCCAGCGGCTTGAAGCGGGCCTGCAGTTCCGCGTCCTTGCTCTGCGCGGCCAGCGCCTCGGCCCAGTACAGGGCGAGGTAGAAATGGCTGCCACGATTGTCGATACCGCCGACCTTGCGCGCGGGATTGCGGTTGTTTGCGAGGAACTTGCCGATGGCGGCGTCGAGTGTCTCGGCGAGAACTTGCGCCTTGGCGTTCTTATAGGTCTGAGCCAGATGCTCGAGCGAGGCGCCGAGCGCGAGGAACTCGCCGAGCGAATCCCAGCGCAGATAATCCTCTTCCAGGAACTGCTGCACGTGTTTGGGCGCCGAGCCGCCGGCACCGGTTTCGAACAGGCCGCCGCCCGCCAATAGCGGCACGATCGACAACATCTTGGACGAGGTGCCGAGCTCCATGATCGGGAACAGGTCGGTCAGGTAGTCGCGCAGCACGTTGCCGGTCACCGAGATCGTGTCTTGCCCCTTGCGGATGCGATCGAGCGAGAACTTGATCGCTTCGACCGGCGGCAGAATGCGGATGTCGAGCCCCGCCGTGTCTTCGTTCTTCAGGTACTTCTCGACCTTGGCAATGACCTGGGCGTCATGCCCGCGCTTGGCGTCGAGCCAGAACACCGCCGGGGTATTGGTGAGGCGCGCGCGGCGCACCGCGAGTTTGACCCAGTCCTGGATCGGCGCATCCTTGGTCTGGCACATGCGGAAGATGTCGCCGGTCTCGACGGGGCGCTCCAGCAGCACCTTGCCGTCCGCGTCGACGCAGCGAACCGTGCCGGCGGTGGGAATTTCGAACGTCTTGTCGTGCGAGCCGTATTCCTCGGCCTTCTGCGCCATCAGCCCGACGTTGGGAACGGTGCCCATGGTTTTGGGGTCGAAGGCGCCGTGCGCTTTACAGTCGTCGATGACCGCCTGGTAGAGCGTCGCGTAGCAGCGGTCCGGGATCACCGCCTTGGCGTCGTGCAACTTGCCGTCGGCGCCCCACATCTTGCCGCCTTCGCGGATCATCGCCGGCATCGAGGCGTCGACGATGATGTCGCTCGGTACATGCAGGCAGGTGATGCCCTTGTCGGAATTGACCATGGCGAGGCCCGGCCGTTTGGCGTACTCGGCCGCGATGTCGTCCTTGATCGCTTTCTTCTCAGGCTCAGGCAGCGTCTCGATCTTCGTCAGGAGATCGCCGAAGCCGTTGTTGAGATTGACGCCGAGCTTCTTCAGCGTGGCCTCGTGCTTCTTGATCACGTCGGCGAAGAATTCGGAAACGACATGGCCGAACACGATGGGGTCGGCGATCTTCATCATGGTCGCCTTGACGTGCAGCGAGAACAGCACGTCCTGCTTCTTGGCGTCTTCGATCTGCTCGGCGAAGAAGGTGCGCAGCGCCTTGCGGCTCAACACCGCGGCGTCGATGATCTCGCCGGCCTGAAGCGGCAACTTTTCCTTCAGCACGGTGACCTTGCCGTCGGCGCCGACCAACTCGATGCGGGCGTTGGTCGCCGCGGCAAGCGTGGTCGAGACCTCCGAACCGTAGTAGTCGCCGTCGGGCATATACGCGACGTGCGTTTTGGAGTCCTTGCTCCAGGCGCCCATCTTGTGCGGATTGTTGCGGGCGTATTGCTTGACGGCACTCGCCGCGCGACGGTCGGAATTGCCCTCGCGCAGCACCGGATTGACCACGCTGCCGAACACCTTGGCGTAGCGCGCCTTGATGTCCTTCTCGGCGTCCGTCTTGGGGTCGTCCGGATAGTCCGGAACGTCGTAGCCCTTGCCCTGCAGCTCCTTGATCGCGGCCCTGAGCTGGGGGATCGAGGCGGAGATGTTGGGCAGCTTCATGATGTTGGCTTCGGGCCGGAGCGTGAGCGCGCCGAGCGCGGCGAGTTCGTCGTCGATCCGCTGCTCGGGTTTGAGCTTTTCGGGGAACGTCGCGAGGATGCGGCCGGCCAGCGAGATGTCCTTGAGCTTCACGGACACGCCTGCGGCGCCGACGAAGGCTTCGACGATCGGCAGCAGGGAATGGGTCGCCAGCGCCGGGGCCTCATCGACCTTCGTCCACATGATCTCGAGATCTGGCATGCTTCTTAACCTCTGGGTCGCCGTGCGTGTTGGGGCCGAGCGGAAACCGACCATCGATGGCGCGGTAGAACGGCTCCTGCCGCGGGCCCTCGAATGAATTGTGCTCGGCGAGGCACCGCCAACCGGGCGTCCGACTGACGGGGAATTCGACGCGCGCCCTATAGCATCCGCATTTCGCCGGTGAAAGCGGGCTCCCTCCGTTCTTCCCCCATCCTTCCCCCATTGCGAGGAGGCGGCTATAGAGCCCGCCAAACGGAGGATATTCATGCCTGGAGCCGGCACCGACAAGACGCGCCGCTGGATCGAGACGCCGGCCCCGGTGGTGGTGCTGGTCGAGCCCCAGCTCGGCGAGAACATCGGGGCGGCGGCGCGCGCCATGGCCAATTTCGGGCTCGCCAAGCTGCGCATCGTCAAGCCGCTGCAGGGTTGGCCCAACGAGCGCGCGCGGGTGATGGCGTCGGGCGCCGACCGCATCCTCGACAACGCGGTGCTCTACGAAAGTCTGGGCGCGGCAATCGCCGACTGCACCTTCGTGCTCGCCGCCACCGCGCGGGTGCACGACCAGGCCAAGCCCGTACTGGGGGCGGATCAGGCCGCCGCCGCCTCGGCCGAGCGGGTCGCCGGCGGCGAAACGGTAGCGCTGGTATTCGGGCGCGAACGCATCGGACTTCAGAACAACGAGGTGGCGATGGCCGACGCCATCGTCACGTTGCCGGTCAACCCGGCCTTCGCCTCGCTCAACCTGGCGCAGGCGGTGGTGGTGGTGGCCTACGAGTGGTTCAAGCGCGCCGGCGGCGGCGAACTGCCGATCAGCGGGCGGGACAAGTCGCCGCCGGCGGTCAAGCATCAGCTGCAGGCGTTCTTCGACGACCTCGACCGCGAGCTGGGAAAGGTCGAGTTCTTCCGGCCGGAAGAAAAGCGCGGCACCATGACCATCAACCTGCACAACATCTTCCGACGCATGAACCCGACGCAGCAGGACATCCGCACCCTGCACGGCGTCGTCACGGCGATCGCGCAGGGGCGCAAGGGGCCGGCGCGCGGCGGCGTGCTCGACAGCGAGGAGGCGCAGCGTTTGCGCGATCTGATCGCCGAGCACGGGTCGGGCCGGGTGCCGGGCGAGCGCGGGCCGGTGCGCGGGCTGGCGCGGTTGCTCCGGCGCAACCCGACCGAAGCCGAGCGAAGCTTGTGGCAGGCGCTCACGAACGACCGGCGCTTTGCCGGCCGCGGCTTCAAGCGCCAGGTGCCGGTCGGACCGCACATCACCGACTTCGTGTCGTTTCCGCTCAAATGCGTGATCGATTTGGTGCCGGCTGAGGAAACCGATGACGCCGTCAAAGGCCGCGCCGAGAAACGGGCCTATCTGGAGGCGCGCGACTATCGCGTGATCGAAGTGAGGGCGGCGGACGTGGAGGCGGATCTGGCGCCGGTGCTGGAGCGCTTGGCACAAGCCCTCGGCTGAAGCGGTCCGGGTTGGTTACCGCCACGTAAACCCGCGCGTGGCGCAATGGGCCTTCCCCGCAACCGAGCGGCAACACGTTGCTGTTAGATCGCGTGGCGACCCAGGAAGACCTAGGAAGGAGACAACCGATGTTGCGCCCCGCTCTCGCCGCCGTCCCGCTCATGCTGCTGGTATCCGCGTCGGCGGCCGCCGGCGAACGGATCGTCATCGATCATGGCCCGGCCACCTCCGCCTTTAAGAGCGATGTGCGGGTGAGGGTCAGCATGAGCTTTTTTGTGCCGGCACCCCTCGACGACAGCGATGCGTCGATGAAGGCACAAGAACATGCTCGCCGGATGCTTTACGAGAGCGCCGGCAAGGAGTGCGATATGTTGCGCGCGACGATCGCCAGCGACTGCCGGCTGGAGGGAATCAACGTCAGCATGCGGATGACCCCTGGCTATGGAAACCGGCAGCCGAGGCTGAGCGCCAGCGGCAATTTCAACTACCGCATCAGCCTGAAGTAAGCCGCGCTAGCCCTTGAGGACCTTCATCTGCGCCGCGATGCCTGCGCGCAGGAAGCCGAAGTCGCTGCCGATGGTGATGAACTTGAAGCCGCGCTTGGCCATCGCCACGGCGCGCTCGGCGTCGCGGACATAGACGCCGGGAATCTTGCCGGCCTTCACCGCAGCGGCGCAGATCTGGTCGATGGCGCGCTCCACTTCCGGCGCGGTCACGTCCTGGGCGGCGCCGCCGGAGAGCGAGGTGGCAAGATCGTAGGGGCCGATGAACAGCGCGTCGATGCCGTCGGTTGCGGCGATGTCCTCGACGTCGTTCAAGGCGGTCGGCGTCTCGATCATGGCCAGCGTCAGCGTGCCGGCGTTGGCGTCGCGCAGGTAGTCGGTGGTGACGGTCAGTCCCTGCAGCGCCATGGCGCGGTGCGGGCCCCAGCTACGCTCGCCGAGCGGCGGATACTTGGCGGCGGCCGCGAAGCGCTTCGCGTCCGACGCGCTGTTGATCATGGGGGCGATGATGCCCTCGGCGCCGAAATCGAGCGCGCGCGACACCAGCGCGAAATCGTTGAGCGGCACCCGCACCAGGGGGGCGGCGCCGGCATGATGCACGGCGGCGATGCCGGCGGCGATCGTGCCCGGGTCCCACAACCCGTGCTGGCCGTCGAGCACCACCGCGGCGAAGCCGTCGCGGCCGAGGGTCTCGGCGGCGTGCGGCGAGGCCATGGAACTCCAGCCGGAAAAGACGGTTTCGCCGGCGCGCAGCGCCCGGGCGAGGGGGAAGGGGGCTTGGGTCATGAAATGCTCACACGATCACTTGTACGTGGCCGAGGACCGGCCCCGCTCGATGCGACATGCAGCCCCCCGTCGCGGGAACGACAGCCGGTCTTACTTTCCCGCCTGGATCTGCTCGACCGCCTGGCCCAGCAGCTCCGCCATCTTGGCGCGAATATCCTGTTCGCTGACGCCCTTGCCCTCGAGGTCCTTGACGACCTTGCGGACCACGTCGTTGTCGCCGGCTTCCTCGAAGTCGGACAGCACGACCTCCTTGGCATAGGCCTCGGCGTCCGGCCCGGTCTTGCCCAGGAGCTCGGCCGCCCAGAAACCCAGCAGCTTGTTACGCCGGGCTGTCGCCTTGAAACGCAATTCCTCGTCGTGCGCGAATTTCTTCTCGAAGCCTTCTTCGCGCTTATCGAACGCCGTCATGCCGCCCTCGCTCAAGACTCGTTGCTTGCGACCGGTCGAGTCGCCCCATATGTATGGCGCCCTGCATATCGTCGGATACCGGTCAAGGCAACATAGGTCCCGCCAATGCGGCAAAAATGCGAGGTGGAAACGCCCGTTGACCGCGATTGTACTGCCCCGACCGATCGGCTAGGTTGACCGCATGCTCCGGAGCGGTTACGCGCGGGAAGCGCGTTTCTTTTCCGGGGATGCGCCGCGGATTCGTAAATGTTTCTATAGGAGCCACGGCAAACCCGATGGATTTTCATACAACACGGTACACGCCTATGAGCCGCCGTCGTCGAATCTATGAAGGCAAGGCGAAGGTCCTCTACGAAGGTCCGGAGCCGGGGACGCTGATCCAGCACTTCAAGGACGATGCCACCGCCTTCAACGCCAAGAAGCACGAGGTGATCGAGGGTAAAGGTGTACTGAACAACCGGATCTCCGAGTACGTCTTCCAGCACCTCAACGACATCGGCGTGCCGACGCACTTCATCCGCCGGCTCAACATGCGCGAGCAGTTGATCCGCGAGGTCGAGATCATCCCGCTGGAAGTGGTTGTGCGCAACGTCGCCGCCGGCTCGCTGTCGACGCGCCTGGGTATCGAAGAAGGCACGCAACTGCCGCGCTCGATCATCGAATTCTACTACAAGAACGACGCGCTCAACGACCCGATGGTGTCGGAGGAGCACATCACGGCGTTCGGCTGGGCGAGCCCGCAGGAGATCGACGACATCATGGCGCTGGCCATCCGCGTCAACGACTTCCTGTCCGGCCTGTTCCTGGGCGTCGGCATCCGTCTGGTCGACTTCAAGATGGAATGCGGGCGCCTGTGGGAAAACGACCTCATGCGCATCGTGGTGGCCGACGAGATCAGCCCCGATTCGTGCCGGCTGTGGGACATGAAGTCGAACGACAAGCTCGACAAGGACCGCTTCCGCCGCGATATGGGCGGGCTGGTCGAGGCCTATACCGAGGTCGCCAAACGGCTCGGCATCATGAACGAGGGCGAGCCGCCGCGCGGCGCCGGCCCAGTGCTGGTGAAGAGCTAACGTTAGTCCGTCATCCTGAGGTGGCCGCCGAAGGCGGCCCTCGAAGGCTGGCGGCCGACCGTCCACCGATCTCGGATTTATCCGAGATCGGATTTGAGGTAAGCAAGTCGGCTATAGCCGACTTGCGGTGGCTTGCCGCTTGCGCGACTCACTCCTCAGGACGACGGATGAGAGTAAACCCATGAAAGCCCGCGTCACCGTGACACTCAAAACCGGCATCCTCGATCCGCAAGGCAAGGCGATCGAGGGCGCGTTGCACTCGCTCGGCATCGAGGGCGTCGCCAACGTGCGCCAGGG
>JARRQH010000092.1:0-9796 GCA_037381985.1 Pseudolabrys sp.
GGTGCCCCAGACAGAGACCGTGGTGATGGCGGCCGTCACCCGCGCGACCAGGGGCCCCAGGCCGCGCCCTTCGAGTTCCGCGCGCAGGGTTTCGGCGTCCTCGGCGGCGGCATGGGCGGCGATGTCGATCAGGGCACCTTTCAGTTTCTCGGCCTCCGGATGGCGGAACTCAAGCGCGGCCAGTTCCTCCATGTGATCGTGCAGCAACCAGGGGTGGTTGAGCGCGGCCTGCAGGATCAGGGCCTCGCGCAACGATAGCACGCTGCGGTGACCACGGTAGACGGGGCTCGCGGCAAGCTGCTGGCTCATCACCACGTAGGGCCCGCCGGGCCGACCGTTGCCAGGCTGGCGCTGGCCGGGGCGGCCGCGCCAGTCCCCGTTGCGCGACGAGCGCCAGTCCTGCTGTCCTTGGTACCCTTGGTACCCTTGGCGTCCGCCCTGCCCGCCCCAGTTCGAGCGGCGGCCGGGGCCACCGTGCCCATTGCCCGCGCCTTGCGCCGGGGCGAAGAACGTCCGCAGCCGCTCGTTGAAATCCTGGCGATAGTATTTGCGCACGGATTCGTCGGCGATTGCCCCCGTCACCGCGTTGATGCGCGCTTCAAGCGCAGCGCGCCGCTCCGGCGTGTCGAAGGTGTGGCCTTCGGTCTCACGCGCCCACAGCATGGCGGCAAGCGGGCGCGCGGCGCCGATCACCTCGCGCACCGCTTCGGGGCCGGACGAGCGCACCAGATCGTCGGGATCCTGGCCTTCCGGCAGCAACGCGAACTTCAGGCTCTTGCCGGGCGCAAGCCGCGGCAGCGCGATGTCGACCGCGCGAAAAGCGGCACGCAAGCCCGCGCCGTCGCCGTCGAAACAGAGCACCGGCTCATCGGTCATCTTCCAGAGCAGCGTGAGTTGGTCCTCGGTGAGCGCGGTGCCGAGCGGCGCGACGGCGGCGTCATAGCCCGCGCGCACCATGGCAATGACGTCGACATAGCCTTCGACCACGACCACCGGCTGGCCGACATTTTCTTGCGCAGACTGCGTAGACTTGCCTGCGTAAGCAGCCTGGCGGGCGCTGGCGAGGTTGTAGAGGTTGGCGCCCTTGTGGAAGAGCGGCGTCTCCGGCGAGTTCAGGTACTTGGCCGGAACGTCTTTCTCCAGCGCGCGGCCGCCAAAGGCGATGATGCGCCCGCGGATATCGGTGATCGGGAACATGACCCGGTCGCGGAAGCGGTCGTAGGGCAGCGGGATATCGTTGCCGGATATCAGCAGGCCGGCCTCCACCAAGTCCTCGACTGGCACGCCCTGATTGCCCAGATGCTCTTTCAGCGCGAAACGCTCGGACGGCGCGTAGCCGAGGCGGAACTTGTGCTGGATCGCCGGATCGAGCCCGCGGTCGGCGAGATAGCCGCGTGCCTTGGCACCGCTGCGCGCCGCGAGCGTCGCCTCGAAGAATTTAGCGGCGAGTTCCATCACCTCGTAGAGGCTCTTGCGGTGCGCCGCACGCACCTCGTCCTCGCGCGAGACCTTCGGCAGCGGCATGCCGGCGAGATTGGCCAATTGCTCGACAGCTTCCGGGAACGACAAACCTTCCGTCTGCATCAGGAAGTCGAAGATGCTGCCATTCTTACCCGAGGAGAAATCGAACCACGCCTGTTTCTGGTCGTTCACGAAGAAGGACGGCGTTTTTTCCTTGTTGAACGGCGACAGGCCCTTCATCTCGCGGCCCGAGCGGGTCAGCTTCACGCGCCGGCCGACGACTTCCGAAACCGGAAGCCGGGCTTTCAGCTCTTCGAGAAACTGGGGCGTGAAGCGCATGGCGCGAGGTGCAGCCTTTCAGGCGCGGATTTCGGTTCGTCGGTTCGGGGCGAATCGGTCCCTCTATCATAAGCCGACGAAAGCAGGTTTTCCGGGGCGGGGCCGCCTGACCATAGTCAGGCGCCGGAATCCGGGCCTTTTCCGTGTTATCCACAGAGGGGGACAAGCCGCGTCGCCCTTGATCGTTTCGATATACGATTGTATATACAGTACGGATTGTGGCTCACAGAATGTGATGATTGGCCGTGAGCGATCCGTTTTCGGCATTCGAATGGGACGACAACAAGCGCCGTTCGAATATCGAAAAGCATGGGATCGACTTCGCCGATGCGACCGAGGTTTTCGACGACCCGAACCAGCGCACTTATCGATCGACAACCGACTCAGGTGAAGAGCGATACTTGTCGATCGGCATGTTTCGCGGCCGACTGATTGCGGTGGTCTTCACGCGGCGCGGAGAAAAGATTCGAATCATCTCGGCGCGGGCCGCACGACGAAACGAATGAGAACGATATGACGGCTAAGAAGAAGAAGCAAGAAAAAGAACACATTGTCACGTTGGTCGCCAACCTGGCTGACGGAACGCATATCATCGAGCATCCGGACGGCCATCTTGAGCGCCGCAAGAGCATGACCGACCTGAAGCGGCTGCGTGAAACAACCGATGCTGAGATCGAAGCCCAGATCGCCAACGATCCCGACTTTAGCGAGGACTGGAACTGGGGCGATGCCGTCCTCGTCATCCCGCCGAAGAAGAAGCCGATCTCCATTCGCGTCGACGAGGACGTGCTCGACTACTTCAAGGCCGAAGGCGACGGTTATCAGCGGCGCATGAACGCGGTGCTGCGCTCCTACATGGAGCAGAAGAAAAAGAAGAAAGAGCGGGCGTAATCTGTCGGCCCGTCATCGTCGGGCTTGTCACTGCAAGTCGGATTTACCCGACTTGCAGCAATGAACGAATGCCGAAGTTGGTGCACACGCTCCAACGTGGCAACGGGCGCCCCGGAACGACCGCAAGAATGCTCACGCCGCCGCCAGGGCGCCCTGCCATACATGCTCGGGATAGTACTGCTTCATCAGCCGGTCGGTGTAGGCGACCAAGTTGGGATAGCTCTCGGCCCGGCGCCGCAGACCTGAGTCGAAGAACGGCGTCAGGATGGCGGCGAGCATGGCGAACATGGTCGCATCGACGCCGCTCGGGCGCTCACCCATCAGATACGACTTGTCGCCGAGCAGCGCAGACAGCGCAGCAAGCGAACGGTCGCCGAGGTCGACGATCTCGTCCGGCGTGTGACGCGCCATACCGACCTCGAACAGCCGGTTGGCGACCCGACCGCGCACCTCGTCGCGGACCTTATCCCGCATCGGCTCCGGCACATGGTTGAAGAAATGCGCCGGCCCGATGTCGAAATTGGCCGGGATGATCCAGCGCGCATAGTTGGCCGCCCAGTTGAAATGATTTTCCAGCATGCGCTCGACCGCCCAGGCTTGCGCGCGCGCGGCCGCGTCGAGACCCTCGTCGAGATCGACGCCGTATTTGCGCTCGATGTGAGCGCGGATGAAGTGCGAGTCCGCGATGCGCTCGCCCTCGTCCTCGATGAACGGCAGTTGACCCTTGGGCGAGTCCTCCGGCGTGGCCGTTTCCTTGCGGTACGGCAGGCCGGCCATCTTCAGTTGGACTTCCGTCTTGGTGCAGAAGGGGCTGGCTTCCGGCAGCCCGAAGAAAGGGCCGAAAACAAACAGCGTGATCGTCGGTGAAGAGGGCATGACATAGCTCCTTGTTGGAGCCCTTCCCTACTGCCATGCTACTGCCAACATGGTGTCAGCAGCAGGCGGCTAGGTTCTCCCCCATGCGGCGCGCGGACCGACTCTTCCAGATCATCCAAATCCTGCGGCGGTCTCGCCGGCCGGTGACGGCGGACGCCATCGCGGCCGAGCTCGAGGTGTCGAAACGCTCGGTCTACCGCGACATCGCCGACCTGATGGGCCAACGCGTGCCGATCCGCGGCGAGGCGGGCATCGGCTACGTGCTGGAGAGCGGCTTCGACCTGCCGCCGCTGATGCTGACCGCCGACGAGATCGAAGCGGCGGTGCTTGGCGCGCAGTGGGTGTCGAGCCGCGGCGAGCCGGCGCTCGCCCGCGCCGCGCTCGACCTGATCGCGAAGATCGCCGCATCCGTCCCGGAGAAGCTCAGGCCCTATGCGCTCGAGCCCGCCACCGGCGCGCCGCCGTCCTGGAAGAAAGAACAGGACGCCATCGACATGGCGCAGGTGCGCATGCAGATCCACGCCGGGCGCAAGATCGCGTTGCATTACCGGGACGAAGCCGGCCGCGAGAGCGAGCGCACGATCTGGCCGATCGCGGTCGGCTATCTCGATACGGTGCGGCTGCTGATCGCCTGGTGCGAGTTGCGCAACGACTTCCGCCACTTCCGCACCGACCGGGTGTTGACGGCGGAATTCCTCGACGCGCGTTATCCTGAACGGCCCGCCCGATTGCGCGCCAAATGGCGCAAGAGCGTTACACAAGGGCCGGCGCCAGAGTCCTGATCGGGGCCGGCCGTCAGCCCAGCAGCTTCGCCTTCACCAGCGCGCTCGCCTTGCCCATGTCCATCTGGCCGGCGTGCTTGGCGCGCAGGCTCCCGATGACTTTGCCCATGTCCTTCATGCTCGCCGCGCCGGTTTCGGCGATGGCAGCCTCGATGGCGGCCGTCATTTCACCCTCCGACATCTGCTTGGGCAGGTAGCCGGAGATGATCTCGATCTCTTCCTGCTCCTGCTTGGCGAGGTCATCGCGGCCGCCCTTCTTGTAGAGTTCGACCGATTCCTGCCGCTGCTTGACCATTTTTTGCAGCGCAGCGACGACCTCGGCGTCGCCGAGCGCCGGCTTGCCCGATCCGCGTGCCTCGATGTCGGCATTCTTCAACGTGGAATTGACCATGCGCAGGGTCGACACCGCGCGTTCGTTCTTGGCCTTCATCGCCTCTTTCAGGGCGGTGTTGATGTCGTCGCGCAGCACGGGCGGAACCCCTTTCCGGTAACGTTTTTCGATCCTGGGGGCGGCACCCGGCGGCCCCTTGCTTCGGCCCTTATAATACGCAACTAAGGGCCTATGACCCAGACGCAAGCGATTTTGACCGGCCCTTGGGACGAACCCGCCCCCACGGCCGTTTTGGTGCTGGCCGACGGCACGGTTCTGGAGGGTTTCGGGCTCGGCGCCACCGGCCAGGCCGTGGGCGAGGTCTGCTTCAACACCGCCATGACCGGCTACGAGGAGATCCTCACCGACTCCTCCTATGCCGGGCAAATCATCACCTTCACCTTCCCCCACATCGGCAACGTCGGCACCAACGACGAAGACATCGAGACCGTCAATATGGCGGCCGCGACCGGCGCCCGCGGGGTGATCCTGCATTCCGCCATCACCGCGCCCTCGAACTATCGCGCCAAGCGCAACCTCGATGCCTGGCTGAAGGCGCGCGGCATCGTGGGGCTCGCCGGCATCGATACCCGCGCGCTGACCGCGCTGATCCGCGAGAAGGGCATGCCCAACGCCGTGATCGCGCACGCCCCCGACGGCAAATTCGACCTCGCCGCGCTCAAACGGGAGGCCAAGGCCTGGCCGGGCCTGGTCGGCATGGACCTGGTGCCGATGGTGACCAGCGCCCAGCGCTTCACCTGGGACGAGACGCCGTGGGAGTGGAACGAGGGCTTCGGCCGCCAGGACAAGCCGGAATTCAACGTGGTCGCCATCGACTACGGCATCAAGCGCAACATCCTGCGCCTGCTCGCCGGCGCCGGCTGCAAGGTCACGGTGGTGCCGGCCGCGACCGCGGCCGAGGACATCCTGGCGCTCAAGCCGGATGGGGTTTTCCTGTCGAACGGCCCCGGCGATCCGGCGGCGACCGGCGAATACGCGGTGCCGGTGATCAAGAAGATCGTCGATTCGGGCACGCCGACTTTTGGAATTTGTCTCGGCCACCAGATGCTCGGCATCGCGGTCGGCGGCAAAACGCAGAAGATGCACCAGGGCCACCACGGCGCAAATCATCCGGTGAAGGACCTCACCACCGGCAAGGTCGAAATCACCTCGATGAACCACGGCTTCGCGCTCGACGGCAAATCGCTGCCGGCGAACGCGACGGAAACGCATGTGTCGCTGTTCGACGGCTCCAATTGCGGCATCGCGCTCAAGGACAAGCCGGTGTTCTCGGTGCAGTACCATCCGGAAGCCTCGCCAGGCCCGCGTGATTCGCATTACCTGTTCACCCGCTTCGTCGACATGATGCGGCAGGCCCGGCGCTGAGGGCGCCCCGCCGGACGGCGGAACGGTGTGTGCAACATTTGAGCTACCTCAACGAAACGCCCACACCATAAGATTAATATTTTTAAATTCGCTTCCGCCGCGATCCGGAAGGTCGGGCGCGGAAATATCTTTGTCTATTCAACGGTCCGGAAATCGCAATGACGACCGAGCCTCTCACTTTTACGTTTGCCGACGACGGCAGCGTGCCGAACAATCCGACGCTGCCGGTGCTTCTCTATCGCGACGCCGTCGACATGGCCAAGGCACGCGATCCGGAAGCGGAGATCGAACGGATATTCATGGCGAACGGCTGGGGCCACGGGCTCTGGCGCGACGGCATCTTTCCCTATCCGCATTTTCATTCCGGGACCCACGAGGCGCTCGGCATCGCGCGCGGCATCGCACGCGTGCGCCTGGGTGGCGCGAACGGAGAAGAAGTCGAACTCAAGACCGGCGACGTGATCGTGCTGCCGGCGGGCACCGGCCATCAGCGCCTCTCGGGGGCCGGGAACCTCAGCGTGGTCGGCGGCTATCCCGGCAATGGCCGCTACGATCTACTGCACAGCCGGCCGGCCGAGCACGACCGCACGCTGGACGCCATCGCCAACGTCCCGCTGCCGGAAAGCGATCCGCTGTTCGGCGCCAAGGGGCCCTTGCTGACGCTGTGGAAGCCGACGGAACAGCTGCCGGTAACCCGGCGTTAACCGCAGCCACCTCTGCGCCGGCACGCACGCGCCTGTATACGTTCCATCAAGACCCATCGGCCTAAGACTGGTCCCGGCCCGGTGGCGGAGTGGCGACGCAGAAACCGCGCATGGTCTTCACAGCCTGGTTCGATTCCAGGCCGGGCCTCCACCCGCCTTCGCGTAGCAGGTGCTCGTCCGAGCGCAGACGGGCGACAAGGACCAAGGCCGCTTCGGTTGGCAAGCCACCCTTCGCTCCGCGGAGGGTGCCCATCGTAGCGCGCCAGCACAAAGACGGGCGATGCCCCCGGCCCCTTCCGAACTGGCTGAATCGGGGTAGAAATCCCACCATCAGCCCCTAAATCCGTCCCCGGTGGATCGCGCCTGGGCGCCCTTCCCTACCCGTCGAATCTGGTCTAAGACCGCCCTCGCGCGCGGGGGTCGCCCCTCGACGCGATCCGGGGGAGCGCCTGCGCGCGGCCAGCAAAAGTGGACACCGGTTTTGCGTCAGGCCGCGAGCGCTCTTGAAAGGGCGCGCTTTCCGGGCGGCTGACCAGTACCCACTTAGCCTGAAAGCGCGCGTGAGCGCGCCCTTTTTTTGTGCCGATTTACCGGGAACCGATGCCTAAACGCACAGACATCAAATCGATCATGATCATCGGCGCCGGGCCGATCGTCATCGGCCAGGCCTGCGAATTCGACTATTCGGGCACGCAGGCCTGCAAGGCGCTGAAAGAAGAGGGCTACCGGGTCATCCTGGTGAACTCCAATCCGGCGACGATCATGACCGATCCCGATCTCGCCGACGCCACCTACATCGAACCGGTCACGCCCGAGATCGTCGCCAAGATCATCGAGAAGGAACGCCCCGACGCCCTGCTGCCCACCATGGGCGGGCAGACCGGCCTCAACTGCGCGCTGTCGTTGCGCAAGATGGGCACGCTGGAGAAGTTCGGCGTCGAGATGATCGGCGCCACCGCCGAAGCCATCGACAAGGCCGAAGACCGCGAGCTGTTCCGCGAGGCCATGACCAAGATCGGCCTGCCGTCGCCGCGCTCGCACCAGATCAAGACGCTGCCGCAGGCGCTGGAAGCGCTCGACGATATCGGGCTGCCGGCGATCATCCGCCCGTCGTTCACGCTCGGCGGCACCGGCGGCGGCATCGCCTACAACAAGGCCGAGTTCATCGACATCATCGAGCGCGGCATCGACGCCTCTCCCACCAGCGAAGTGCTGGTCGAGGAATCGGTGCTAGGCTGGAAAGAATACGAGATGGAGGTGGTGCGCGACAAGAACGACAACTGCATCATCATCTGCTCGATCGAGAACATCGATCCGATGGGCGTGCATACCGGCGACTCGATGACGGTGGCGCCGGCGCTGACGTTGACCGACAAAGAATACCAGATCATGCGCGACGCCTCGCTGGCGGTGCTACGCGAGATCGGCGTCGAGACCGGCGGCTCCAACGTGCAGTTCGCGGTCAACCCGGCGGACGGGCGGCTGGTCATCATCGAGATGAATCCGCGCGTGTCGCGCTCCTCGGCGCTGGCGTCGAAGGCGACCGGCTTCCCGATCGCCAAGGTCGCCGCCAAGCTGGCGGTCGGCTACACCCTCGACGAAATCGCCAACGACATCACCGGCGGCGCCACGCCGGCCTCGTTCGAGCCGACCATCGACTATGTGGTCACCAAGATCCCGCGCTTCGCCTTCGAGAAGTTCCAGGGCTCGGAGCCGACGCTCACCACCTCGATGAAATCGGTGGGCGAGGCCATGGCCATCGGCCGCACCTTCCAGGAGAGCCTACAGAAGGCGCTGCGCTCGCTAGAGACCGGCCTTACCGGCCTCGACGAGATCACCATCGAAGGCTACGACCCCGAAAAGAACGTCGGCGAGACCGAGAACAAGAATGCCATCCGCGCCGCCCTCGGCACGCCGACACCGGACCGGCTCTTGAAGGTGGCGCAGGCCATGCGCCTGGGCGCCGGCGACGAATTGATCCACAACGCCTGCCGCATCGACCCCTGGTTCCTGGCCGAACTGCGCGGCATCATCGACACCGAGGCCCAGATCAAGGCAAAGGGCCTGCCGACGACCCCGGGTCCGTTCCGCCGGCTCAAGGCCATGGGCTTTTCCGACACCCGCCTCGGCAAGCTCACCGGAACGCCCACCGAGACGGTCACGCAGCAGCGGCGCGCGCTCGACGTGCGGCCGGTGTTCAAGCGCATCGACACCTGCGCGGCCGAATTCGCCTCGCCGACCGCCTACATGTATTCGACCTACGAGGCGCCGTTCGCCGGCACGGCGGTGAACGAGGCGGCGCCCTCCGACAAGAAGAAGGTCATCATCCTCGGCGGCGGGCCCAACCGCATCGGCCAAGGCATCGAATACGACTACTGCTGCTGCCACGCCGCCTTCGCGCTCAACGAGGCCGGCTACGAGACCATCATGGTCAACTGCAATCCGGAGACGGTGTCGACCGATTACGATACCTCCGACCGGCTCTATTTCGAGCCGCTGACGCCGGAAGACGTGCTGGAAATCATCGATACCGAGCGCTCCAAGGGTACGCTGCACGGCGTCATCGTGCAGTTCGGCGGCCAGACGCCGCTGAAGCTGGCGCGGCCGCTGGAAGCGGCCAATGTGCCGATCCTCGGCACCGCGCCGGAGGCCATCGATCTCGCCGAGGACCGCGACCACTTCAAGCACCTGCTCGACAAGCTCAAGCTGCGCCAGCCCGAGAACGGCATCGCCACCTCGCCGGGCGCGGCGCGCGCCATTGCCGAGAACATCGGCTATCCCGTGGTGATCCGGCCGTCCTTCGTGCTAGGCGGGCGCGCCATGGAGATCGTGCGCGACAATGCGCAGCTCGACCGCTACGTGGCGCGTCTCGCCGGCGACCTCGACCGGCCGAGCGAGCTCATCGTGTCGGCCAAGAGCCCGCTCTTGATCGACCGTTATCTCAGCGACGCCACCGAAGTGGACGTCGACTGCCTGGCCGACGGCAA
>JARRQH010000093.1:0-9721 GCA_037381985.1 Pseudolabrys sp.
CGACTTCATCGGCGCCCCGACCGCCGAGCCGCTCGACCCCTCCACCATCAGCCTCAAGGTGCCGAAGAGCTATAAAGGCAACGTCGTGCAGCTGCTGACCGACATCGAGCAGCTGCGCGTCGAGCCCGACGAAGCCGCCAAGATCGTGATCGACGAACGTTCCGGCATCATCGTCATGGGCAACAACGTGCGGGTGTCGACCGTCGCGGTGGCGCAGGGCAACCTCACGGTCTCCATCACGGAGTCGCCGCAGGTGAGCCAGCCGGCGCCGTTCTCCAAGGGCAAGACCACCACCGTGAACCGCACCAAGATCGGCGTGCAGGAAGACGGCAAGCGCCTCGCCGTGGTCAGGAACGGCGTGTCGCTGCAGCAACTGGTCGACGGCCTCAACGCCCTCGGCATCGGCCCGCGCGACCTGATCTCCATCCTACAGGCGATCAAGGCGGCCGGCGCCATCCAAGCCGACATCGTGGTGATGTGATGGACAGCGTCACCATGCCCCCGCCCGGCCTGCGGCCCTCGGACCTGATGATGGCCAACGCCATCAATCAGCAGGCGACGCCGCACGGGACCATGAGCAAGTCCACGGCGCGCAAGACCGCCGAGGACTTCGAGGCCGTGTTCCTCAATTCCATGTTCCAGCAGATGTACACCGGCATCGACGGCGACGGTCCGTTCGGCGGCAAGGGCGCGGCCGGCGTGTGGCGCTCGTTCCTGACCCAGAGCTTCGCCAAGTCGTTCGCCCACGCCGGCGGCGTCGGCATCGCCAACGACGTCTACAAGACGCTGCTCAGCCACCAGGAGAATGCGCAATGAACGCCGCCGCAGAGCCAAATGCGCCCGCGGAAACGCCGGCCATCGCCAATGCCGCCGACGCCGCGCTTGCCGTCGAGACCATGTCCGACATCCTGGATCGGCTGATCGACACCGTCGAGACCGAGACCGAGCACCTGCGCGCCGGCCATCTGCGCGCGGCGCTCGCGCTCGAGCAAACCAAGTCCGAGCTGGCGCGCACCTACGCCGCCGAGAGCGCGCGGCTGAAAGCGGCAAGCACCATCGTCGCGCGCCTGGCGCCGGACACGATGAGAGATCTGCGCGCGCGCCACGACCGTTTCCAGAGCCTGCTGCAGACCAACCTCACCGTATTGGCGACGGCGCACGCGGTGTCGGAAGGCATCATCCGCGGCGTGTCCGGCGAGCTCGCCCGGAAGCGCACGCCCTCGACCTACGGCGCAAGCGGCCGCGCCAACGCGCCGAACGCGCGGGCGGCGCAGCCGATGGCGGTGAGTAGGAGTTTGTAGGGGGGTAGAGGCTATCGGCTGTAGCCCGGGTGGAGCGCAGCTAAACCCGCAGCATAGCCTATCATACCGTCCTTGGTTTTCACTTCGCCCCAACCGAACCGTTTGCTACATTAAGGCCATGCGCGACAGCCGAGGGCCATCGCATGCGCAATCATAATTCCGACTATTATCGCGAGGAAGCCGAGCGCTATAAGAAGCTCGCTCAGGCGGCCACCGATCCGGCCAAGAAGCAGGAATTCCTCGAACTGGCCGACGCCTGCGAGGACGTCGCCGACGGCATCGACGACCGGCGCGCAAGCGGATAACCGACGGACAAGCGGATAGACGCTAAGCAGCCCGGGTTTCGCTTTCGCGCTACCCGGGCTGAGATTCGTCCAGACACGCTATACCGCCGCCAGCGCCTGGTTGAGATCGGCGATAATATCGTCGATGTGCTCGATGCCGATCGATAGCCGCACATAGCCGGGCGTCGCGCCGCTCTGCGCCAGCTCTTCCTCGGTGAGTTGCGAGTGCGTGGTCGACGCCGGGTGAATGGCAAGCGAGCGCGCATCGCCGATATTGGCGACGTGATAGAACATCTTCAGGTTGTCGATGAACTTGCGGCCGGCGTCGCTGCCGCCCTTGAGCTCGAAGCCGCACAGGCCGCCGTAGCCACCTTTCAGATAAGCGTCGGCGCGCCGCTTGGCCTCGCCGCTCATATGGCTCGGGTAGATGACCTTGCTCACCTTCGGATGCTTGCCGAGCCAATCGGCCACGGCCTTGGCGTTTTCGCAATGCTGGCGCACGCGCACCACCACCGACTCCAGGCCTTGGATGTGCATCCAACTGTTGAACGGCGAAGCGGCGGCGCCGACGTCGCGCAGCAGTGTCACGCGCGCCTTGATAATGTAGGCGATGGGGCCGAGCGGCTTGACGGCCTGCGTCCACACCGCGCCGTGATAGCTCGGGTCGGGCGTGTTGAGCATCGGGAAGCGGTCGGCGTGCTTTTCCCAGTCGAAGTTGCCGCCGTCGACGATGACGCCGCCGATCGAGGTGCCGTGGCCGCCGATAAACTTGGTGGTCGAGTGCATGACGATGGCCGCGCCGTGCTCGAGCGGCCGGCACAGCACCGGACAGGCGGTGTTGTCCATGATGAGCGGGATGCCCATGTCGCGCCCGAGCTTGGCGACCTCGGCGATCGGGAACACGGCGAGCTTCGGGTTCGGCAGCGTCTCGCCGTACCAGCAGCGCGTCCTGTCGTCGCTCGCCTTGACGAAGTTCTGCGGATCAGACGGATCGACGAAGCGGCACTCGATGCCCATGGTGCTCATGGTGTTCTGGAACAGGTTCCAGGTGCCGCCATAGATGTCGGTCGAGCAGACGAAGTTGTCGCCGGCGTGGCAGATGTTCTGCACCGCGAACAGCGACGCCGCCTGGCCGGACGCCACCGCGAGCGCCGCCACGCCGCCCTCGAACTGGGCCAGGCGCTCTTCCAGCACCGCCTGCGTCGGATTCATGATGCGGGTATAGATGTTGCCCAATTCCTTGAGCGCGAACAGGTTGGCCGCGTGCTCGGTCGAATTGAACTGATACGACGTCGTCTGATAGATCGGCACCGCCACCGACGTGGTGGCGGGATCGGCGCGATAGCTTCCGCCGTGCAGGGCGATGGTTTCCGGATGCTTGCTGTCAGTCGGCATGTTCCCCCCCAAGCTGGCATCGAGGCCGCTGGTGCTGTCTTGGAACCGACAGCGTATGCGCCGCCGCGCGGGGCGGTCAACTGTGGCGATATTGACCAGGTCCGGTGGGCTCCCGCAGTCAGCCGCCTAATGCAAATGCCGCAACTTATCCGGGTTGCGCACGATATAGATCGCCGTGATCTTGCCGTCCTCGATGTCGAGCGCGGTGGTCTGCAATTCGCCGTCGGCCTCCAGCGTGACGAAGCCGGGCAAGCCGTTGATGAAGCCGGCGCGCACCAACTGCGAAGGCCTGTGCTTGAAGAGGACGGCCAGCCGTTCGTGCGCCTGCATCACGGCGTCGAAACCGACGATCGGCTTCAGCACCGCCGGGCGTTTTCCGCCGCCGTCGGTGTGGGCGCTGACATCGGCCGCCAGCATCTCGGATAGCGCCTTCATGTCGCCCGAGCGCGAAGCGGCGAAGAACGCCTCAGCCAATGCGACGCCGTGCTGTTTCTCCACCTGGAAGCGCGGCCGCGCCGCCCGCACATGGGTACGCGCCCGCGCCGCGAGCTGGCGGCAGGCAGCGGCGTCGCGGCCGATGGTGCTCACGACTTCCTCGAAGGCGAGCCCGAACACGTCGTGCAGCAGGAAGGCCGCGCGCTCGAGCGGCGACAGCCGTTCCAGCGCCAGCATCAGCGGCAGGGTGACGTCCTCATCCTCCGCCTCTTCGACGACGGGATCTGGCAGCCACGGGCCGATGTAGGTCTCGCGTGTGTGCCGCGCCGACTTGAGCTGATCGAGACACAGCCGTGTGACCGTACGGCGCAGGAACGCCTCGGGCTCGCGCACCGCGCCGCGGTCGGCCCCCATCCAGCGGATGAAGGCCTCCTGCAGCACGTCCTCGGCGTCGGCGACCGAGCCGAGCATGCGGTAGGCGACCCGCATCAGCTTGGGACGCAGCGGATCGAAGCTCTCCGCTGCGTCCGTATGGGCGATGCCCGTCATCAGGCGGCTTCCTGGGCGGCCTTGACCTCCGCCGGATCGACGAACTGGCCGAAGCCGACAGCGATGCGGTTCCAGCCGTTGATGATGTTGATCATCAGGGTGAGTTCCACCCGCTCCTTGTCGGTGAAATGCGCCTTGAGGGCCTCATAGGCACTTTCATGCGTGTGCTCTTCCGAAAGCCGAGTCAGTGCCTCGGTCCAGGCGAGCGCGGCGCGCTCGCGCTCGGTGTAGCACGGGGCCTCGCGCCAGGCCGACAGCAAATAGATGCGCTGCTCGGTCTCGCCCTTGTCGCGCGCCAGGCTGGCATGCAGGTTGATGCAGTTGGCGCAGCCATTGATCTGGGAGGCGCGGATCTCGACGAGATGCGCAAGCATCGGGTCGAGGGTCGAGACCACGGCCATCGAGGTGCGCAGCCAGGTCTTCATCAGGGCGGGCGCGACAGCCATCGGATCAACTTTGGGGTCCACTTTGGGATCGACTTTGGCGGTCATAGGTATCGTCTCCTTTCGATTGGTTCCGACACCATGACGAGTTGGACACCGCCAGTGTGACATCGACGTCAAAATTCTATGTGAAGCGCTTCAGGGAGCAAGGCTTGCAACAGCCGCCAGGGCGCCGCGCGGGCGCCCTCGCCTAGGCCACTTGGTGGCGCTTACGCCACCTGACGGTCACCCGCCAGCTTCGGCGGCAGCCGCCACAGGCCGTCGTCGCCGCGCACGAAACCGTGGTCGCGGTAAATGTTGCGCACCGGATTGTTGCGCGCGGTCTTAACGATGCGGGCCGAGAGCGCGTCCTGCTCCGTGGCCAGCGCCTCGACAATGTGATCCATGAAACGGTGCTCGACGCCGAGGCCGAGCACGCGGCAGCTCATCACCAGACCGGTGAATTCGCCGACTTCGATCACCGCCGCTCCGACCACCCCGTAGTCGCCGAAGCGATCCGACACCTCGATGGCGAACACGTGCGCCCCGGGCGCCGCCAGCAGCGCCTTCAGCTCCGACACGGCGAATTTACGGCCAGTGGCGTTGAACTGGGTAGTGCGCTGGAAAAGCTCGGAGATGCGTTGCAGCTTGGCGTCACCCGTCGGGCGCTCGATGCGGCATTCGACCTGCAGCGAGGCGAGATAGTCATCCTCGTTGACGATCTCGGCACGCAAGTGCCGGCGGTCCAGTTGCGCCTTGACCAGGTCGGTGCGCGTCGCGGACTCCGCGGTAACGCGCGGCACCTGCAGCCGCGGATCGTCCAACAGCCGCCGGCGCAAAGCGAACGGGTCCTCGCCCCAGACCTCAACTTCCGGCAGCCTCTGTCGCACACGGTCGCGCTCGATCGGGTGGTCGTCGATGAACAGGAACGTATCGAGCGCGAAGCCAAGCTCGTCGGCGATGGAGCGGATGTTCTCCACCTTGTCGTTCCAGTTGACACGCCAAGTGACGAAGTCGTCCGGCGTCAACAACCGGCTCTTCGGATAATGATCGGGGTATTGCCACAGCTCGCGCACGGTCGTTTCGTCGTTCTTGCTGACGCAGGCGAGCACGACGCCGCGGCGCTTGAGACTGAGCAGCGCTTCGTGCAATCCGAAATAAAGGCCGACGTAAGAGAACGTGCCGCTGATGGTCGGATCCCAGGCGAAGGGGCTGCCGGTTTCCGCCAGCACGCCGGGCCACAGCGTGCCGTCGAGATCGACGATGACGCATTTCTTGCGCTCGAGCCCGAGCACCACCGACAATGCGTCCAAATGCGCGCGCGCCATCACCGCCTCGCGGCCATACGGATCGCCATCGAGCGCGCGGGCGAGCGGCGCCATGTCGGGGAAGATATCGTGCACCGCCCGCTTCTCACTGTCGGGGCGCTGCAGCAGCCAGCCCGGCGAACCCATGTGGGTGAAGCCACCGAGCCCGTCGTCGAGCATGGTCTCGGTGCCGGCCGCGGCCAGGGTCGCGGCGACGTCGACTATGTGGGCGTCGGGAAACGACTCCACCAGGTCGGTCAGCACCACGTTGGCGAGGCGGAAGCGCGCGCGATGGCCGCGCAAGCCGCGCTCGGCGAGCCCGAGCGGCTGCACCGTCGGCTCTGGCAGGCCGTCGATCAGGATCGGCG
The DNA here is from genome assembly GCA_037381985.1 of Pseudolabrys sp. Lineage (GTDB taxonomy): Bacteria > Pseudomonadota > Alphaproteobacteria > Rhizobiales > Xanthobacteraceae > Pseudolabrys. The sequence goes on from JARRQH010000093.1 coordinate 6,062, forward strand.
CCGCGGTGCGCTGGCGCACCTGCTCCAGGATGTGGCTCGCTTCCGCGATGAAGCCGGCGTGCGCCGCCTGGTCGGGGCTGGACAACTCGGCCGTCAGGGAATGGCGCGCGCGCAGCGCGCCGATGATCACCGCGTCGTGCTTGTGCTCGGCGACGAGACTGAAGTCGTCGGGAAACCCGGCCGCTACCCGCAGGTCGATGCCGCGGCGGTCCGCTTCGCGGCGGAGAAAGTCGGCTTCCATCTGGATATCGCAATCGCCGAACAGCACCACGTCGACGCGTTTCCGGTCGCGGGCGAAATCCGCCAGGCCCTGGGCCGCACCGGCCGACCAATAGCTTTCGCCGCCTTCCTTCATGGCGCGGCGGTAGTTGTCGACCAGAGCCAGCGGATCGCGCCCGTAGGTCGCACTCAGCTTGCCGGTGACCGCCGCCATTTCCGCGTCGGCATCGCCGTCGGTCAGGATGCCCCGCTCCTGCAGCGACTGCACGCAGTCCATGAGCGCGGCACGGTCGTGACGGGTGCCGTCGAGGGCGTCGGCGTCGTCGGGCCAGGCGCGCGGGCTGGCGAAGAAGTCGACGACGCGGGCAACGTCGCCGTCGACCGTCAGCCGGAGCTGGCTCACCGCGTGCAGGATCAGCACGCGGTCGTCACCGAGCGGAAGCTGATGGATGAACCGGGACTTGCGGAGGATCATTGCGTTACGTTGACCGGCCAGGGCCTAGGCCGCCTGGCCCGGCTCGCCAGTCTTGTCGGGGAACAAGCGATCCCAGGCGCCATCGTAGCGTTCCTCGCCCTCATGCAGCCGGTCGTTATTGGCCTCGCGCTTGACGGCATCGGCTTCGCCGTAGAGGAACGCCAGAAAGGCGTAGCGCTTGCCGCGCGTGACCGGCATCACCTGATGCAGCGCGCCGCATGAAAACAACACGGCACCGCCAACGGGCGCACGATATGTCCTGCGGCCGAACTCCGGAAAGATCAGATCGCCGCCATCGTAATCGGAGTTGAGATTGATGCTCAGCGCGAAGCGCCGGTGCGCCGCGCCGGCGTTGACGTTGTCGCGGTGGCGATGGAAGTGCCCGCCGACCTCGGCGTCGTAACAGGAGACCACATAGCGGTCCATGCGGGTCGCCTCGAACTGGAAGAAGCGCTCGATTTCGGGCACCAGCCGCCGCACCATCTGGCCACGGATGGCGTCGCGCAACTCGGGCCGCGCCACCGGCACGTCGCGGCGTCGCTTCAGGCGATAGTTGAGCAGGGTTGCGGTCTTACCCTGCGTGTCGTAGAGGAACCCCGACTCCTGGCTCTCGTTCTTTTCGTAGAAGTCGATGAGGAAGTCGCAGAACGGAAAGTCGAAGACGCGCGGCACGATCAGCGCCGGCGCGGTCAGCGGCACCCCGGCGGAGTCGTCCACCGACGGCAGGCCGCGCAATAGACCGGCCACGCTCTCGGCGTGGCCCTGCGGATAGTCCCACGGAATATGAGCGATCGCCCGCAGCATGGGATCGAGCACGACGGTGCCCGGCATCTCTTGCATGCCGTAGGCGCGGCCGATCGCCCCGTCATAGTCGGCGATGAACGACAGAGCCTTGTTCTGGAGCGCGGCGTATTTCTCCATCTCCGCGGGCGGTGCGGTGAGAATGGCTTTCACCACTATATGGTCTTCGTTCAGGACATCGCCGAGCTGCATCAACGCGGCGATTTCGCCGCCGACGCGGGGATTGTCGGGCGAGCCTAGGAAGCTCAGCACCACCCAGCGGCCGGCACTCACGTGCAGGTCGAAGGCGTCTCCGGAAAGCATATGCCCGCTGAACAGCGGAACAGGGTCGCCGAGCGTGATTGGACTGCCTGGTTTTGACACGGCACGGCCTCTTTCGATGCTTACGGCCCCCGTTAACGCACAGTGAACGAAAGTGGTTAACAGGGTGCTAAAGGTCGCGCCCGGGCGTGAAGCGCCGGTGAGCGGGCAAGTCGGGAAGACGGGGCGCCCTTCCCAGCGTCAGGCCGAGGTATCGACCTTCAGACCGGTGACGGTGTCGACCTTGGTGCCGTCGCTCAAGGTCATGATGTTGGTCGCGGTGTTCAAATATGAGCCGTTGCCCATTTGCACGATATCCGCGGGGTTCACGACCTCGGCGCCGGTGGTGATGTCGATCTGAGTGCCGTCCTGGCGGGTCAGGATGCCCTTGTCGGTATCGAGCGTCTGGCCGTTGCCCAAATACATGAAGGACGGCAGCGTATTCTTCGGCTTCACCTTGTTCTGCGAGGCGCTCAGCGCCTGGAGCGCTTTCTTCAGGGCGGCCTTCGCGGCCTTCTGCTGGTTCTGATTGGCGAGCTGGGCATAGTAGCTGCCGTAGCTGGTAACGCTGGACTGCGCGATGGTCGCGAAATTGCCGGCGAAGGTCTTGCTGCTCGAGAGAAAGGAACCGATCGAGCCCCTGCCGCCGGTTCGGGAGAGCGACGTAAGCGCGCCCATGATCCCGGCTTGGTTCTGCGAGGCCTTGATCGCGGCCTGCGCGCTCGAGAGCCAATCGGACTTACTGCTCGCCGTGCCCTGCGAGATGTAACGGAGCGACGCTGCTGCGCTAATACCAACCATTGTCCTGCACCCTGTAGGTCGAAAATTACCGCCATTACCTTAACGATTTGCAACCATGCCCAGATGCCGCTGGCATGGCGCGCATCGCGTTTATGCCTCTTGCGCAGGGCTTTGCGACATCCCAGCCGATCCACCCCTGACGACAACGCGAATTGATACGGTGAACGGGTGAGAAACCGTTAACCATGTTTTTTTACGCGCCATTTGGGGGGTGCGTGAGATGACGGTGCCGATCCTTGCGATCACCTGAAGACTTGCCAGTAGGCAATTTGACCAGAAAGGTACCTCTAAGATGTCAGGCATCGTCCTCTCGTCCGGCGTCCGCGCCAACCTGCTCAACCTGCAGCAGACGTCCAGCCTCATCACGCAGACCCAGAACCGCCTTGCCACCGGCAAGCGGGTCAACTCGGCCCTCGACAACCCGCTGAACTATTTCACCGCCCAGTCCCTGAACAACCGCGCCAGCGACCTGAGCGGCCTGCTCGACTCGATGTCGACCGCCATCAACACGATTCAGGCGGCCAACAACGGCATTTCGTCGATCACGAAGCTGGTGCAGTCCGCGCAGGCCCTGGTCAGCCAGGCCCAGCAGACCACCGACACCACCACCCGCAAGAGCCTGTCGACCCAGTTCACCGCACTGCTCGGCCAGATCGGCCAGCTCGCCAGCGACTCGGGCTTCAACGGCATTAACCTGCTCGGTGGCGACAACCTGACCGTCGTGCTGAACGAAAAGTCCGGCGCGAACCAGTCCAGCGTCACGGTGAGCGGCGTCAACTACACCGACGCCACCGCCTCCGGCCTGAGCATCGCCAACGCGGCAGGCAACTGGAGCACCAACGCCAACATCAACACGGCTTCGTCCGATCTGACCGCCGCGTTGACCACCCTGCGCTCGGAATCGCAGGCCCTGGGCTCGAACCTGTCGACCGTGCAGGTCCGTCAGGACTTCACCAAGGCGACGATCAACACCCTGCAGACCGGCTCTTCGGACCTCACCCTGGCCGACTCCAACCAGGAAGGCGCCAACCTGCTCGCCCTGCAGACCCGCCAGCAGCTGTCCA
>JARRQH010000094.1:0-12020 GCA_037381985.1 Pseudolabrys sp.
GTGAGCGCGAAGACTGGCTCGTAGAAGGCGTTGGACTCGACCGCGCACGCAGTCAACGCCTGCCACGGCTCGACGATATCGCCGAGGGTGGCGAGCGGTCGCCATTCCACGTCGAGCCTGGTGTCAATCGTTCCGTGCACACTAACGCTCCGCGTGGCGCAAAATGAACACGTGGTAGCCGAGCCGCCGCCGCGTCATGAGGAAGAGTAGGATGGATTCGACCACCAGCGCGGTCGAGGTGGCGGTCGCCGCGCCCTCGATGCCGAACCGTGGGATCAGTACGACGCACAGTCCGAGATTGACGGCGAAGGCCAGCGCGTAGACTCCGGCACACTGCTTGCGCTCACCCAGCATGTTGAGCAGCCGCTCGGCCGGGCCGACCGCGGCGCGGGCCATCATGCCGACGGAGAGAATGAACATCACCAGATAGCCGGACGTGAAGCCGGCGCCAAACAGCGACAGCAGCAGCTTGCCGAAGATGAGGATCATCCCGCAGGCGGCAAGCGACGGCCAGAACGTCCAGAGGATGGTCTCGTTGAAGAAGCTCGCCAGCCGCTCGTGGTTGCCGGAGACGTAGTATTGCGTGAACTTGTGCGTGGTGGCGCCGGCAATGGCGAAATAGACGAAGGCGACCACCGCTAGGATGCGCGCGGCGGCGTAATACACGGCGACCTCGCCCGGCGGCTGGAAGCGCTCGAGCGCGATGATGTCGACGTAGGTCAGCATCAGGTAGAAGCCCTCGACCACCAGGATCGGCAGCGAGGTGCCGAGCCAGGTGAGCGGCGCGTAGGTCTTCGGGCCTTTAGGCACGACCCCGGCAAGGCGGCGGTTGACGAGCACGATCTGCACGACGGTCACCGCCCAGGTCGCCACGATGGCGAAGATCATCGCCATGGTCGCGCTGACCGCGTAACCGAGGAACCAAGCGGCACCGACCGCGGCGGTGAGCAGCACCTGCCGTCCGATGAAGAACGGTGCCAGCGCCAGCATCGGCCAATTGTAGGTTTGCGCGATGCCGGTCTGCAGCGCGCTGACGCCGGTGATCGGGATGATGACGCAGGCGAGGTAGAGCGGGATGACCGCGAAGTTGTCGATCCAGGGCCCAAGCACCGTCACGCCGATGGCGCCGACGGCGGCGATCGCGGTGGCGACGCCGAGTGCGAGCCAGCGCCCGCCAATGAGGAAGCCGCGCAGAGCATCCTTGTTGTTGAGCTCGGTATATTCGGGAATGAAACGGCGTGCCGCGGTGGAAAGGCCGACGTCGGACAACGAGCCGATCATCAGCACCCAGGTCCAGACGTAAATGTAGACGCCGAACTCGAAGCGGCCCATCCAGCGCGCCAGCAGTACCTGCGAGCCGAGAGCGATCACCGCGTTGGCGATCCGCAACAGGAACACCTTGCCGGCCACGAGTTGCGCCAGCCGACTGTCGCTGCGGTCGGAAAGGATGGCGCGGACGCGGGCGATGACGCGCGCGAATTGCCCCGCCGCCGCCATTGTGGGCGCAGCGTCGGGACCGGCGGGCAGCGCGGCTTCCTCTCGTGCCGGCCGCGTGACGTGGGACGGCGTCGCCATTCGGTCTGCCTAGCAAGACGGCGTTAACATTCGGTTGGATGCAACCGTTTCGAGACGCTCGCGCCCCGGAATGGCGGTCAGGCTATTTCAAGTTTGGCGACGTCGTCCAATATGCTTTCCACAACCTTACGATCTTCAGTCGAAAGCGGCATTTGCGGTGGCACGGGGTCACCGACCGCGTAACCCTGGATCTCGAGCCCGGCCTTGATGCAGGCGGCGAGGTTGAAGCGGGCGAAGGCCTCGTTGATGCGCCAGAGGTCACGCTGCAGCGTCAGCGCCTTATCCCACTGACCCGTGCGGCAGAACTCGTAGAGCCGTACGCTCTCGCGCGGCACGATGCAGGCCGGCCCAGCCATCCAGCCGACGCCGCCGATCAGCATTACCGCTGCTGGGATGTGCGCGGACGCGGAGAACACTTTCATGCGCGGCGCCCGGTTCATGATCGAAAGCAGGCGGCCGGTGTTGCTGGAAGCGTCCTTGATGTAGCGGATGCGCGGGTGCTCGGAGAGCCGCGTGATGACGTCGAGGGTGAGGTCGCTGCGCTGGAAGTTCGGGTTGGTGTAGATGACCACCGGGATATCGACGGCGTCGGCGATGGCGCGGAAGTAGGCTTCGACCGGCGTCTCCTTGAGCGGGAAGTAGGCTTCCAGCACGGCGAGGATTCCGTCGGCGCCGAGCGCCTGCCACGCTTTCGCCTGCTCGACCGCGTCGGCGGTGGCGGTCGATGCCACGCCCGCGACCACCGGCACGCGCTTGTTCGCCGCCTCGATGGTGGCGCGGACCACCGTCTCACGCTGCGCGCGATTGAGGTAGGCGAACTCGCCGGTGGAACCGAGCGGCGTCAGCCCATGCACGCCGGCCTTGATGAGATCGTCGCATAAGCTGCCGAGCACGTCGGTCTTGATGTTACCCGCGCGGTCGATGGGCGAGACTAGGTAGGGAAAGACGCCGTGGAGATCGGTCATCGGTTGGCACCTGCTGTCATGTCCCGCATCCGCCTGCGCGGGTGCAGGCTATGGCGGAGCATCCAATAATCACTAACATAGCGGCCGCGCTGGAAACATGCCGGCGGGTGGTCGAGCGATTATGCGTTCATCGTGGCGCCGGTTGCGGCGAGGTCCGGCCAGGCGCGCGTATCAGGCACGTCACCAGGGCGAGGATTGCAAAAATGACGGCAGCGTCTTTCGTGTGAACGACGTCGAGAAGCGAACCGAACAGCGGCGCGCCGACGATCTGCCCTACGGCGATTGACAGGAACCCGACCGTTAGCCCCGCGGCCGGGCGTTCCGGCATCTCGACGATGCCCCAGACCAGATAAATGCCGGTCAGCATTACGTAGGCCGTTCCAAACACGGCGCCGCCGACGAGGGCAGGGGCCGCGCTCGACGACAGGCCCACCATGGCGAGGGAGCAGGCTGTGAGAACCAGAAACACGCGATGCGCTGCATTCACGCCCCATCTGTTCGTGAAGCTGCCGGCAAGCGCTCCTGCGGCACCTGAGACGCCGGCGACGATCCAGAAGAGCCCTGCCTGACCGTTGGCGCCCAACGATCGGGTCGTCATGACGGCGCCGAAGGACCATATCGCCGTGCTGACCATGCCTGTCAGGAAGGCCGAGGCCATGAGCCGGACAAGGCCCGGCGAGAGCGTCACGCGGCGCGGCGGCGCGCGCCGGCCGCCGCCTTTCGGCGTGACGAACAAGGCGGGAATTGTCACCGCGAACGACATCACGCCGAACAGCGCGAACGCGTAGCGCCAGTGAGCACCGAGGGCGAGCGCTGCCAGGCCGGAGAGCACCACGCCGCCGCTCGTGCCTGCGTTGATTACCGTATTGACGATCGGCCTTCTTTGCGGGTTCACGGACATCTCTACGGCGGCCACCATGGGCGGTGAGACCAGTCCGGTGCTGAGGCCCGCGAACAGCACCGAGGCGGCCAGCATGGGTGCCGACTCGGACAGTGCCATGGCAAGCAGGCCCGTGCCGGCAATGAGTCCGGCCAATGCCACTACGGCGCGCGGGCCAAGGCGCTCAGCCAGCCATGTCGCAACCAGGATGGCCATGCAGTAGCCGGCGAATGACCCACCGGCGATGATGCCGGCGAGAACGGGAGACAGCGACAGGTTCGCGCTGATCTCCGGCAGAAACAGGCCGAAGGAATAGCGCGCCAGCCCATAACAGGCGGCAATCAACAGAAAGCCCGACGCACCCAAGCCCATGGCTATGCGGTTGCGGTTCTTGCGGCTGCAAGAACCGCTTGCGCCGCGGCGGCGGCGGCCTCGATCGCCAGCGCGCCCCGATAAACGGCAGCCGCGTTCGCGCCTTCGAAGAGAACGAGGATTTGCTCGGCAACTACCTCGTTGGGGCCAATCTCGTCGGCGACCAACCGCGCGACGAGTTCATGGAACTTCTTCTTGTGCCGCTTCATTGCTTTGGCGACGGAAGGAAGCGACCGGTTCTCGCTCGCTGCCCGGAGGAACAGGCAACCGTTCGCGCCGGTCGACCAATACCATTGGTCCAGCGCCGCAAACAGCGCCCCAATGTCGTCGGGGCGACAGACGTCGAAGAAGTGCTTTTCCCGCAGTTCGAGTACCTTGTCGATCAATTCGGCCCGGCTGCCGATGTGCTTGTAGAGGGTGCGGCTCGAGACTTTCGCCGCCCGTGCCAGGACATCCATGCTGGTTGCCGAAAACCCGTTCCGGTCGAAAGCCCTTTCGGCAGCGGCGATGATCGCGTTTTGCTTGGTCATGACCGCAGTGTAAAACGATCGATTTACACGTCAAGCGCAAACACCGCCGCGCCGGACGGTGCGATGTTTCGTTCCCGAGATCGCCATGAAGCCAGTGCTAGCCGGCGAAGCCGCCGTCGTCGAGGAAGGCCTGCTCTTCCGGCGTGGTCGCGCGGCCGAGCACGGCATTGCGGTGCGGAAAGCGGCCGAAGCGGCGGATGATGTCGGCATGCATCACCGCCCATTTCACGCTGTCGTTGTCGTAGGCATGGTAGAAGGCGATAGCCTCCTCCTGATCCGACAGATTCTCGGAGTGCATGAACGGCGTATAGAAGAAGGTGCGCATGTCGTCGAAGGCGCTGTCGAAGCCGTTGAGGATGCCGTGGCTGGCGATCGAAAGCGCCTTCTCGTCGGTGGCAAACGCCCGCTTGTCGCCGCGGAACATGTTGCGCGGGAATTGATCCAACAGAATGAGCAGCGCCAGCGTGCCCTCCGCGTTCAGCGCCCAGGCCGAAAGCCAGCCCTCGGCGGCTTCCTCGTAACGCGCCATGAAGCGGCGGCGGATTTCCGCGTCAACGTCGTCGTTCTTCTCGAACCAGCCTTCCGGGCCGACCTCGCGCCAGAAGGCAACGATGTCGGCCGCGCTCGGGGCGTCCGCGTCTTCAGTCATGCCTGTCCTTCTCCGGTTCCTCCTCGCGCAGGGCGCGGCGCAAGATCTTGCCGACATTGGTCTTCGGCAACTCTTTGCGGAATTCGATGTGGCGCGGCACCTTGTAGCCGGCGAGCCCGCTCTTGAGGAATTCGCGCAGCTCGTGTTCGGTCAGCTCTATCTTCTTCTTCACCGCGTAGAGCTTGGGCACCTCGCCGGAATGAGGATCGGGCACGCCCACCACCGCGCATTCCATGAGGCTGCCGTGGGTCATGGCGAAGTCCTCGACCTCGTTGGGGAACACCTTGAAACCGGAAACCGAGATCATGTCCTTCTTGCGGTCGACGATGCGCACGCGGCCCTCACCGTCCATGACGCCGATGTCGCCAGTGCGGAAAAACTGATCCTCGGTCATGACTCTCGCGGTTTCTTCCGGCTGCCGCCAGTAGCCGGCCATCACCTGCGGCCCGCGCGCGCAGATTTCGCCTTCCTCGCCGATCGGCAGTTCGTTGCCGTCGTCGTCGCGGATCGAGATATCGGTCGAGGGCAGGGGAAGACCGATCGTGCCAGTCCAGGTGTCGATATCGCCGCGGTTGCAGGTCAGCACCGGCGAGGTCTCCGACAGGCCGTAGCCCTCGACGATCGGATGGCCGGTCGCCTTCATCCAGGCTTCCGCCACCGCCTTTTGTACCGCCATGCCGCCGCCGACCGCGTATTTGAGCAGCGACCAGTCGAGCTTGTGAAATTCCGGATGATGCAGCAGCGCGTTGAACAGCGTGTTCACCGCCGGGAAGGCGTTCACCTTCACGCCGGCGAGTTCCTTGATCAGCCCGCCGATATCGCGCGGGTTGGGGATCAGCAGGCACACCCCCCCTTGTCGCAGGCCGAACAGGAAACAGGCGGTGAAGGCGAAGATATGATAGAGCGGCAGCGCGGTGAGGATGACGATCCGGTCGATGCGCGGCGGCGTCGCCACCATCGGCCCGTTCCAGGCTTCCACCTGCAGAACATTGGCGACCAGGTTGCGATGCAGCAGCATCGCGCCCTTGGAGACGCCGGTGGTGCCGCCGGTATATTGCAGGCAAGCCACGTCATCTGGCCCGACGTCCACGGGTTTGAACTTCAGCACGCGGCCAATTCTCAGCGCCTCGTTGAAGCCGATCGCGCCCGGCAGGCGATACGCCGGCACCATCTTCTTGACGTGGCGCACGACGCCGTTGACCAGCGTGCCCTTCAGCGTGCCCAGCATGTCGCCGAGGCTGGCGACGATGATATGCTTCACCGGCGTTCGCGGCAGCGCCTCCTGCAGCACGGAGGCGAAATTCTCGAGGACGATGATGGCCTCGGCGCCGGCGTCGTTGAGTTGGAATTCGAGCTCGCGCGACGTATAGAGTGGATTGACGTTCACCACGGTGAATCCGGCGCGCAGGATGGCGACGATTGCAATCGGATATTGTAATATGTTCGGCATCATCACCGCGACGCGGGCGCCGCGCTCGAGGCCGCGGGCCTGCAACTCGCCGGCCAGCGCCCGCGATGCTTCGTCGAGCTTCGCATAGCTCAACGTTCGTCCCATGCATCGGCAGCAGGGTCGGGCGGCGTAGCGGGCGAAGCTGTCCTCGAACAAGGCCACCAGCGACGGGCACGACGCCGGGTCGATGTCGGCGGGAACCCCCGCCGGATAATACCGCAGCCAAATCCGTTCCATGACGGTGCTTCCCGGCGCCGGCAAATCCGGCGTCTCGTGCTGAAGATCGGCGGAACGGGCTGCCGGCGCAAGGCCCTTGCACAACCCGCTGCGAGGCGTTCGCGATACCGCAATTTCAATGCTTTCCGCTCCAAGCGGGCGGTACCGCACGCCTCATGCGCCTGTGCATCCTTGCCACGCCCCGCGCGGAATCGTGCCGTCGATTGCTACCAAGGCTTGCGGCAGCGGGCCGAATCAGAATCAATTCTTATCGTCACATAAATCGCCGCGATCCTCGCTAAGACATTGGAGGATGCCCATGTCGTTCGAAGCTGAGAGTTCGGCGCCGCCCGCGCGCATCATCGTCGTCGCCAACGAAAAAGGCGGATCGGGCAAGTCCACCATAGCCATGCATATTGCCGTTGCGTTGATGAAGGCGGGCCGGAGCGTCGCCACCATCGACCTCGATTCCCAGCAGCAGACCTTCTCGCACTACATCGAGAACCGGCGCGCCTGGGCCGCCCGCATCGGCCGCGAGCTCGAAATCCCTAATCACATGATCCTCGATGAAACCACGCAGGACGAGTGGGCGCGGCGTCAGGCGCTGGCCGCCGCCGTCATCGCGCTGGGGCGCACTTGCGACTTCATCGTCATCGACACGCCCGGCTACGAGAGCTCGCTGACGCGCGCGGCTCATGCCATCGCCGACACCCTGGTGACGCCGCTCAACGACAGCTTCGTCGATCTCGACGTGCTCGCCACCGTCGATCCCGAGACTTTCCAGGTGACCGGCCCCAGCCGTTACGCGCGCATGGTGGACGAGGTGCGGCGCGAGCGCGAGGACAACCACTATTTCACCGACTGGATCGTGCTGCGCAACCGACTGACCTCGATCAACTCGCACAACAAGCGGCTGATGGGTGAGGCGCTCGACGAGCTGTCGCGGGAGCTCAATTTCCGCTGTGCCGACGGTCTCGCCGAACGCGTGATCTTCCGCGCGTTCTTTCCGCGCGGGCTCACGGCAATCGACGATCTCAACGAGAAGACACACGGCACGCGGCTGACCATGTCGCACGTCACGGCGCGTCTGGAGATCCAAAACCTCATCAAGGCGATGGACTTGGGGCTGGACATGCCGGTCGCGGGCGAGCGGGGCACGGCGCAGGCGCTCGACGCGGCGTGAGGGTCGAGGGTCGCCCTCGTCCACCGATCTCGGGTTCACCCGAGATCGGATTGTTAGGCGCGCAAGTCGGCTAATAGCCGACTTGCGATGACGTGCTCCTGCGGAGCGCTCCTCATGATGAGGGCGGAAGAGAATCAGCGCGAAAGCATCTGGCTCTAACGCCCCGCGCCACCAAACGGCAGCAGCGGGTTGTCCGTAAGCGCCGCGGCGTCCGGCCGGTCGGGTGCGGGCGTGCCGAGAAAAGCCTCGAACAGTTCACGTACCGTCGTCTCCGGCAGATCGCGGGTGATGAACACCAGCCGTGTGCGACGGTCGTCGTCGGGCCAGCGCTCCAGCCGCGCCGGCGGATGGAAGATGTGCTGCACGCCGTGCACCACCACCGGCGTGTCCGGCATTTCCGCGACCTTCACGATGCCTTTCACGCGCAGCAGCTGGCTGCCGTAGTTGGCGCGCAGCAGGTCCAGGAACATCTCCAGGGTGCCGGCGGACATGGCCGTGTCGCTGGTGAGTGCGAAGGCGCCGATGTGGGCGTCGTGCCGGTTGCGGTCCGGATGTTCGTGATCGTGGCTATGATCGTGACCATGGCCGTGATGATGACCGTGGTCGTGATGACCATGCGCGTGGGGTTCGGCGTAAGCCTCTGCCTGCAGCCATTTCTTGACGTCCGGGATCTTGCGCTCGGGATCGTAGAGCCCGCAGTTCAGCAATCGGCCGGGCGTAGCCTCGCCCTTGGCGGCATCGAGGATCGATGCGGCCGGGTTGAGCGCGTGCAGACGCCCCGTTACGCTATCGATCTGCGTGGGCGTGGCAATGTCGGTCTTGGTCAGTACGATACGGTCGGCGACCGCAGCCTGCTTCACCGCTTCCTCGTGCGTGTCCAGCGTGCCCGCGCCGTTTACCGCGTCGACCACGGTCACCACGCCATCGAGCCGGTAGCGCAGCAGCAGATAAGGATGTGCCATCACCGTGTGCAGCACCGGCGCCGGATCGGCGAGGCCGGTGGTTTCCAACAGCACGCGCTTGAAGCTGCAGCGGCCATTGTCGAGGTTACGCAGCAACTGCTCCAGCGAGTCGACCAGGTCGCCGCGTAGGGTGCAACACAGGCAGCCCGACTGCAGCAGCACCATGTTGTCGCCGACATACTCGACCAGCAGGTGGTCGAGGCCGATCTCGCCGAACTCGTTGATGATAACGGCAGTGTCGGCGAGCGCCGGGTCCTTGAGCAGCTTGTTGAGCAGCGTGGTCTTGCCGGCGCCGAGGAAACCGGTGAGCACGGTCAGCGGGATCGGGGTCGGCGGCGTACGGCGGTCGATGCGTTGGCTCGCGTCGCTCATTTCTTTGCCGATTTCTTCTTCGACCCGTGGTGCCTGACGGCCTTGGCGCGGTGGTGACCCCGGTGCCGCACCTTCTTTTTGGCGCGCCGGTGGTAGACCGGCCCGTAATAGGGATGCTCGGGCGAGCCGGTGAACACGACCACCGGCGGCTCGCTGTCGACCGGCGGGCCCAGCACGAACTTGCCGTTGGCCGGGTGCAGGGCGGAGAGCACGAAGCCGTTTTGCGTCGAGCCGTCGCTGCCGTTGCCGGCGGTGGTGCTGTCGTCGTCTTCGTTATCGGACGGCGGCTTGTGGCGGTGCGCGCCGCACATCTCGTCGCGCAGGTCCGGCGGCTTGGCATCGATCGGCTTCAGCGCGTCGACGGTGCCGAGCGACGGCCTCAGCCACGACAGCGGCGTTGAGTCGAAGCCGCGCTCCAGCAGCTTGGCCGCCTCCAGCGTGCGGTCGTGCCCGGAATAGGCGCCGAGCACGACGGCGATCAGGCGGCGGCCGTTGCGGGTGGCGGTGGCCACCAGGTTGAAGCCGGAGGCGCAGATGAAGCCGGTCTTCATGCCGCGGCGCCCGGAAAGCGGTCAAGTAGCGTGTGTTTGTAATTGCGGATGACGCGGCTGCCGTAGCGGATGGCGTGGATCTTGAAAAAATAGCCGTATTGCGGGAATTCGCGGATGATCGCGCGCGCGAGAATGCCGAGATCGCGCGCCGACGTGTAGTGCTCTTCCGCCGGCAAGCCGTTCGGATTGACGAAATGGCTCTGCGTCATGCCGAGCCGCGCGGCGTTGGCGTTCATCAGGTCGGCGAATTTCGGGATCGAGCCGGCGACCCCTTCGGCGATTGCGACCGCGACGTCGTTCGCCGACTTCACCAGCAACATTTTCAAGGCGTTGTCGATGGTCAGCTTGGTGCCGACCGGCAGGCCCATCTTGCTCGGTTCCTGCGCCGCCGCGTCGCGCGTCATGGTGATCATCGTATTGAGGGTGATCTTGTGCTCCTGCACCTCGCGCAGCACCGTGTAGCTGGTCATCAGCTTGGTGGTGGAGGCTGGGTACCAGGGATAGGTGGCGTTCTCGGCCAGCAGCACCTTGCCCGTGGCGGCGTCGAGCAGCAGCTTAGCTTCGGCATGGGCGCGATTCGCGACGCCCAATGCCAGGCTCAGCGCGGCCAAAGCGACAAACAACAAACGATGACAAAAACGAAGGTTCACGGGGCGTCTCGGTCCGGTGTGACGCTAACGGCCTGGTCGAAACCGTAGGGTTTCGCCGACGACGGCGCTAAGCTATCTAAGCTTGGCCAGTGAGGCAAAGCCGGCGTCGAGCCGACTTGAATTATGGTAATTGGCGTTTGTCTCTTCCCAATGCGACCGCATTGCGACAAAAGTCCGGCATTCGGGCCAGATCGGGGTCGGTAGACGGGAAGAGTGGCGACAGAAGCGCCGGGTTCCGGCGCAGGGAGAACGGACATGACGGCAGCGATCGTGGGCTGGGCCCACAGCCCCTTCGGCAAGCTCCAGGACGAGACGGTCGAGAGCCTCATCGTCAAGGTCGTGGACGGCGCCCTGAAAGATGCCGGTATCGCCGCCAAGGAGGTCGACGAGATTGTGCTGGGGCACTTCAATGCTGGCTTCTCCGCGCAGGATTTTACCGCTTCGCTGGTGCTGCAGGCCTCGCCCGATCTGCGCTTCAAGCGCGCCACCCGCGTGGAGAACGCCTGCGCCACCGGTTCCGCCGCCGTCCAGCAGGGGCTGAAGGCGATCGCCGCCGGCCAGGCGCGCATCGTGCTGGTGGTCGGCGCCGAGCAGATGACCACGACGCCGGGACCGGAAATCGGCCGCAACCTGCTCAAGGCATCTTACGTGCGCGAGGAAGCCGACATCGAGGGCGGCTTTGCCGGGGTCTTCGGCCAGATCGCCGGGCTGTATTTCCAGAAATGGGGTGACCAGTCCGACGCGCTCGCCATGATCGCCGCCAAGAACCACAAGAACGGCGTGGGGAACCCGTACGCGCAGATGCGCAAGGATCTCGGTTACGACTTTTGTCGTAAAGAGAGCGACAAGAACCCCATCGTCGCCGGCCCGCTCAAGCGCACCGACTGCTCGCTGGTCTCCGACGGCGCCGCCGCGCTGGTGCTGGCCGATATCGAGACCGCGCTCCAATTCGACAAGGCCATCGCGTTCCGCGCCGCCGAGCACGTGCAGGACTTCCTGCCGATGTCCAAGCGCGACATTCTCAAGTTCGAAGGCTGCGCGCTCGGCTGGCAGCGGGCGCTGAAGAACTCCGGTCTCACCCTCGACGACCTGTCGTTCGTCGAAACCCACGACTGCTTCACCATCGCGGAGCTGATCGAATACGAGGCCATGGGTTTGACGCCGGAAGGCCAGGGCGCCGTCGCCATCAAGGAAGGCTGGACTCAAAAGGACGGAAAGTTACCGGTGAATCCGTCAGGTGGTTTGAAGGCGAAAGGCCATCCCATCGGCGCCACCGGCGTGTCGATGCATGCGCTGACGGCGATGCAGCTCACGGATACGGCCGGCGACTTGCAGGTGAAAAATGCCGATATCGGAGGCATTTTCAACATGGGCGGCGCCGCGGTTGCAAATTACGTGAGTATTCTTGAGCGCATCAAATAGCGCTCTCGCTTCCGCTACGTTTTCAACACTGCGCGGCTGTGGAACGCAGCCCGGTCCAAGCCTGTTATCGGTTGGTACGATGTTGTGACAGGCTTCGCAGCGCAGCAATTTAGCGTGCGGACTCTATCCTTTGTAGGGTAGCAAGCGTTGCGGATTCTGTGTCATGAATTCATAGTGAGCTGGAATTCCGTTCGCGTGCATATGATCGCGCCGTCGTTGGAGCCGGTATGAGCGAGGGACGAC
>JARRQH010000095.1:0-9658 GCA_037381985.1 Pseudolabrys sp.
TTGATGAGCTGGTCATTCGCCTTGGTCTTGGCGATCACTAGGCGGCGCTTGGCCTCCTTCACGTCGTCGAAGGCCCCCACCTGGATCATGTAGCCGCCCTTGGCTTTGGCGCTCGGCGGCAGCGGTACGTCGGTGGCGGCCGCGGCGACCTTCTGCTTCGGCACGCCGCCGCGCACGGGGGCCGGCGCGTGGTCGGTCGCCCGGCTGGGCGCCTGGTCCGGCAGGTCGGGCGGCAGCTTGCTACGCCGGACGGTCTTGACCGTGGTGAGCTTGGCCGCCGGCGCGGGCGTCAGCTTATAGGGATCGAGTGGCAACGGGGTGAGCGACGCCGTGTGCATGGTGGCCGGCCGCACGGTGACGGTCCTGACCTGGTTGGGCTTGATCGGCGCGGTAGAGCCGGCCGAGACGGCGACCGCTTCCGCCCGGTCGCGTAGATCGCGCGGGTCGCGCGCCGGCAGTTGCGCCACCGATTTCTTGCCCTTCGACCCTTCGGCGACCGGCGGCGCGGTGCGTTTGGTCGAGGCACGGCGGAGATATTTGCCGATGAGGTGACGCACCCGCGCGTCACGCGCCCGTGCCGTGCGGCCGCCGAACACCACCACGATCAGGTGGCGTTTGTTGCGGTGAAGGTCGACCGCGATGTTGAAGCCGGAGGCGCGGATGAAGCCGGTCTTGATGCCATCGACGCCGGAGACGCGGCCGAGCAGGTGATTGTGGTTGCGCATGCGGTGGCCGTGCCACACGAAATGCCGGATCGAGAAGAAATGGAAGTATTGCGGGAAACGATCCTGCAGCGCGCGGGCCAGGATGGCCTGGTCGCGCGCGGTGGTGAGCTGGCGGTCGTCCGGCAGGCCGGAGGCGTTGTGGTAATTGGTGTGCATCATGCCAAGGGCTTTGGCCTTGGCGGTCATCATCTCGCCGAAGTGCAGTTCGCTGCCGCCCAGTTCCTCGGCGATGACCACCGCCGCGTCGTTGGCCGATTTCGTGACGATCGCCTTGATGGCGTCTTCGACCCTGAGCGTTTCGCCGGGCCGCAATCCCAGTTTGGTCGGCGCCATCGCGGACGCGTGGGCCGACACCGGCATCTCGGTGGACATCTTGATCTTGCCCGCCGCCAGCCGCTCGAACAGCAGGTAAAGTGTCATCATCTTGGTGAGCGAGGCGGGGTGGCGCCTGCTGTCGGCATGACTTTCTTCCAGCACCTTGCCGGAATTGGCGTCGACGACGATCGAGGACTTGGGCGGGTCGTACCGATAGTGATGGTACCGCCGCCGGGCGTCGGCGGGGCTGCTGGCGATGGCGGTCGCGACCAGAAGGATCGCAAGCCCCAACGCGCCCCACCACAGCTGGCGCCGGACCTGGGCTACCCCACGCAACATCAGCTCTCCCCAACCCCTCTGTTCAGGTTTTGGCACCCTAAGGTGCAGAGCACTCTAGCTTTCGTCTGCCGCCCCCGCGATTCGTTGGCACCATAGCGCGGCATTGCGATAAATTATGACATTAGTGGGGGCGAGGTTTGGTTATCGTTAAGACAATGGGTTAGCTCGAATTCGAGACTCCTTGGGCGCTCCTGCGGGCCACTAGGGTTCCCCTCCGCTTGCCAAATCTTTTTGCGGCGCAAAAAGCGGCCTTGACGTGTTTTGTGCAGTGCACTATAAATAGACTGCATCATCCCGGTGGGGCCCGGGATCGACCCATCAGCCTCAGTGGCACCGCACAATTGGCACCGCAGTGGACGGGCCGGGAAGGGGTTCAAGATGATGATGAAGACTTTCGAGGATATGCAGCAGGCCGGCAAAGAGAACGTCGACAACACCCTGAAGACTATGGGTGCGCTGTCGACCGGCGTCCAGGCGATCGCCGTGGAGATGGCCGACTATTCGAAGAAGGCTTTCGAGGACGGCTCCGCCGCGCTGGAGAAAATGTTCGGCGTCAAGTCCTTCGACAAGGCGATCGAGGTTCAGACCGAATACGCCAAGACCGCGTATGAGGGCTTCATGGCCGAGGCCTCCAAGATCGGCGAGATGTACGCGGATCTGGCCAAGGAGACCTACAAGCCGTTCGAGTCCATCATGGGCAAGGCGAAGTAACGCGTTGTACGCGTAGCGTCGCGTTTAGCGTTCAGTTGGAAGACAAAGCCCGGCCGTGGTGGCCGGGCTTTCTTCGTTTTGGGCGCGCTTCCGAGAGCGTTTCCAAGGGCGTTTCCAAGAGTCTGGATTGCCGCTTGCCTACTTGGCGACCCGCAGCTTGCTCAAATTGGTGCCGATCTGGTCGAACGCGGTCACGATCTGGGAGGCCGAGGCGAGCAGGAAGAACTTGTCCGACGAGCTCGCGCAATTCTGCAGCAGCGTCGAGGTGGGGGCGCCGCCGGTGTTGCCTGGATTGTAGCGCGGTCGCGGTGTCCGCTTGAACAAGCCTCAAACCGGGATCGAGCTTGCCTCAAGTTGCAAGTCAAGTTGAACGGTCGATTCCGACCCGCGGGCGGCGCCTATTTCGCCACCCGCAGCTTGGTCAGTTCGGAGCCGATTTTGGTGAAGGCGGTCGCAATGTCGCTCGCCGAGGTCACCAGATGGAACTTGTCCGACGAGCTCGCGCAGTTCTGCAGCAGCGTCGACGTCGGATCGTTGCCGGTGTTGACCTGAAGCGTGTAGATGGTGATGCCGGCAGCCTTGATGTTGGCGCAGGTGCCGGAACCGTTGCCCTGCTGGTACATGCGGTGGTCAACTGGGGGCGAGACGTGCTCGCCGTCGCCGTACCAGCGGTCTTCGGTGTTCAGCCCGTCCGACAACAGGATGATGATCTTCTTATAGTCGTAGTTGGAGTCTTCCGCTGGCACCGAGAGGGGGCCGCCACCGACCAGTGACTGCCAACCCCAGACCAGGCCGATCGGCTGGTTGGTGCTGCCGCTGGGTCTCATGGAGTCGACGAGGTTATTCATCGCGGTCCAGTTGTCGTTCAGGCCCATCATTTGAACAGGGCAAGCGTAGTACTGGTCGGCGGGCCAGAGCGAAGCCGTCGTCCCGTTCGGCTCGGTCACGACCTGGTCCCAGTCCGAGTTGCCGGGCGAATGCGACGGGCCGCGGTCGGTGACACAGCCGTTCCAGGTACTATGGTCATTTGTCGTGCAGGTACGGTAGTAGCCGTAACCGCTATCAACCCACCTGCAAGTCTGATTGTTGCGGTCTTTCGCCCAGTCGTTCCAGTCGATCCAGTCGGCGTTATAATTCGATGCCCCGACATTGACGTCCTTGGCGAACGGGATGATCGAGACGTAGACGTCGCCGTCGTTGCGGGCTGCCGCTTTCAACTGCGATAGCAGGCTCTTGGTCGCCGATTTGAGGGCGTCCATCTTGCCGTCGTAGGCCATCGATCCGGTGTTATCGAGCACCAGCGCAACGCGCAAACGCGTGGTGCCCCAGGTGGTGGTGGAGGAGTCGCTGATCGTGAGGTGGTCGATGCCCAGCACGCCCATGAGCGTGGTCGGCACGTCGGCGGAGCCGTTCACCACGATCTTGGTCGGCGAGGACGTGTAGGTGGCGGTCAGCGAGATATTGGTCACCTGGGGGGCGTGGAAGATCGCTTTGAAGTAAGCGGACGCCTTGCTCTGTATTTCCGCGTTGGTATGGCTCGGCGCATACTTGGCCAGCATCAGCGCCGTCGAATCGAGGGCCGCCTGCAGATCCGCCTTGGCCGCGTTAGCGGTGCTGTAATCGACCGCGGCGCCGGCGAAACCGATAAGGGGGAGCAGGGTCAGCGCGAAGGTAATGGCCACATTGCCCTTGCGGTCGCGCTTGAAGCGCCGCAGCAGGCAGGTCATCGATGACCGGATCGGTTCCAACATAACGACTGTCCACGCATGATTGCCATCTTAGCGTGGCTAACGCTAAGTTTGCGCCGTAAAGGGTGAGTAAAATTGGAACTATAAACAGGCCGTCTTGACAGCCAAAATGTCGCAACTCGCGTGTATTCTTAACGAAGAGACAATTGGATTGTTAAAACTGCGAACACATACACCTGCCGCGGCGGCACCGCCCTGTTGTCGGCGCCGCTTCGATGCGCGTGCAAGCCGGTCGACCTTAGTTGGCGAGGCGAAGATTGGTGAGTGCCGTGCCGATCTGGTTGAAGGCGGAGACCAACTGGTTTGCCGAGGTCAGCAGGAAGAACTTGTTCGACGAACTGGCGCAGCCCTGCAGCAGGGTCGAGGTCGGATCGCCGCCGGTATTGACCTGTACGGTGTAGATGGTGATGCCGCCGGCCTTGATGTTGTTGCAAGTGGTCTGTTCGCGCGCGTCGATCTGGGATGCCCACGAATACCAGTGGTCCTGGGTATTGAGATCGTCGGTCAGAAGAATGATCACCTTGCTGTATTTATAGTTGGGGTCCTCGGCCGGCACGGTGAAGGGCGATTGCGTCAACGTCTGCCAGCCGACCTGTAGGCCGATCGCCTGGTTGGTGTTGCCCCATTCCGCGGTCAACGTCGTCTTCACCGTGACCTTGCCGTAGCCGAAGATGTTCATGAAATCGGTTTTGACGTCGGCGGCGGCGTCGAGGACGATCTTGGAGCCGCCTGTGGTGGTGTAGGCGACCGAAACGGCGGGCCGGAGGAGGTCGTGGCTGGTGATCAGGGCGTTGAAATAGGTGGTCGCCGAGGTCTGAAGCTCGGCCGCCGTCTGCGCCGCCGCGGTTTTTGAGAGCATCAGCCCGGTGGAATCGAGAGCGGTCTGCATGTTGGTGCGGGCATCGTTGATGCGGCTGAAATCCACCGCAACTCCGACCGAGGCCAGGAGCGGGAGGATGCAGATTGCCAGCAGGGGGGCGATGCCACCCGGGTATCCCGGAGAAAATGGCGAATCATGAGCGTTGGCCCAGCTATGCGGAAAACCGCGGTCCGTAGAGTTCCGGACCTTGCGGGCCATCCGTTGAGATACCGTCTTGGGAATGGCGCGAATTTGGGGAGAATTAGCCCCGGTTCCTGGGGCAACGGGTTGTGGTCGATTAACCAGTGGCTATCTGCTCTAATGCCTTGGCCTGCTTCGGCGGCTAAGGCGGCAGCCCGCGAGGGAACCGGTTTGTCCCAATTCGGACGTAAATTGTCGGGTTGGAATGGCGGCGCCGGGGTCATTATGATGGTGGCGTGCCGCGCGCCGGAGCGGCCAGCGGATTCGTTTGGGGGCCACGACGAGAGCGAAGGCAGATCCCGGGACGAGCGCTGAGACGAGAGCCAAGACCGAAGCCGGAACGACGTTGCGAATACGGAAAATGCCTCGGCCCAGACCCATGACGATCGCCACCGAAGTCCCGCCGCGTCGCGCCGCGGCCGCCCGCGACCCGCGCTGCATCGCCCGTGCCATCACCCGTTCTATGGCCGACGACGACCGCAACAAGCGCAAGGGTGATGCCGGCGCGCCCGGCACCGCCGTCATCACTAAGACCAAGCCGAAGACCAAGCGGCCGAACATGTATCGCGTGCTGATCCTGAACGACGACTACACGCCCATGGAATTCGTCGTTCACATTCTGGAACGGTTCTTCGGTAAGGACCACGAGGCCGCTACGCGAATTATGTTGCATGTGCATCACCATGGCATCGGTGAGTGCGGTATCTATACTTATGAGGTGGCCGAGACCAAAGTGACGCAGGTTATGGACTTTGCCCGCAAACATCAGCATCCTCTACAATGCGTGATGGAAAAGAAATGACGGCTGGGGAGCGCCCAATACAAATGAAAGCGGGACACTGATAATGCCAACCTTCTCGCGCAGCCTCGAACAATCGCTTCACCGTGCGCTGGCGCTCGCCAACGAGCGCCATCACGAATACGCGACGCTTGAGCACCTTCTGCTGGCGCTGATCGACGACCATGACGCCTCCGCCGTGATGCGCGCCTGCAACGTCGACCTCGACAAACTGCGGCGCAGCCTGGTCGCGTATCTGGAGTCCGAGCTGGAGAACCTGATCGCTGACGGGGCGGAGGACAGCAAGCCCACCGCCGGCTTCCAGCGCGTCATCCAGCGCGCGGTGATCCACGTACAGTCGTCGGGCCGCGAGGAGGTGACGGGCGCCAACGTGCTGGTGGCGATCTTCGCCGAGCGGGAGAGCCATGCGGCGTATTTCCTGCAAGAGCAGGACATGACCCGCTACGACGCGGTCAACTACATCAGCCACGGCATCGCCAAGCGGCCGGGTCTGTCAGAGGCACGCCCCGTGCGCGGCGCGGAGGAAGAGGCCGACACCAAGGCCGGCGACGAGCCGAAGAAGAAGGGCGATGCGCTCGAGGCTTATTGCGTCAACCTCAACAAGAAGGCCAAGGACGGCAAGATCGATCCGCTGATCGGCCGTAATTCCGAGATCAACCGCACCGTCCAGGTGCTGTGCCGCCGGCAGAAGAACAACCCGCTGCTGGTGGGCGAAGCTGGCGTCGGCAAGACGGCGATCGCGGAAGGGCTCGCCCGCCGCATCATCAACGGCGAGGTGCCGGACGTGCTGAAGGGCGCGACCGTGTTCGCCCTCGACATGGGTACGCTGCTCGCCGGCACTCGCTATCGCGGCGACTTCGAGGAGCGGCTCAAGCAGGTGATCAAGGAGATCGAGGCCTATCCGGACGCGATCATGTTCATTGACGAGATCCACACCGTGATCGGCGCCGGCGCCACCTCCGGTGGCGCCATGGACGCCTCGAACCTGCTGAAGCCCGCGCTGGCGTCGGGCACGATCCGTTGCATCGGCTCGACCACCTATAAAGAATACCGACAGTACTTCGAGAAGGACCGCGCGCTAGTGCGCCGCTTCCAGAAGATCGACGTCAACGAGCCGACCGAATACGATGCCGTCGAGATCCTCAAGGGACTGAAGCCGAACTTCGAGGAATACCACAAGCTCAAATACACCAACGACGCCATCAAGGCGGCGGTGGAGCTGTCGGCGCGCTACATCCACGACCGCAAGCTGCCGGACAAGGCGATCGACGTGATCGACGAATCCGGCGCGGCGCAGATGCTGCTGCCGGAGAGCCGGCGCAAGAAGACCATCGGCGTCAAGGAAATCGAGACCACCATCTCGACCATGGCCCGCATCCCGCCCAAGACCGTGTCCAAGGACGACGCCGAGGTGCTGCAGCATCTCGAGCAGACCCTGAAGACCGTGGTCTACGGCCAGGACAAGGCGATCGAGTCGCTGTCGGCTTCGATCAAGCTGGCGCGCGCAGGCCTTCGCGAGCCGGAAAAGCCGATCGGCTGCTACCTGTTCTCGGGCCCGACCGGCGTCGGCAAGACCGAGGTCGCCAAGCAACTCGCGGCCTCGCTCGGTGTCGAGCTCATCCGCTTCGACATGTCGGAGTACATGGAGCGGCACACGGTGTCGCGCCTGATCGGCGCGCCTCCCGGCTATGTCGGCTTCGACCAGGGTGGTCTCCTGACCGACGGCGTCGACCAGCATCCGCACTGCGTGCTGCTGCTCGACGAGATCGAGAAGGCGCATCCGGACCTGTTCAACGTGCTCTTGCAGGTCATGGACCACGGCAAGCTGACCGACCACAACGGCAAGTCGGTCGACTTCCGCAACGTCATCCTGATCATGACCACCAATGCCGGCGCCGCCGACATGGCCAAGGCTGCCTACGGCTTCACCCGCACCAAGCGGGAAGGGGACGACCAGGAAGCCATCACCAAGATGTTCACGCCCGAGTTCCGCAACCGGCTCGACTCCATCATCACCTTCGCGCATCTCTCGCAGGAGATCATCAAGCAGGTGGTGGAGAAGTTCGTGCTGCAGCTCGAGGCCCAGCTCGGCGACCGCAACGTCACCATCGAGCTGTCGGACGAAGCGAGCCGCTGGCTGATCGCCAACGGCTACGACGAGCTGATGGGCGCGCGGCCGATGTCGCGCGTGATCCAGGAGTACATCAAGAAGCCGCTGGCCGACGAGGTGCTGTTTGGCCATCTGAAGAACGGCGGCCACGTGCGCGTGATCGTCGACAAGGACGAGCATGGCCACGACAAGATCGGCTTCGAATATCTGGAAGGGCCGGTCACGCCCAAGCCGGAGAAGCTGCCGAAAGCTAAGGCCAGGCGCCGCTCGCCGCGCCCGCGTCCGCCCAAAGGCGACAAGGGCGACAAAGGCGATAAGGGTGGCGATGGCGGCAAGCGCTCCTCGGTGCCGAAGGTGCCGCTGATCAAGGCCTGACGCGCCACATCGCAAGACGCCACATCGCAACACGTTGAACCGAAGGCCGGGCTTCAAGCGCCCGGCCTTCGCCGTTTGCGGTGGCTGCATGCGCGCCCTGCGGCTGGCGGCGGTTGCGCCGACGCGGGCGCTGTGGGACAGGTGTAACGCCCGCCCATGTCGCCCCCGCCACCATTCGCTTCCACGTCGGCCGCCTTTTTTGGCGGGGTGAAATCCGCGTGGACGTCGGTGTTCGTGCTGGTGCTGTTCGGCACCTATATCGGCATCGGCGCGCTGGCGCACGGCTACGGCTTCACCCCCTGGTGGATGGTGGTCTCGACCATACTGGTGTGGGCGGCGCCGGCACAGGTGATCCTGATCTCGTCGCTGGGGACCGGCGGCACGTTGGTCGGCACGGCGATCGCGGTGTCGCTGAGCTCGATCCGCATGTTCCCGATGGTGGTGGCGCTGCTGCCGCTGTTGCGCGGCAAGGGTGGGGGCAAGCGGACCCGCACCCGCGATCTGCTGCTGCCGGCGCATTTCACCTCCATCAGCATGTGGGTGGAGTCGCTCAGGCTGTTGCCGGGGCTGCCGCAGGAGCGGCGCTTGGCCTTCTGCAACGGGCTGTCGGTCGGCTATATGAGCACCGCGGTGACGGCGGGCTTCATCGGCTCTTATCTAGCCGCCGGCCTGCCGCCGCTCGCCGCCGGCGCTCTCTTGTTCCTGACCCCGGTGTCGTTTCTCTGCTCGACCGCCCGCAACGCGCACCAATTGATCGACCGGCTGGCACTGGCGCTGGGGCTCGCAATCGAGCCGGTGGTCACGCATTTCCACATCGGTCTCGATTTGATGTGGACGGGCGTGAGCGCCGGCACCGTTGCCTATGCGGTCCATCGCGTCCGGGAGGCGGGCTGATGAGCACCACCGCGCCTAGGCACGACAACAGCGCGTCGGCCGCCTTCGTAGGGGGCGTCAAGGCGGCGTTCAGTACGGTGTTCGTCCTGGTGATGACCGGAACTTTCGTCGGCATCGGCGCGCTCGCGCACGGTTACGGCTTCTCGGCCTGGTGGCTGACGGTCTCAACCGTGGTGGTGTGGGCGGGTCCGGCGCAGATCATCCTGATCGTCGCGCTGGGCAGCGGCGGGTCGATGATCGAGGCCGCTATCGCCGTCACCTTGAGCGGGGTGCGGCTGTTTCCCATGGTGGTGTCGGTGCTGCCGCTGTTGCGCGGCAAGGGCACGCGCACGGTCGACCTGCTGTTACCGAGCCATTTCATTGCCGTCACTACCTGGATGGAGTCGTTGCGTTTGCTGCCGGCCTTGCCGCGTGAACGGCGTATTCCCTTCAGCAACGGGATGGGCTCCGGCTACATGGGCGCCAGCGTGGTGGCCGGTCTCGTTGGCTTTTACCTCGCGGCGGGCCTGCCGCCGCTGTTTGCCGGCGGCCTGCTGTTCATTACACCGATGGCGTTCCTGTGCATGACGACGCGCGGGGCGC
>JARRQH010000096.1:0-21881 GCA_037381985.1 Pseudolabrys sp.
TGGCCGAGATCGAGATCGGTCTCGGCACCGTCGTCGGTGACGAACACCTCGCCGTGCTGGTACGGCGACATGGTGCCGGGGTCGACGTTGAGATAGGGGTCGAGCTTGCGCAGGCGGACCTTGTAGCCGCGCGCCTGCAGCAAGGCACCGAGCGCCGCGGAAGCCAGTCCCTTACCCAGTGAGGAAACCACGCCGCCGGTGATGAAAATGTACCGCGCCATGGGATTTAACCTTTAGCGGGGCCGAATCGATTCGACGAGAGCGAAAACCGGGCAGCTGCCTTACAGCTGTGTTTTGGGTGGAAAACTCCTCGTCCCGCAGCCGCTTGCATCGATCGTTTCATGTCCATTCTGAATCCGGCGCGGGCCCCGCAAGGGCCCCCACCGCCATAACGCTGAAGGGGCCGGTCACCCGGCCCCTTGGCTTCACCTGTCTATTTCGACTCCGGCACCTGCGGGCCGGATGGCGCGGCGGGCGCCGCCGGTTTGGCCGGCGCCGTCGACTTCGACGGCAGGCCGCCGAGCTGGTTGATGAGGCCGCCCTTCTGGCCGCCGAGCGGCGGCGCCTGGCCCGGCTGCTGGCTGCTCGCCGGCGCCGAGCTCGAGCCGCCCAGGATCGACTTGGGCGCTTCGTTCATGCCGGCGAGGATCGACAGCAGCAGGCTGGTGCAGAAGAACAGCCCCGCCAGGATGGCGGTGGTGCGGGTCAGCATGTTGGCGGTGCCGCGGCTGGTCATGAAGCCGGAGCCGCCGCCGATGCCGAGGCCGCCGCCCTCCGATTTCTGCAGCAGCACCACGCCGATCAGGGCGAGCACCAGCATGAGGTGGATGACAATGAGGACCTGCTGCATCAGCTCAAAATCCGTTCGATCCCGCCCAACGTCGTCCTGACCCCGGTTCCTGCCCGGGCGGCGCACAGCCGGCGATATAGGAAGTCGCGGCGGTGTCTACACGATGCACGTGGCGATTTCTACCCCGCCGGTAGCCCACCGGCAGTCGCCCGGCTAGCGGTAAACTGCGGCAATCCCAAGGAAATCCTCGGCCTTGAGGCTGGCGCCGCCGACCAGGGCGCCGTCGACGTCGGCGACCGACATGAGCTCCTTGGCGTTCGATGGCTTCACCGAGCCGCCGTAGAGGATGCGGATCTTGGCGCCCTCAGCCCCGAAACGCGCGGAAAGCCGCGCGCGGATGAAGCCGTGGACCTCGGCGACGTCGGCCGCGGTCGGGGTCAGGCCGGTGCCGATGGCCCAGACCGGCTCGTACGCCACCACTAGGTTGGCGCCGGTCGCCCCTTCCGGCAGCGAGCCGGCGAGCTGGCCGCCGACGACCTCCAGGGTCTGGCCGGCCTCGCGCTGGTCCTTGGTCTCCCCGACGCAGACGATGGCCGTCAGGCCGGCCCGCCAGG
The DNA here is from genome assembly GCA_037381985.1 of Pseudolabrys sp. Taxonomy (GTDB): domain Bacteria; phylum Pseudomonadota; class Alphaproteobacteria; order Rhizobiales; family Xanthobacteraceae; genus Pseudolabrys. The sequence continues at coordinate 1,405 of JARRQH010000096.1, forward strand.
CGGCCAGCGCCTTGGCCTGCACGTCGGCGTCGGTCTCGTGGTGGTCGGCGCGGCGCTCGGAATGGCCGACGATGACGGCGCTGGCGCCGGCGTCGGCCAGCATCTCGGCGGCGATATCGCCGGTATGCGCCCCGGACGGCTTGGCGTGGCAGTCCTGGCCGCCGATAGCGAGCGCGAAGCCGCGGGCGCTTTGCGCGAAGCGCGCGACCAGCGTCGCCGGCGGGCACACCATCAGGTCGGTCTTGTCGCCAAGCGCGCCGGCGCCCGCGACCATCTTGTCGAGCTCCGCGACCGCGGCGCAAAGCCCGTTCATCTTCCAGTTCCCCGCCACCAGCGGGCGCCGATCAGTTTCTGCCATCCCGAAATCCTTTTGTGGGCCCGGCCGATTGCGCTATCAGAGCCGCGCCGGCCGCGCCAGTGGCGTGCCGCGCCGGTCGGCGAACCCTCTTGTGTTGCAAGGCGTTGGCGGCATCCCTATGATGCCGCGCGCCGCGCCGGCAAGGCGCGAAACCCAAGTCAGATCATCGGCTTACGAGCCCTTCGGCCAACCAGAAAAGCAAGCGCGCCCATGCTCCGCGGTATCCACCAAGCCACCTCGACCTTCATCGGCAAGACCCTCATGACCATCGTCATGGGCGCCCTGGTCGTCGCCTTCGCGATCTGGGGCATCGGCGCCATCTTCCGCGGCTATGGCCGCAACGACGTCGCCAAGGTCGGCTCCGCCGAGGTCTCGATCGAGCAGTTCCGCCAGTACTACAACGACCGCATCCGGCGGATCTCGCGCCAGATCGGCAAGCCGGTCACCCCCGAGCAGGCGCGCGCGCTCGGCCTCGACCGGCAGATCCTCGGCCAGATCATCGCCGAGACCACGCTCAACCAGCAGGCCAGCGACATGCGGCTCGGCCTCAACGACGCCTCGATCGCCAAGAACATCGAGAGCGACCCCACCTTCAACGGCCCCGACGGCAAGTTCAGCCGCCAGCGTTTCGAGGAAATCATCCGCAACGCCGGCTTCACCGAGGCGCGCTTCGTGGCCGAACAGCGCAACGTCATGCTGCGCCGCCAGATCGCCCAGAGCGTCAGCGGCAACATGTCGGTGCCGAAGATCGCCATCAAGGCGATCAATCAGTACCGCACCGAAAAGCGCGACATCGATTACCTCGCGCTCGGGCCGGCCCAGGCCGGCACCATCGCGACGCCGTCGGCCGACGTGCTCAAGAAATACTACGACGCCCACAAGGCCATGTTCCGCGCGCCCGAGTACCGCCGGGTTACGCTGGTGTCGCTGTCGCCGGCGGCGATCGCCGACCCCGCGAGCGTCACCGACGCGCAGGCCAAGGCCTACTACGACCAGCACAAGGCGAAGTACGGCAAGCCGGAAAAGCGTTCGGTCCGCCAAATGCTGTTCAAGAGCGAGGCCGACGCCAAGGCGGCGCGCGAGAAGATCGCGAAAGGCGCGAGCTTCGACGACATCGCCAAGGCGCGCGGCCTGAAGGCCTCCGACACTAATATCGGCCTGGTCACCCAGGCGCAGATGATCGACCCCGCCGTCGCCAAGGCCGCCTTCGCGCTCAAGAGCGGCGACGTCAGCCAGCCGATCAAAGGTAATTTCGGCACTGTGCTGGTGGCCGTCGGCAAGATCGAGCCCGGCGAGCAGAAGACCTTCCAGGAGGTCGCGCCGCAGATCAAGAAGCAGATCGCCGAAGAGAATGCGGTCGGCAAGATCGGCGACCTGCGCGACAAGATCGAGGACGAAAAAGCCTCCGGCGCTACGCTTGGCGAAGCGGCCAAGAAGCTCGGCCTCAAGGCCCGAGTGATCGACGCGGTCGACCGCGCCGGCAACGGCCCCGACGGCAAGCCGGTGCCCGGCCTGCCGAAGAAGCCCGACGTCGTGAACGCGGCGTTCACCAGCGACGTCGGCGTCGATAACGAAGCGCTGCAATTGTCGGACGGCGGCTATCTCTATTACGACGTCACCGGCATCACGCCCTCGCACGAGCGCGCCTACGACGCGGTCAAGGACAAGGTCGAGAAGAACTGGCGCGACGACGAGATCGCCAAGCAGCTCAAGAAGAAGGCCGACGCCATGTTGGCCAAGCTGAAGGCCGGTTCCACGCTCAAGGCGCTGGCCGATGCCGACAAGGTACAGGTTCAGAGCGCCGCCGACGCCACGCGCGGCAGCGGGGGCTTTGCGCCGGCGCCGCTGGTGCGGGCGGCCTTCGAAACGCCGAAAGACGTGCCCGGCATGACGCAAGGCGCGAAGGAGACCGAGTATTATCTCTTCAAGGTCACCAAGGTGACCGATCCCAAGTTCGTGCCGGCCATGCCGGAGCCGCAGCAGATCGCCGAGCAGCTCAAGAACGCCTATGCCGACGACATCGTCGGCGCCTATATCGCCAAGCTCGAAAAAGAGATGGGTGTCAGCATCAACCAGACTGCGTTGAACCAAGTGGTCGGCAACAGCACCGGCGGTTGATCCCATGCAAATCGAGCCGTCGGAAGCCCATTTCGCCGAACGCTATCAGCGCGGCGAGCCGCAAGTGGTTTGGACCACGCTGGTCGCCGACCTGGAGACGCCGGTCTCGGCCTTCCTGAAGCTCGGCGGCGGCAAGCCGATGAGCTTCCTGTTCGAGTCGGTCGAAGGCGGCGCCGTGCGCGGGCGCTATTCCTTCATCGGGCTCGACCCCGACCTGATCTGGCGCGCCAACGGCACGACGGCGCATATCAACCGCAACGCCCGCGGCAAGCCGGACGACTTCGCCCCCTGCCCCGAGCCGCCGCTCCAGGCGCTGCACAAGCTGATCGTGGAAAGCCGCATCGCGCTGCCCGAGAACCTGCCGCCGATGGCGGCCGGCGTATTCGGCTATCTCGGCTACGACACAGTGCGGCTGATCGAGGAACTGCCCGAGCCCAATCCCGACCCGATCGGCATTCCCGACGCGGTGCTAGTACGGCCGACCGTGGTGGCGATCTTCGACTCGGTGCTCGACACGCTGACGGTGGTAACGCCGGTGCGGCCCGACAAGGCCATCAACGCCAAGGCGGCGCTGGCGCGCGCCATGGAGCGGCTGTCTGCGATCATAGATGCGCTCGACCAGCCGCTCGACAAGTCGATCGCCGACAGCGACGAAGGCCCGCTCGAGGTGCCGACGCAATCGAACACCACGCCGGACGAGTACAAGGCGATGGTCGCGCGCGCGAAGGAATACATCGCCGCCGGCGACGCCTTCCAGATCGTGCTGGCGCAGCGCTTCGAGGCGCCATTCACCCTGCCGCCGTTTTCGCTCTATCGCGCGCTCCGGCGCACCAACCCCTCGCCGTTCCTCTATTTCCTCGACTTCGGCGATTTCGCCATCTCGGGCTCGTCGCCGGAGATCCTGGTGCGGGTGCGTGACGACGTGGTGACCATCCGCCCGATTGCCGGCACGAGACCGCGCGGGGCCTCACCGCACGAGGACAAGGCACTGGAGGAAGAGCTGCTCGCCGATCCGAAGGAGTGCGCCGAGCACCTGATGCTGCTCGACCTCGGGCGCAATGACGTCGGTCGCGTCGCCAGGATCGGCACCGTCGACGTCACCGACCGCTTCTTCGTCGAGCGCTACAGCCACGTCATGCACATCGTCTCGAACGTCGAAGGCAAGCTCGACGATAAATACGATGCGCTCGATGCGCTCGCCGCCGGCTTTCCCGCCGGTACGGTATCGGGCGCGCCCAAGGTGCGGGCGATGGAGATCATCGACGAGCTGGAGAAGGAAAAGCGCGGGCTCTATGCCGGCTGTGTCGGCTATTTCTCCGCCGCCGGCGAGATGGACACCTGCATCGTGCTGCGCACCGCGCTGGTGAAGGACGGCAAGATGTATGTGCAGGCCGGCGCCGGCATCGTCGCCGACAGCAATCCGGAGTCGGAACAGCAGGAGTGCATCAACAAGGCGAAAGCCTTGTTCCGCGCGGCGGAAGAAGCGCGCCGCTTCGCGAGCGCGGCAAAGCGGGGACAGTAACCAGGCCCCGAGCCCGCCTTGACCCCTCCCGGTGCCCCCTCTAAGACGCTGGAGAGGGCCCGAAAATGATCGTTCTGATCGACAATTACGACAGCTTCACCTTCAACCTGTTCCATTACCTGGGCAGCTTGGGGGCGGACGTCGTGGTGCACCGCAACGACAAGGTGTCGGTCGAAGCGGTCATGGCGGCCGAGCCGGAAGGCATCGTGCTCTCGCCCGGCCCCGCGACACCCAATGAGGCGGGTATCTGCCTCGATCTCATCGCCAAGGCGTCCTCGACCATCCCAATCCTGGGGGTCTGCCTGGGCCATCAGGCCATCGGCCAGGCGTTCGGCGGCAGGATCGTGCGCACGGCGCCGATGCACGGCAAGGTCTCGGAAATCCGCCACCAGGGCACCGGGGTGTTCCGCGGCATCAACGGCCCGCTGAAGGCAACGCGCTATCATTCGCTGGTGGTCGAACGCGCCTCGACGCCCGCCGACCTCGTCGTCAACGCCGAGACCGACGATGGGCTCATCATGGGCGCCATGCACAAGAACTTGGCCGTCCACGGCGTGCAGTTCCATCCGGAGAGCATCGCCTCCGAGCACGGCCACCTGATGCTGAAGAATTTTCTCGACATCGCCGCCGCCTGGAACGCCAAAACCGGCCGACACGCGCCGGCAAAGTCGGCCCCGATACACGCGGCCGAATAACGAGGGGGAGTTTCGTGGCCGACGATTTCAAGGCGCTCATCGCCAAGGTGGCAACCGGCACTCATTTGACGCGCGAAGAAGCGGCCAGCGCCTTCGACCGCATGATGTCGGGCGAAGCGACGCCCTCGCAGATGGGTGGCCTGCTGATGGCTTTGCGCGTGCGCGGCGAGACCGTCGACGAGATCACCGGCGCCGTCATCACCATGCGCGCCAAGATGCTGGGCGTGAAGGCGCCGGCGGACGCGGTCGACGTGGTTGGCACCGGCGGCGACGCCTCGGGCTCCTACAACATCTCGACCTGCGCCGCCTTCGTGGTGGCGGGCACGGGCACACCGGTCGCCAAGCACGGCAACCGCGCGCTGTCGTCGAAGTCCGGCGCCGCCGACGTGCTGCAGGCGCTCGGCGTCAACATCGAGCTCAATGCGAGCGAAGTCGGCGCCTGCATCCATGACGCCGGCATCGGCTTCATGTTCGCGCCGGCGCATCACCCGGCCATGAAGAACGTCGGCCCGACCAGAGTCGAGCTCGGCACCCGCACCATCTTCAACCTGCTCGGGCCGCTGTCGAACCCCGCCGGCGTCAAGCGGCAGATGATCGGTACCTTCTCGCGCCACTGGGTGGAACCGATGGCGCAGGTGCTGAAGAACCTCGGCTCCGAGTCGGTCTGGGTGGTGCACGGCTCCGACGGCCTCGACGAGATCACCACCGCCGGGTCGACCAGCGTGGCGGAATTGAAGGGCGGCCAGATCCGCACCTTCGAGATCGTGCCGGAGGATATCGGCGTGTCGCGCGCCAAGCCGGAAGACTTGCGCGGCGGTGACGCCGAGCACAACGCCAAGGCCCTCCTCGACGTGCTGAAGGGCAAGCCGGGGCCGTTCCGCGACGTGGCGATCCTCAACGCCGCCGCCGCGTTGGTCGTTGCCGGCAAGGCCAACGATTTGAAGGACGGCGCCGTGCAAGCGGCGAAGTCCATCGACAGCGGCGAAGCGGAAGGCCGGCTCGACCGGCTGATCGCGGTCTCGAATGCGGTGCGCGCGTGATATGAGCGACATCCTCACCAAGATCGAAGCCTACAAGCGCGAGGAGATCGCGACGGCCAAGCGCGCCCATCCTTTGAGCGAGCTGGAAGCGGCCGCCAAGACGGCGGTGCCCCCACGCGGCTTCCTGAAGGCGATCGAGCGCAAGGTGGCGGCGGGAGACTATGCGCTGATCGCCGAGATCAAGAAGGCGAGCCCGTCGAAGGGGCTGATCCGCGCCGATTTCGATCCGCCGGCACTCGCCAAGGCCTATGAGGCTGGCGGCGCCACCTGTCTTTCCGTGCTGACCGACGCGCCGTCGTTCCAGGGCCAGCCGGAATTCCTCACCGCGGCGCGCGATGCAGTGTCGCTGCCGGCGCTGCGCAAGGATTTCATTTACGAGCCCTATCAGGTCGTTGAATCAAGGGCTTGGGGCGCAGACTGCATCCTGATTATCATGGCAGCGATCGACGACGGCGCGGCCGCCGAAATCGAAAATACGGCCTTTGCCAATGGGATGGATGTTCTTATCGAAGTTCATCAAGAGGATGAGCTGGAGCGCGCCTTGAAGCTGAAGTCGCGGCTGATCGGCATCAACAACCGGGACCTGCGCACCTTCAAGACGACGCTCGAGACCAGCGAGCGGCTTGCCCCCCTGGTGCCGCGCGAGCGCATCGTGGTCGGCGAAAGCGGGATCAACACCCCCGCCGACCTTGCCCGCTTGAACGCCATCGGCATCTCCAGCTTCCTGATCGGCGAGAGTCTGATGCGGCAGGCGGACGTTACCGCGGCCACACGCGCCCTGCTCGCGCAGTCAGCCCAGCACGCGGCGACGGGGTAAACGCCATGGCGGGCGGTAAGAAGACGGCAAAGCAACCCGCGAGGAAGAAATCGGCGGCGTCGAAACGCAAGGCGACGACCAAGGCTTCGGCCAAGACCACGACGAGTCCCCTCACCCACATCGATCAGCGCGGCCAAGCGCGCATGGTCGACGTCGGCGCCAAGCCGCAGACCGAGCGCGTCGCGGTCGCCGAGGGCAAGGTCATCATGCGCGCCGAAACCCTCGAGCTGGTGGTCGAGGGCAACGCGCTCAAAGGCGACGTGCTGGGCGCGGCGCGCCTTGCCGGCATCATGGGTGCCAAGCGTACCCATGGCCTGATCCCGCTCTGCCACCCGCTGCCAATCACCAAGGTGGAAATCGATATCAACCCCGAGCATTCGCTGCCGGGCTTTCTGGTGCAGGCGACGGTGAAAGTGACCGGGCAGACCGGCGTCGAGATGGAGGCGCTGACCGCAGTGTCGATCGCGTGCCTGACCATCTACGACATGGTCAAGGCGGTGGAACGCGGCATGCGCATCGAGGGCATCCGGCTGTTGGAAAAGAGCGGCGGTAAGTCCGGTACCTATAAAGCGGAATCCTGATTATGGCGCTGATGCCGGTTGCCGAAGCGTTGGGCCGCGTGCTCGCCGATGCCACGCCGCTTGCAGCCGAGACCGTGCCGCTAACGGACGCGCTCGGCCGCGTGCTGACGCAGGATGTCACCGCGTTGCGCACCCAGCCGCCGGCGAGCGTTTCGGCCATGGATGGCTACGCCGTGCGCGCCGACAATGTCGCCGGCGCGCCGGTCATCCTCGACATCATCGGCGAAGTCGCCGCCGGCCATCCCTTCGAAGGCGCGGTCGGCGCGGGCCAAGCCGTGCGCATCTTCACCGGCGGCGTGGTGCCGGAAGGCGCCGACGCCGTGGTAGTCCAGGAAGTGACGCAGCGCGAGGGCGACTGCGTCACGGTACAAAAGCCCGTCGCGACCGGGCGCAACATCCGCCGGGCCGGCATCGACTTCACGCAAGGCGAGGTGCTGCTCAAAAAGGGCCAACGCCTCTCCGACCGCGACCTGATGCTGGCGGCGGCCATGAACCACCCGGCCCTATCGGTCCATCGCCGGCCCAAGATCGCGATCGTCGGCACCGGCGACGAACTGGTACCGCCCGGCACGACGCCCGGGCCCGGCGAGATCGTGTTCTCCAACGGCTTTGCGCTCTCGGCCCTGGTGCGCCGCCAGGGCGCCGAGGTCGCCGACCTCGGCATCGCCCACGACAGGATCGAGGACATCGTCGCCAAGGTGCGCGCGGCGCGCGACTGGGGCGCCGACGTACTGGTGACCACCGGCGGCGCCTCCGTCGGCGAGCACGACCTGGTGCAGCGTGCGCTCGCCGCCGAAGGGCTCGACCTCTCGTTCTGGCGGGTGGCGCTCCGGCCCGGGCGGCCGATGATGCACGGCAAGCTCGGCGCCATGCAGGTGCTGGGCCTGCCCGGCAATCCGGTGTCGTCCTACGTGTGCGCCTTCCTATTCCTGGTGCCGCTGATCCGGCGGCTGGCCGGCCGCGCCGACGTCGAACCCACGGCCGAAGCCGCCCGCCTCGGCCGCGACCTGCCGGAGAACGACGAGCGCCAGGATTACCTGCGGGCCTCCCTGGAAGGCGGCCCCGACGGCTTGGTGGCGACGCCGCTCGCCTCCCAGGACAGCTCCCAACACATATCGAACAGATAGTGTCCGTTCATGATTTGTTTTCGCGGTCGTTCCCAGGGTCCTCCAGGGACCGGGAACAGGACGCGGACCGGGAGAAGACGATGCTGACCCGCAAGCAATTCGAGTTGTTGCGCTTCATCCACGAACGGCTGACGGAAACTGGGGTGCCGCCCTCCTTCGACGAGATGAAGGAGGCGCTGGACCTGCGCTCCAAGTCGGGCATCCACCGGCTGATCACGGCCCTGGAGGAACGCGGCTTCATCCGGCGGCTGGCCAATCGGGCGCGCGCTATCGAGGTCATCAAGCTGCCCGAGTCGGTCGCCCACGGCATGTCGGGACGCTCGCGCGGCTTCACCCCGAGCGTGATCGAGGGCGATCTCGGCCGGGTGCGGCAGGTCGCGCGCGAGGCCGGCGCCGACGGGTCGTTCGCCGACAGCCAGCCGATCGCGGTGCCGGTCATGGGCCGCATCGCCGCCGGCACGCCAATCGAGGCGATCCAGACCAAGAGCCACGTCATCAACATGCCGCCGGACATGTTGACCACCGGCGAGCACTTCGCCCTGGAAGTGCGCGGCGATTCCATGATCGAGGCCGGCATCCTCGACGGCGACATCGCGCTCATCAAGCGCTCCGAAACCGCCGATACCGGCGACATCGTGGTGGCGCTGATCGACGACGAGGAAGCGACGCTGAAACGTTTCCGCCGCCGCGGCGCCTCGCTGGCGCTGGAGCCGGCGAACCCGGCCTACGAGGTGCGCATCCTGCCGCCCAACCGCGTGCGCATCCAGGGCAAGCTGGTAGGGCTGTTTAGAAGGTATTGATTCAAGTTTGGCGGTCATCATCCGCGAAGGCGGATGATCCAGTAATCACCGCCCTCGATGTTGACCGCCGCGCTGCGGCGTACTGGGTGCCCCGTATTCGCGGAGCACGACAGTCTTGGGCTAATCCCCAACCTCCAAATCCTTAGCCTTCGGCGTGGCGTCTTGTGATCGCTTCGCGCGCTTGTTCGCCAAGTCCGGCGGCGGGTGCGACCAGGGCCGCTCATAGCCTACTGGCCGCGCGTCGGTCTCGATGAAGCGATCCCCCTCCAGGCGCAGCGCCACCGCGCCGCGCGCACGCCAGACGTTGCGGTCGACGAGTTTTGCCGCGCAGGTGCCCGGCGCCGAGCGGCGGCTGACGACCACGCGGGTCTTCGTGCAATCCTCGGCAAACGCCGCGGGCGACATATCGTAGGCGATCAGCCACTCGTCTCCAAGCCGACCGATGCAGCCGAGCGTGTCGCAGCGCACGCCGTCGCGCAGGCTCTTGTCCTTCACGCCACGCGGATCGGCGTCGGCCGCGAGCCAGTCCTTGAGCGCGAAGGTGTCACGCCCGCTGTGCAGAATGGCGAGACGCCCGTCCGCCCCGCGCAATGCCGCACTGCGGCCATCGCTTGAAATGAGAATATCCGGCCGCGGCGCATTCACCGCCATTAGCGCCGCAACAACGCCCAGCACCGCCCCGCTCCAGCGCAATGGCGTGCGCAGCAGGCAGACAAGCAGCAGCCCCAGGCTCGCCAACAACAGCGGCCCGGTGCCGAAGGCGTGGATGTGGCCGATGGCGCCCGGCAGACGCGCCACCCATTGCGCAACGAACACCGTCCAGTCGATGCCGTGCCCCATTAGCCGCCAGAACGGCGCGTCGAAGCCGAACGGCAGTGCCACCACGGCGAGGATGCCCATGGGCATCACCCAGGCCGACACCACGGGCATGGCCATGAGGTTGGCGAGCACGCCGTAGGGCGCCAGGCGGTGGAAGTGGAAGGCGGCGTAGGGCGTGGTGGCGAGACCTGCGACCAATGACGCCAGCGCCACGCCGGCGATCTCGCGCCAGCCCCACAAGGCAACGCGTGCGGCGGCCGAGCTGTCGGCATCCGGGCGCCAGGGCCAGCCGTACTGATAGGCGGCGATCAGCGCCAGCGTCGCCGCGAACGACATCTGGAAGCTCGGCTGCGTCACCGCCTGCGGCGCGAACAGCAGGACGCCGAAGGCGGCGATCGACAGCGTGCGAAAAGTGAGCACCGGGCGGTCCAGCACGACGCCGATCAGCACGATAGCCACCATGATATAGGCGCGCTGCGTCGACACGCCGGTGCCCGAAAGCAGCAGATAGAAGCTGCCGGCGACCAGCGCGCCGGCCGCCGCATATTTCTTGATGGGTCGGCTGGTTGCCAGCGACGGCGACAGCGCTAGCAGCGCGCGGATGACGAAGAACACGATGCCCGCCACCAGCGCCATATGGAAGCCGGAGATGGCCAGCACGTGCGCCAGACTCGAGACGTAGAACGCCTCGCGCACCGCTTCGGAGATGGCGTTGCGTTTTCCCGTGATGAGCGCCGAGGCGATGGAGCCGCGGTCGCCGGGCAAGATGGCGTGGATGCGCTGGTTGATGGCTTCGCGCAATGAATCCAGCCAGGCAGCGTAGCGCAGCCGCCAGCCCTGCGCATGCGGGGCCGGCAATGTCCTGATGTGACCAAGCACGAACCCTGAGGCGCCGATCTCCTGGAAGTACATGCCGCGCGCGAAGTCGTAGCCGCCGGGACGCAGCGGCTGCAGCGGCGGCGCCAAATGCGCCCTGAAGCCGACGAAGCTCCCGACCGCGGGCGCGGTGCCCTTGCGCACGGCAACGCGCACGCGTTCCGGCTTCACGCGCATGCGCGGCGCGGCGATGGTCGCGACGTCAACGACGATGCGGTCACTTCGTGCGCGTTCCTCGCGGCTTTCGACGAAGCCCGTTACCTGCGCACGCCAGGTCGGATAGGCCAGCACCGGGTGCGCCAGTCGCGCGGTCTGCAGGGTCGCGACCGCAAAACCGCAGGCTATAGCCGCAAAGCCCAGCGCCAGCGGGAGGCCGATGACGCTGCGGTGCGCCCAGACCGTCAGCGCGATGCCGAGCGCGGCGAGGCCAAGCGCCGCCCATAGGGCCGGCTCGCGGCCGGCGGTGAAGTAGAGGACGATACCGAAGCCGAAGGCGACCGGCAGCCACGGCGCCAACCGCCCGGGCGCGAGCTCGGCCGCGATCCAATCGGCCACGTGGCGGCAGAGACGGTCCCAGGCTGCGACGGCGCCTTCCGGCAGCGCCAGCCCGGCACGCCGGCGCGCGGCGTCGACGGCTGCGGCCAAAGCCTTGGCGCGCGCCCTTCCCCCGCTTGCCGGCTCGTGCTCGACCATCCCCGCGCGTCCCGATGACGCCTGCGCGTTGTTTTACGCCCGCGCTATCGTAGGTTGTCGCTCGATTGTGACTAGGAGAACGGTTGTGAACGGAGCTCCGTCACCCTGAGGTGCGAGCGTGCGCGGCACGCGAGCCTCGAAGGGCGACGGCCCGGGACTCCCGGGCCGACCATCCTTCGAGGCTCGCTCCGCTCCCGCGGGGCTCGCACCTCAGGATGACGGATCAGGAGGCAGCCTTCTCCTTCGCCATGTCCTTGGCGAAGGTGTCGCGCAGGCCCACGGTGCGGTTGAAGACGAGCTTGTCCGGGGTGGAGTCCTTGTCGCGGCAGAAATAGCCCTGGCGCTCGAGCTGCACCGGAACGCCTTCGGGCGCCTCCAACAGCGCCGGCTCAACGCGCGCCTCGCTCAACACTTCGAGCGAAGCCGGATTGAGGTCGTCGGTGAAGTTCTCGCCGGCCTTCGGATCGGGCTTCGTGAACAGCGGATTGTAGACGCGTACCTCGGCCTTGACGCTGTCGGCCGCCGACACCCAATGGATTGTCGCCTTGACCTTGCGCCCGTCCGGCGCGTTGCCGCCCTTGGTTTCCGGGTCATAGGTGCAGCGCAGCTCGACGACCTCGCCGGACGCATCCTTCACCACCTCGCGGCAGGTGACGAAATAGGCGTAGCGCAGCCGCACTTCGCGCCCCGGCGCCAGCCGGAAGAACTTCTTCGGCGGCTCCTCCATGAAGTCGTCGCGCTCGACATAAAGCTCGCGCGAAAACGTCAGCTTGCGGGTGCCGGCGCTGGCGTCGTCGGGATGATTGTTGGCCTCGAGCTCTTCCGTTTGTCCTTCCGGATAGTTTTCGATCACGATCTTTAGTGGCTTGAGCACCGCCATGCGCCGCAGCGCCGTGCGGTTGAGCTCCTCGCGAATGCAGAACTCCAACATGCCGACATCGACGGTGCTGTAGGCCTTGGCGACGCCGATGCGCTTGACGAAATCGCGCAACGCCGCCGGCGGCACGCCGCGCCGCCGCAAGCCGGCCAGCGTCGGCATGCGCGGGTCGTCCCAGCCGGAGACATGGCCGTCGCGTACCAAAGTGGTCAGCACGCGTTTCGACAGCACAGTATACGTGAGATTGAGCCGCGCGAATTCGTACTGGCGCGGCCGCGACGGCACGTCGAGGTGCTCGATCAGCCAGTCGTAAAGCGGGCGATGGTCTTCGAACTCGAGCGTACACACCGAATGCGTCACGCCCTCGATAGCGTCGGACTGGCCGTGCGCGAAATCGTAGCTCGGATAGATCTTCCAGGTCGTGCCGGTGCGCGGATGGGCTGCGTTGACGATACGGTAGAGCACCGGGTCGCGCAGGTTGATGTTGCCCGAGGCCATGTCGATCTTGGCCCGCAGCACGCGCGCGCCGTTGTCGAACTCGCCGGCGCGCATGCGGCGGAACAGGTCGAGGTTTTCATCGACACTGCGCTCGCGGAACGGCGAGTTCTTGCCCGGCTCGGTGAGCGTGCCGCGGTTCTCGCGCATCTCGTCGGCGCTCTGGTCGTCGACATAGGCGCGGCCAGCGCGGATCAGGTCTTCGGCCCAATTGTAGAGCCGCTCGAAATAGTCGGAGGCGTGATAGAGGTTCTTGCCCCAGTCGAAGCCGAGCCAGCGCACGTCCGCCTCGATGGCGTCGATATATTCCTGCTCTTCCTTGGCCGGGTTGGTGTCGTCGAAGCGCAGGTTGCAATGGCCGCCGAACTCCTCGGCGATGCCGAAGTTCAGGCAGATCGACTTGGCGTGGCCGATGTGCAGGTAGCCGTTGGGCTCGGGCGGAAAGCGGGTGACCACCTCCTTGACGCGGCCGGCGTCGAGATCGGCCTGGACGATGTCGCGGATGAAGTCGCGGCCCGCCTCCGACGCCTGATCCTCGTTCGCGCTCACGTCCTTCGCCATGCTGCCTCGCCGCTCGCTGTTCCGGCGCCGCCCCGTTCGGGGCCTTGGGCGCCGCGGCGTGGCATAGCCCGCCGGGGGCGCGGGCTCAATGGCATTCGCACCCCGGGAAATGGGCCGCTGGACCGCCATTTGCCCTGTCGGTTTTCCCGGCAGGTGTGGTACAGGGCGCGCGATGACCGAACCCGTTGTAACCAGATTCGCCCCCTCGCCCACCGGCTTCCTCCACATCGGGGGCGGCCGCACGGCGCTGTTCAATTGGCTTTACGCCCGCCATTTCGGCGGCAAGATGCTGCTGCGGATCGAGGACACCGACCGCGAGCGCTCCACTGTCACCGCCATCAACGCCATCATCGACGGGCTCACCTGGCTGGGGCTGACTTGGGACGGCGAGCCGGTGTTCCAATTCTCCCGCGCCGAACGCCACCGCGAGATCGCCGAGCAGCTGCTCGCCGAGGGCAAGGCCTACCACTGCTATGCCAGCCAGGAAGAACTCGTCGCCATGCGCGAGGCGGCCCGCACGGAGGGCCGCTCCAAGCTCTATGACGGGCGCTGGCGCGATCGTGATCGGTCCGAAGCCCCGGCGGGGGTCAAGCCGGTGATCCGGCTGAAGGCGCCGCTGACCGGCGAGACGGTCGTCGACGACCAGGTGCAGGGCCGCGTCACCTGGCAGAACACCGACCTCGACGACCTGGTGCTGCTGCGTTCCGACGGTACGCCCACCTACATGCTCGCCGTGGTGGTCGACGATCACGACATGGGCGTCACCCATGTCATCCGCGGCGACGACCACCTGACCAACGCCGCGCGGCAGACCCAGATCTACCAGGCGCTCGGCTGGTCGGTGCCGGTGTTCGCGCACATCCCGCTCATCCACGGGCCGGACGGCTCCAAGCTCTCCAAGCGCCACGGCGCGCTCGGCGTCGATGCCTATCGCGCCATGGGTTATCTGCCGGCCGCCATGCGCAATTATCTAGTGCGACTCGGCTGGGCCCACGGTGACCAGGAAATTTTTACGAACGACGAGATGATCGCGGCCTTCGATCTTCCGGCTGTCGGCCGCTCGCCGGCGCGCTTCGATTTCGCCAAGCTCGAAAGCCTCAACGGCCATTACATCCGCCAGACGGAAGACTCCGAGCTGGTGGCGGCGCTGGAAGACCTTTTGCCGCACATCGCCGACGGCCAGGATCTCGCCGGCAAGATGACGCCGGCGTTGCGCGAACAGCTCACGGCCGCCATGCCGGGGCTGAAGGAGCGCGCCAAGACGCTGGTCGAGTTGTTCGAGGCCTCGCGCTACGTCTGGGCCAGCCGGCCGCTGCCGATCGAGGCCAAGGCGCAGGCGTTGCTCACCCCCGAAGCGAGGAGCGCGCTCGGTGAGCTACTGCCGGAGCTGCAGGCGGTCGCCGACTGGAAGGCGGACGCGGTCGAAACGGTCGTGCGCGGCTTCGCCGAGCGCACGGGCAAGAAGCTCGGCGCCGTGGCACAGCCCCTGCGCGCGGCGCTCACCGGCCGCACCACCTCGCCGCCGATTTTCGACGTCCTGGCGGTGCTGGGGGCGGACGAAAGCCTCGCCCGGCTGCGCGATCAGGCCGGCCCCTGAACGGCAACGTTAAAGATCGTTCACCTGTCGAAAACCGCCCGGAACACGCCCATATAGCAGGCATGCGCGGGCCGGACCCTGCCTTGCGGCGCACTCGGGGATGGGCTACGCAAACCCCGGTCGGCCACCTGACCCGCCCGAATCCCGGGCCCGGCAACGCCGGCCGCAAACGACATTTTTTACGCGAACTGCTCGCCGCCAAATCGAGGGCTCGACCATGGACGCCAAGACCGACGCCAACAAACAGACCGGAACGATCGCGGTCGGCAACAAGACATGGGACTTTCCGGTCTACAGCGGCTCGATCGGCCCGGACGTGCTCGACATCGCCAAGCTGTACGGCGAGAGCGGCATGTTCACCTACGATCCCGGCTTCACCTCCACCGCAAGCTGCGAATCCAAGATCACCTATATCGACGGCGACGAAGGCGTCCTGCTCTATCGCGGCTATCCGATCGAGCAACTCGCCGAGCACGGCGACTTCCTCGAGACCTGCTACCTGCTGCTCTACGGCGAACTGCCGACCCCGGGGCAGAAGGCGGATTTCGACTTCCGCGTCACCCGCCACACCATGATTCACGAACAGATGATGCGCTTCTTCCAGGGCTTCCGCCGGGACGCGCATCCGATGGCGGTGATGGTGGGCTCCGTCGGCGCGCTGTCGGCCTTCTACCACGACTCGACCGACATCTCGGACCCGCACCAGCGCATGGTCGCCTCGATCCGCATGATCGCCAAGGTGCCGACGCTCGCCGCCATGGCCTTCAAATATCACGTCGGCCAGCCCTTCGTTTATCCGAAGAACGAGCTCGACTACGCGTCGAATTTCCTCAACATGTGCTTCGCGGTGCCGGCGGAGGAATATGAGCCGAACCCGGTCCTGGCGCGCGCCATGGACCGCATCTTCATCCTGCACGCCGACCACGAACAGAACGCCTCCACCTCGACGGTGCGCCTCGCGGGCTCGTCCGGCGCCAATCCGTTCGCCTGCATCTCCGCCGGCTGCGCCTGCCTGTGGGGCCCCGCGCACGGCGGCGCCAACGAGGCCGCCCTCAATATGCTGACCGAGATCGGCTCGGTCGAGCGCATCCCCGAGTTCGTCAAGCGCGCCAAGGACAAGGACGATCCCTTCCGCCTCATGGGATTCGGCCACCGGGTCTACAAAAACTACGACCCGCGCGCGAAGATCATGCAGAAGACCTGCCACGAGGTCCTGGCCGAGCTTGGCATCAAGGACGATCCGCTGCTCGACGTCGCCATGGAACTCGAGAAGATCGCGCTGCACGACGAGTACTTCATCGAGAAGAAACTCTACCCGAACATCGACTTCTATTCCGGCATCACGCTGAAGGCGATGGGCTTCCCCACCACCATGTTCACCGTGCTGTTCGCGGTGGCGCGCACGGTCGGTTGGATCGCCCAGTGGAAGGAGATGATCGAGGACCCGAAGCAGAAGATCGGCCGTCCGCGCCAGCTCTACACAGGCGCCGAGAAGCGCGATTACATCCCGATCTCGCGGCGGAAGTAGGCCTGGCGCCGCGACCCATCAATTGGACTTGAAATGGCCGGGAGAAATCCCGGCCATTTTTTTGGGGCAGCGGTGGCGGCCATGTCCGATTCGCGGTGCGATACCGATCTCAAGCCATTTCGCCGATCGCCTTGCGGAAGCGCAGGGCAGCGAGTGCGAACAGCACCGTGCCGATGGCGACCAACGCCAGGAACTGTGGCCACACCACCGAAAAGCCGGCTCCCCGGAACAGCACGGCCTGCGCCAGCGAGACGAAATGGGTGGTCGGTGCCACCAGCATGACGTCCTGCACGATTTGCGGCATGCTCTCGCGTGGCGTCATGCCGCCCGACAGCATTTCCAGCGGCATGTAAACCAGGATCGTCAACAGCGCGAATTGCGGCATCGAGCGCGCCATGGTGGCGAGGAAGATGCCGAGCGACGTGGCCGCGAACAACTCAACCGCGGCGGCCGCCAGGAACAGCGCAATCGACCCCTCGATCGGCACGGACAAGAGCCCCTGCACCACCAGCGTCAGCGACAGAGCGCACCCCACCAGCACGACGAGCGCCATCGACCACACCTTGCCGACCATGATCTCCAGTGGCGTTACCGGCATCACCAGCAAATGCTCGATGGTGCCGTGCTCGCGCTCGCGGATCAGCGCCGCACCGGTCAGGATAATAGAGAGTAAGGTCACCTGGTTGATGACCTCAACGACGGCGCCGAACCACGACTTGTTGAGCGAGGGATTGAAACGCACCCGCAGCGCCAGATCGACCGGCAGCACGATCTCCGACCGGTAACGGCGAACAAACGCGGCCACCTCGGTGGCAATAATGTTCTGGATGTAGCCCGCGCCGGTGAAAGCCTGAGTGATGCGAGTGGCGTCGACGTTGAGCTGGATGTCGGGCTTGCGTCCGGCGAGCACGTCGCGCTGGAAATTGGGCGGAATGTCGAGCGCGAAGGTGGTCAACCCCTTGTCCATGCGCTCGTCCATCTGCGCCCTCGTGATCAGTGTCGGCGGATTGATCGATGCCTTGTGGAGCGTCTCGGGCAAGGCCGTCGCCGCGGTGTAGACGGCGAAGGACAAAGCGAACACGATCAGCGCCAGCATCACCGGATCGCGTATGAGGCTGCGCAGCTCCTTGACGCCGAGATTGAAGATGTTGGTGACCCGCATGGTTCACGCCTCCTGCTTTTTCAGCAGCAGCGTGCAGAGGCCGAGCAGGACCGGGATGGCCAACAGCAGCGGCACAAACGACGTCTGCAGCTCGGCGAAATGCAACGCTTTGGCGAACGCACCGCGGGAGATGATGAGGAAATAGGTGGTCGGATAAATCGAGCCGATGAATGCGCCGATCCCTTGGAGCGCGGACACCGGCTCGATGAAACCGGAATACTGCATCGCCGGAATCAATGTGGCGATGGCGGTGCCGAAGATCGCGGCAACCTGGCTGCGCATGAAGGACGACATCACCAGGCCCATGGCCGTCGCCGCGCCCATATAGATTACCGCACCGCTGGCGAGCGCCAGAAAGCTGCCCTTGAGCGGCACATCGAACAGGGTCACCGCCATCAACGTCAGCAGCAGGAAGTTCAGGAATCCGAGCGCCACATAGGGAAGCTGTTTGCCGAGTAGAAATTCCAGCCGGGTTGTCGGCGTCACGTAGAAATTGATGATGGAGCCGAGCTCCTTTTCACGCACCACGCTGAGAGCCGTCAGCATCGCCGGGATCAGCAGCAGCAGCATCGGGATGATGGCCGGCACCATGGCCACCAGGCTCTTGACGCCAGGATTGTAGCGATAGCGTAGGGCGACGCTGATCGGACTGGCGCTTGCGCCCCTGCTACTCAGCCATTCCGCATGTAGCGATTGCAGGTAGCCTTTGATGGTCTCCGCCCGCATCGGCATGGAACCGTCGATCCAGGCACCGATCTTCACCGGTTGGCCGCGCGCCACGTCGCGGCCGAAACCGGGCGGGATTTCGATCGCCAGCGTGAGCTTGCCCGCGCGCATGCGCCGATCGAGATCGGCATAATTGGTGATCGGCGCCTTCTCGGTGAAATAGCGCGAGCCCGCAATGTTGATGACGTAGTTCTGGCTGGTCGTGGTCTGGTCGCGGTCGAGCACCGCGAACGTCAGGTTTTCCACGTCCATGGTGACGCCATAGGCCATGATCAGCATCAGGATCACGCTGCCGAGCAGCGCCAGGACCGCGCGGATCGGGTCGCGCCTGAGTTCGAGCCCCTCGCGCTGGGCATAGGTGAGCATCCGCCGGAAATCGAACCAGCGCGTCGGCGGACGCCGCGTCGCGTTGGCCACGACCGGCGCCGGCGCGGTGTCGGCGGCGGGCGCTTCTGGATCGGCCTCCTCAAGATAGCCGATGAAGGCTTCTTCAAGGTTCCTGGCGCCGCGCTTTTCGACCAGCGCCGCCGGCGTATCGCTGACCAGCACCTTGCCGGCGTTCATGAGCGAGATGCGATCGCAGCGCTCGGCCTCGTTCATGAAATGGGTGGAGATGAAGATGGTGACGCCCTCATAGCGCGACAATCCGATCAGCGTCTGCCAGAAGGCGTCGCGCGCCACCGGGTCGACGCCCGAGGTCGGCTCGTCGAGGATCAGCATGGCCGGCCGGTGAATCATGGCGACCGCCAACGACAAGCGCTGGCGCTGACCGAGCGGCAGCGCGCCGGGCAGCGTATCCATGATGTCGGTGAGCTCGAAGCGCTCCGCCACTTCGGTGACGCGGGTGGGAATGGCGTCGGCCGGCATCTGGAACAAGCGCGCGTGCAGCTCCAGGTTCTGCCGAACGGTCAATTCGCTGTAAAGCGAGAAGCCTTGCGACATGTAGCCGACGCGGCGGCGGGTCTCGAGGTCCTTGGGATCGACGGCCTGGCCGAACAGCCAGGCCTCGCCTTCGCTCGGCTCCAAGAGGCCGGTCAGCATCTTCATGGTGGTGGTCTTGCCGCAACCGTTGGAGCCGATGAAGCCGAATATCTCGCCTTGCTCGATGCGAAAGCTGACATGATCGACGGCCGTAAAATCGCCGAACCGCATCGTCAGGCCACGCGCCTCGATGGCGACGTCGCGATGGTCAGCCGGCCGTGGCGTCACCACCACGGCCTGGTGACCGCGCCGCTTTTCCTCGGGCAACAAGGCGATGAAGGCGGCCTCGAGCGTGGCCGCACCGGTGCGGTTGAGCAGATCCCGAACGGTGCCGGCGGCCAGCACGTGGCCGGCGTCCATCGCCACCAGCCAATCGAAACGCGCCGCATCCTCCATGTAGGCCGTCGCCACGATCACGCTCATGCCGGGACGGCCAGCGCGAATGCGGTCGATCAGCTCCCAGAATTGGCGCCGCGACAATGGATCGATGCCGGTAGTCGGCTCGTCCAGGATCAAGAGATCGGGGTCATGCACCAGGGCGCAGCAAAGGCCGAGCTTCTGCTTCATTCCGCCCGACAGCTTGCCGGCAGGTCGGTCGACGAAAGGGGCGAGGCCAGTGCTCTCGACCAGTTCGGCAATGCGGCGCTGGCGCTCCGCCCGCCCCTGCCCGAACAGGCTGGCGAAGAAGTCGATGTTCTCCTTGACCGACAGGGTCGCGTAGAGGTTCTTGCCGAGCCCCTGCGGCATATAGGCGATGCGCGGGCATATGGCGTTGCGGTGGCCGGCGTTTGCCATGTTGCCACCGAGCACCTCCACCCGGCCCGCCTGCAGCGCCCGCGCGCCCGCGACCAGCGCCAGCAGGCTCGACTTTCCGACCCCGTCCGGGCCGATCAGCCCGACCATGCTGCCCGCCGGCAAATCGAGGCTGACGCCGTCGAGCGCGCGTACCTTGCCGTATTGCAGCGCGACGTCGCGCAGGCTGGCGACCGACGCTGCCTCCGAGGCAGAGGTCATTGGGGCAGCCTGACCTTCAGCTTGGCCGGCCACGGCGTGTCGGGGTTCAGCCGCACGTAAGCCATACCCGGCAGCCCGGTCTTCACTTGG
>JARRQH010000097.1:0-9892 GCA_037381985.1 Pseudolabrys sp.
CGCTGGATATTGTGAGCATCGCCTTCGGGCGTCCGGTCCGCATCGGGTATCTCCTTCGATCAGGATACCCGAAACACATGCAATAATTATGCCACGAACTTACGGGACAGAACACTAGATGCCCATTGCAGACTTGGTTGCAAAAGCGACAATGGTCAGTGCGAGGAGCGTGAGGCCTAACACGACCGGCATGGGAAGCGTTGGCTTGGCCGAGGTTTCTGTGCTCGCCGCGCCGCGAAGCGCAACGGACGACAAAGCCAAAGCCACACCTAGACCTGTACCGATCCACTCCAGCGTTGCCAGAAGCGGCGACATTGGATTGGGAGTCACGGGGAAAATACGGCCCAGGTCGAGCAGATAAACGCCGACAAAGGCGAGACCGGCAAGCACGCCCCATCCATATGCTCTGCCAATTTTTATGATGATATATGCGAGCACGAGGCTTCCCGTGGCAGACTGCGCCGATGCGTTGACGCCTTCACTTGGCGCGAGCATCGCGGTGAAGAGGGTGAAGACCCGGCGGTTGAGGGCGAGGGCGCTTCGCTGATCGAGGTTCTGTGTGTTCAATGCAAACCACCGGTCGGCTTCACGTGCCGCCGCGAAAGCCATGTTCGTCAGCAGGGCAAGGGGCAGGTCGGAGCGGACGGCGTCGAGCTCTTGTCCGCTTTCAATCAGCCGCTCAAATCGGCGGTGGAGGAGCTCGAGCAAGTCTGCGATGGCGGCCTGTGCCTTCGCTTCCCGGTAGATGCCGCGTCCCAATTCGGCCAAGCGGTCATTCCGCTTGAGGATCGTCGTCACGTTGCCGAAGAGGACGGCAGTCTGTTGCCAGTAGTCGGCGACGGAATCGGGCTTGGTCGACTTGACGTCGAGCAAACGGGCAAGTTCGTTGAATGCTCGCTCGATGACGGCGCGATAGAGTTCCCCCTTGTCGGCGAAGTAATAATAGGCCTGTCCCTTGCTGATGGTGGCACGCGTGAGAATCCGATTCAGCGACGCAGCCTCGAAGCCGAACGCCCTGAATTCCTCTTCCGCGATATCGAGCCAGGCGGTGCGCTGCGCGTCCGGCAGTTTCCGTAGTCGCTCGCGGGCCTGAAGCCGATGGTCCATCCGATGATCCCCAACATCCGCTATCGCCTAGACAGATTTAGACCACCGGTCTAAATCTGTCTAGTGGAGCGAATTTGACATTTGATATCCACTTGCCGCGGGTCCCTCATCAAATGTCAAATTAAAAACTCCAGTAGAATCAAATAGTTGATAGTTGTCCTCTGCTTCCGACATTGGTCCAGGGTTTGCGGCAACCGGGTGCAAATGTCGGAAGCGGACCACTTGGTGACATCAGCGCGCCAGTCATAGGCAGAATGTCGCCATGGATTCAGGATCAATTCGGCAAACCGCCGGTCACCGGGGAGCCGAGCGGTAGTCGGCGGCGAACGGGTCTTTGGGAGAGCAAAGAAGCACGACGCCGATCGCATTCCTTGGGCAGGATTGGGCATCACCAGAGAGGTCGCATGGACGCTATTGAAACCGAACGGCTTGTCCTGAGAAATTTTCGGCCGGGAGATGCCGCCGATCTTTACGCCTACCTGAATGAACCCAGGGCGAGTTGCTTTCTTTCTCTGAAGCTCGCGGACATGGGCGCCGCGAAGGCAGAGGCGGAAAACCGAAGCCGAAGCGATGAGACCATCGCCGTCTGCTTGAGAAATTCAGGCACGCTGATCGGTGACGTGTTCGCCGCGTCGGAAGAGGACACGTTCGCGGTCGGGTGGAATTTCAATGCGGATTTCGGTGGTCTCGGGTTCGCTTCCGAAGCCGCGCGCGCGCTATTCGCGTATCTGTTCACCGTCAGGCGCGCGCGCCGCCTCTATGCCTACGTCGAGGACCACAACGTCGCGTCGCGGCGTCTGTGTGAAAGATTGGGGATGCGGCAGGAAGGGCTGTTTGTGGAATTCGTGTCGTTCAAAGCCGACGACAACGGGGAGCCAATCTTCGAGAATACGATGCAGTACGCCATCCTGCGAAAGGAATGGGTGTCTCGGCAGCGCGCGGAGATTCGCTGATCGGGCCGCGAATCCGTCCGCATCGCGCCGCCTCAGGTGGCGCCGACCTCGACCTCGACCTCGGCCGCGCCGGGCCCGGGCCGTCCCAGGCGATCCGAAAGCCTGAGATAAAGGCGCGAGGCGATGGCGATAGCCAGGCTCGGCACCTGAAAAAGAAGGCGTTGTGTGGGTCTCAACGCCTACGAATGAGGAAGGCCGCGAAGGCGGCTATTGCTTCGTCGGAGGCGAGCCGCTCCCTGAACAGGGCTATCTCTTCGTCAATCCGCGCGCTCAGTTCGTGAATTGAGCCGCGCATCAGCCGCCGCGCCGTCTTGACCGCGTCGCCCGGCAGCGCGGCGATTTCGCGCGCGGCATCGAGCGCCGTTTCCTCCAGTACCTTCGGCGTCACCACTGTGTTGACCAGGCCGGCCTCGTGCGCGGCCTGCGCCGCGAGCGGGCGGCCCATCACCAGCAGCTCGAAGGCGCGGGCGTGGCCCATCAGCCTTGGGCCAAGCAACGTCGAGGCCGCCTCGGGCAGCAGGCCGAGCGCGACGAAGGGCGTCGACAGTACCGCGTCGCTGGCCGCGACCACGTGGTCGCAGTGCAGCAGCATGGTGACGCCGACGCCGACCGCCGGACCCGCCACCGCGGCGACGATCGGCTTTTCGTTGCGCACCAGCGCGTCGAGGAAGCTGGTGACGGGCTCGGCGAGCGTGCCGCTCTTGGCAGCGTCGACGAAGTCGTTGATGTCGTTACCGGCGCTGAAGGCCGGACCGCCGGTCACCAGCAGGCAGCGGATATCCGGCATCCGGTTCGCCTCCTGGATGGCGGTGGCCATGAGCCGGTACATGGCCAGCGTGAGCGCGTTCTTCTTGTCGGGGCGGTTCATCCGGATGGTGCGGATGGCGTGATCGTCGGTAATTTCGATGTCTGACATGAACCCCTCGGTTGTCATCGCCGGGCTTGATTTGGCGATCCCGGTTCGGAAGGCAGGGGCGAGCGTCTCTCATCGGGATGGCCGGGACAAGCCCGGCCATGACGGCCCGTCGATCGCGTCTCGCCCGATGCTCGCATTCCGCTTCGCGCGACTCGGGCGGCTTGCTAACGTGGCATGTGGATTCCTAGATACGGGTCGTGCTCCCGGCTGCGCCGGACGCTGCCCGATCCCCATTTGCCGCAAAGACCCGACGATGACCGACCGACCGCCGCCCGAAGCCCGCGACCCGGCGCAAGCGGATGCCCCGCGCCTGCGCGACGAGCCCGACTGGTACTATCTGCTGCGCGAGTTCGAGGCGCTCTATCGGTACGGGTCGGCCGGCGGCAGCGAGCTCATCCGCAGTCACCGCAGCAAGGTGCGCAACGCCCTGTCGGCGGTGTTTACCGCCAACCCGCCGATCATCGCGAAAGAGCCGCAGTCGAAGCCGGTGAGCATCCATCTGTCGCGGGCGCTCGATGTCGGCGAACGCGGCGCCATGCAGGGCATGGCGCGCGCCCTGCGGGAGGTGCGCGGCCGGCTGACCTGGGAATACGGCTACGACCGGATGCCGAAAGGGCTGGCCCGCAAGTACGCCTATTGCGAGGTGATGGGCAACCACGGCCCGGTGCAGGCCGACCGGCTGATCCTGGGTTTCGTGCTGTTCGCACCCAACACCATCTATCCGCAGCACAGCCACAACGGGATCGAGGAAAGCTACATCTCGGTGGCCGGGTCCTGGTCGGAGAACCATGCGGCGGTGTACGCGCCGGGCTCGCTGATCCTGAATAAGCCGGGTGACGAGCACCGCATCACCACCGGGGATCAGGGGCCATGTCTGCTCGCTTTTGCCTGGGTCGGGCCGCAGGATCGTTTGGCGGCGCCGGCGATGAAGCTGAGCGCGACGCGCAAGGCGCGCAAGGCGTAACGTGGACACTGAGCCACACCCTCACACCCCCTTCGCCATCTCCCTCAACTTGAACTTCTGAATCTTCCCCGTACTCGTCTTCGGCAATTCGGTGAACACCACGTAGCGCGGGCATTTGTAGCCGGCCAGATGCTTCTTGCACCATTGCATCAGGTCGTCGGCGCTCGCCTCTTTTTGCGGCTTCAGTTCAACGAATGCACATGGTGTCTCGCCCCACTTGTCGTCCGGCTTCGCCACCACGGCGGCGGCCTGCACGGCGGGGTGTTTATACAAAGCGTCCTCCACTTCGATCGATGAAATGTTCTCGCCGCCGGAAATGATGATGTCCTTGGAGCGGTCCTTGAGCTGGATGTAGCCGTCCGGGTGCATGACGCCGAGGTCGCCGGAATGGAACCAGCCGCCGGCGAAGGCCTTCTTGGTGGACTCCGGGTTCTTCAGATAGCCCTTCATCACCACGTTGCCGCGGAACATGACCTCGCCGATGGTCTCGCCGTCGCGCGCGACCGGCGCCAGCGTGACGGGATCGCGCACGTCGAGTGCTTCCAGCGCGCCGTAGCGCACGCCCTGGCGTGCCTTCTTCGAGGCCTGCGCCGACTTGTCGAGCGCGTCCCATTCGGCGTGCCAGTCGTTGACCACCGCGGGCCCGTAGGTTTCGGTCAGCCCGTAGAGATGCGTGACGTTGAAGTTCGCTTCCTTCATCGCCGCCAGCACGGCCTCCGGCGGTGGCGCCGCGGCAGTGAAGAACTCGACCGTGTGCGGCAGCGGCTTCTTCTCGGCCTCCGGCGCGTTGAGCAGCGTCGCCATGACGATGGGCGCGCCGCACAGATGCGTCACCTTGTGCTCGGCAATGGCGTCGTACATCGCCGGCGCGCGCACCCAGCGCAGGCACACGTGGGTGCCGGCGACGACCGAGATCGACCACGGGAAGCACCAGCCGTTGCAGTGGAACATCGGCAGCGTCCACAGATAGACCGGATGCTTCTTCATGCCGCAGGTCACCACGTTGCCGACGCCGAGCAGGTGGGCGCCGCGGTGGTGATAGACCACGCCCTTGGGGTCGCCGGTGGTGCCGCTGGTATAGTTGAGCGAGATGGCGTCCCATTCGTCGTCCGGCATCGCCCAGTCGTAGTCGGGGTCGCCTTGCGCGATGAAGGCTTCGTATTCGATCTCGCCGAGGCGCTCGCCGGGGCCTTTGTATTCCGGGTCGTCGTAGTCGATCACCAGGGGCTTCGCCTTGCACAGGCTCAAAGCCTCTTTCATGGTCTTGGAATATTCGCGGTCGGTGATGACGACCTTGGCCTCGGCGTGGTCGAGCGAGAAGGCGATGATGGCGGCGTCGAGTCGGGTGTTGAGCGTGTTCAGCACGCCTTGGGTCATCGGCACGCCGTAGTGGCATTCCAGCATCGCCGGGGTGTTGGCGAGCAGCACCGAGACCGTGTCGCCGCGCTTGATGCCGTGCTTCGCCAAGGCAGACGCCAGCCGCCGCGAGCGGGCGTAGAATTCGGCATAATTGCGCCTGAGGGCCCCGTGGATGATGGCGGTGTGGTCGGGGAAGACCCGCGCCGCCCGGTCGAGGAACGAGATCGGCGTCAGCGGCTGGAAATTGGCCGGGTTGCGGTCGAGATCGGTGTCGTAAGGCGTTTGCGCCATCGGTCGTTTCCCCTTCGTTTTGCGGCCACGTTACGAAGGGGCGGCGCGGCGATCAATCACTTAGCTGGCCCCCGCCAGCTCCGCGCCGCCAACGTAGAGGAGCTGCAGGCCGATCAGGAAGATCAGGACGTAGATGATCTTGTAGAAGGCCTCCGCCGGCGTGCGCCGCACCAGCCAGACGCCGGCGAGATTGGCCGCGACCGCCAGCGGCAGCAGCGCCGCCGAGGTGCCGAGATTGGTGGGGTTTAGCTGGCCGAGCAGGAAATAGGGCACCACCTTGAGCGCGTTGCCGATGGCGAAGAACAGCGAGTAGGTGCCGACGAAGACCTCCTTGTCGAGCTTCTTCGGCAGCACGTAGATCTGGAACGGCGGCCCGCCGGTGTTGGCGATGAACGAGGTGAAGCCCGACAGCGCGCCCCAGAACTGGCCGGCGGCCGCGCTCGGCTGGGCGTGCTCGCGGGCAAAGCGCGCGGCGATGCCGAACCACTGGCTGAGCGCGAAGCCCACCGCGATGAGGCCGATCACCAGGCGGATCGCCGAATCCGGCACGTGGGCGGCGATCAGCCAGGCGATGCCGATCCCCGCGATCTGGCCGGGCACCATGATCTTCAGGATCGCCATGTCCCACTTGCGCCAGTACGACCACACCGTGACCGCGTCCTGCGTCACCAGCAGCGGCATCAGCAGGCCGACCGCCTGCATCGGCGGTACCACGGTGGCGATCAGCGGCGCGGCGATGGTGCCGACCCCGGAAAAGCCGCCCTTCGACAGCCCGAGCAGGATCACGGCCGGAATGGCCACCGCGTAGAAGACGGGGATCGGCGATGATGGGGACGGGGGTCTTTCTTTCCCTCTCCCCGCGCGAGCGGGGAGAGATGAGGGTGCCGCGTGGCGGGGCGCCAATTTGCGGCGGATCAAATCCTACCAAAGGCCAACATGACAGCCTTGTTTACGCATGGCGGGCGTTCCACAATCGGCCTAAACAGGCCGAAACGCCCAGAAAAGTAGCCAATAGAAACGCCTCGAGAGGAGCCGCCCCATGGATGCCCGCACCAGCCGCTACCAAGACGTCTACGCCCAGTGGCAGCGCGACCCGCTCGCGTTCTGGGCGGAGGCCGCTAAGGAGATCGACTGGTTCGAGCCGGCGAAAAAAACCTTCGATCCCGCAGCCGGCATCTACGGGCGCTGGTTCGAGGGCGCGACCTGCAACACCTGCTACAACTGCCTCGACCGCCACGTCGCCAACGGGCGCAACGACCAGGTGGCGCTGATCTACGATTCCCCGGTCACGGACACGGTGCAGAGCTTCACCTACGGCCGCATGCTGTCCGAGGTGCAGCTGCTCGGCGCCATCCTGCGCGATTTCGGCGTCACCAAGGGCGACCGCGTCATCATCTACATGCCGATGATCCCGGAAGCGGTGTTCGCCATGCTGGCCTGCGCGCGCATCGGCGCCATCCACTCGGTGGTGTTCGGCGGCTTCGCGGCCAAGGAACTCGCCACCCGCATCGACGACGCCAAGCCGAAAGTGATCCTGTCCGCGAGCTGCGGCATCGAGGGCGCGCGCGTCATTCCCTATAAGCCGCTGCTCGACGGCGCCATCGAGCTCGCCCAGCACAAGCCCGACGCCTGCATGGTCCTGCAGCGCCCGCAGGCGCAAGCCGAGCTGATCGAAGGCCGCGACCACGACTGGCGCAAGACCTGGGAGCACGCGGTCGAATACGCCAAGACCAGTGAGTGCGTGCCGGTCGTCGCCACCGATCCGCTCTACGTGCTCTACACGTCGGGCACCACGGGTATCCCCAAGGGCGTGGTGCGCGACAACGGCGGCCACATGGTCGCGCTCAAATGGTCGATGCAGAATCTCTACGGCATCGACCCCGGCGAGGTGTGGTGGGCGGCAAGCGACATCGGCTGGGTGGTCGGCCATTCCTACATCGTCTACGCGCCGCTGCTGCACGGCTGCACCACGATCCTCTACGAGGGCAAGCCGGTGGGCACGCCCGACGCCGGCGCCTTCTGGCGCGTGATCGCCGACCACAAGGTGGTGTCGATGTTCACCGCGCCGACCGCCTTCCGCGCCATCAAGAAGGAGGACCCGAACGGTAAGCTGCTTAGCGATTACGACCTGCGCCGCTTCCGCGTGCTGTTCCTCGCCGGCGAGCGCGCCGACCCGCCGACCATCCAGTGGGCCGAGGACACGCTCAAGGTGCCGGTGCTCGATCACTGGTGGCAGACCGAGACCGGCTGGTGCATCGCCGGCAATCCGGTGGGGCTGGGCACGCTGCCGGTGAAATACGGCTCCACCTGCGTGCCGATGCCGGGTTACCAGGTCGACATCGTCGACGAGGCCTGCCACCCGGTCGCCGAAAACAAGATCGGCTCCATCGTCATCAAGCTGCCGCTGCCGCCCGGCTGCTTCCCGACGCTGTGGCACCAGGAGGAGCGCTTCAAGGAAGCCTATCTCTCGGAATTCCCCGGCTACTACAAGACGGCGGATGCCGGCTTCAAGGACGAGGATGGCTACGTCTATGTCATGAGCCGCACCGACGACATCATCAACGTCGCCGGCCATCGGCTGTCGACCGGCGGCATGGAGGAGGTGCTGGCCGCGCACCCGGACGTCGCCGAATGCGCGGTGCTCGGCATCAAGGACGACATGAAGGGCGAGGTGCCCTGCGGCTTCGTCGTGCTCAAGGCCGGCGTCAACCGCCCGCCGAGCGAGATCGAGAAGGAGATCGTTCAGCTCGTGCGCGACAAGATCGGCCCGGTGGCGTCGTTCAAGCTCGCCATCACGGTGGCGCGCCTGCCCAAGACGCGCTCAGGCAAGATCCTGCGCGGCACCATCAAGAAGATCGCCGACCACGAGCCCTGGACCATGCCGGCGACCATCGACGACCCGGCGATTTTGGATGAGATCGGGGAGGCGTTGAAGGGGAAGGGCGTGGGGTAGTCCCGGCGCTGCGGCATACACTCTTCCCCTCTCCCAACCGAACTCGGGTTTACCCGAGTTCGGCATTTTGGATTGGCGGAAGTCGGATATATCCGACTTCCGCGTGGGAGAGGGTGGCTCGCGCGGAGGGAATCCGAGCGCGGGCCGGGTGAGGGGGCGGCGCCAGTGAGATGCACCGTGCCGCCATCCATGCTATCCTGCCGCCATGACCAAGCTCGAAGACATCGAAAAGGTCGTCGCCGGACTCGCCCCGCGCGAGCTCGACCGCTTCCGTGCCTGGTTCGAAGAATTTCAGGCCAAACGCTTCGACGAGAAGGTCGAACGCGACGCGGCAGGCGGCAAGCTCGACCGGCTGGCGGAGGCGGCGGTCGACGACTTCCGCAAGGGCCGCACCCGCGAGCTATATTGCTAAGTCGTCGAGCGGCTGCGCTTTTCGCTATATGGCACCATCAAGAGAGGCCTCGACCACGAGCCGTGGATCATGCCGGCGATCTTCGACGGGATTGGGGAAGCGCTGAAGGGGATGGGGAATAGGTCTTATCTATCATTCCGGACTGTCCAGCGAAATTTGACATGCGGTGGACGAGGCCGGAGTTTGCGATATGATCCGTGGTTTCATCGCTTACATCTAACGATTGCTATGTTGCTTTTAGAGCCGTGAGCGCATGAACCAAAGATATGATCTCTTTGCATTTAGTATTTTAGTTGGGTCTGTCGCGCTTTTTGCGCTCGTGACAGCATTCACGACGAACGTGGGCGACGTATATGATTTTCTTATGGATTGGCAGACTCTTATTGCGGGGGTATTTGCGATCTTTGCGGCTATAATTGCAGCTCATCCCGTGAGAAAACAGCTCATCGAGGATGAATATCCGGTCGTCGATCATGGCGCGGCGGGTGCTCGTTGAACGGTTGTCGGCTTTGGAAGCGCGCCAAGCGAAATCGAAGGCCTCGCTGGATGGTATTACTTCCGGATTTTTGAGAGACATCTATTGCGCCGATCAGTGGTCTGATGACCCTAAGCCGAGCATAAATCCACATTGGGCATTTGATTCATCTCATAGGGGCTCTCAGACGATCTGTTCGTGCACTCGGAGATGGCTCCAACGCCTCAAGCCGAGTTCTTGCGCGTTCATTGCTCAGCTTTTCCAGCATGGCGAGGCCCGCATGCATCAACCCTGCCTTGGATCGAAATAGTACTGGACCGATCGCAGCGAAATGCCGGCTTGCGCAATAACGGCTCCAAGCCCTCTTTGCCGGCTTTCTGCAAGGCCGCGAATGTTCGGCTACGGGAGGTCACTCTGCACTTTTGCCAGGCAAATCCGCACCAAGAACCCACTCTATACTGC
>JARRQH010000098.1:0-9556 GCA_037381985.1 Pseudolabrys sp.
CACGCGCATCCTGCACGCCAATGGCGGCAGGGCCCACGCTGTGGCGCAACTCGCCGGCATCGGTAGCTTGCGCGGCGCGCACAACGCGCAGAACGCCGCTTGCGCGGTGGCGGCCGGCATCGCGCTCGGCCTCGGCCTGCCGGCGATCCAGAAGGGGCTCGCCAGCTTTCCCGGTCTCGCCCATCGCATGCAGCAGGTCGGCCGCAAGGGTAAAGTGCTGTTCGTCAACGATTCGAAGGCGACCAACGCCGACAGCGCGGCCCACGCGCTGGCGAGCTTTCCGGACATCTACTGGATCGCCGGCGGCAAGCCCAAGACTGGCGGCATTACGAGTCTCGCCGAATACTTCCCGCGCATCCGCAAGGCGTATCTGATCGGCGAGGCGGCGGCGGACTTCGCCAAGACGCTCGACGGCAAGGGTCCCTACGAGATCGATGAGGTGCTGTCGGCCGCGGTCGACGCCGCCGCCCGCGACGCGGCGGCATCCGACGCCAAGGAACCAGTGGTGCTGCTGTCGCCGGCCTGCGCCTCCTTCGATCAGTACCGGAACTTCGAGATCCGCGGGCAGGCCTTCGTCGATCTGGTGCGGGCCATTCCAGGGGCGACGCCCTTGGTTCCGTCATCCTGAGGTGCACGCCACAGGCGCGCCTCGAAGGATGAGCGGCCGGGTCGTCGACGACCTTGGCCGTCGCCCTTCGAGGCTCGCTTCGCTCGCGCCTCAGGGTGCCGGAGGAAGGGCGCGATGACGAATCTTAATCCTTCGTAAACCGTAACGAGTCAGGATTAAGGAGCCCGCATCGGGGGGTGCGGCAGGGGACGTTTTCGATAATGGTCTCGCGCGCGCAACGCACGCCCTTTGGCGAATGGTGGTGGACGGTCGACAAGCTCACGCTCGCGGCGCTGGGCGCCCTCATGCTGGCCGGCATCGTGCTGTCGCTGGCCGCGAGCCCCGAGGTCGCCGGCCGGCTCGGCCTCGATCCCTTTTATTTCGTCGATCGCCAGATCCTCTACCTCTTCCCGACCGTCGCGGTGCTGGTGGCGGTGTCGTTCCTCACCCCGCACCAGATTCGCCGGCTGTCCTTGGTGGTGTTCATCGTCAGCCTGGTGCTGGTGGCGGCGACGCCGCATTTCGGCGCGGACATCAAGGGCGCGCGGCGTTGGCTGGTCATCTTCGGCATGAACGTTCAGCCGTCGGAATTCCTCAAGCCCGCCTTCGTCATCGTCATTGCCTGGCTGTTTTCCGAGAGCGCGCACCGCCCCGACATGCCGGCCAACGCCATTTCGCTGTCGCTGCTGCTTTTGGTGATCACGCTCTTGGTGCTGCAGCCCGACTTCGGCCAGACCATGCTGGTGGTGATGGTGTGGAGTTCGCTGTTCTTTCTGGCGGGCATGCGGCTGATGTGGGTATTCGGCATCGCCGGTGCCGGCGCCGCCGGCCTCACCGTCGCCTATTACACCGTGCCGCACGTCGCCAAGCGCATCCAGCACTTCCTGCACCCGGCTTCGGGTGCGAGTTACAACATCGAGGTCGCCACCGAATCCTTTCTGCGCGGCGGTTGGTTCGGCGTCGGGCCGGGCGAGGGCACCATCAAGCGCATCCTGCCCGAGGCGCACACCGACTTCGTGTTCGCGGTGGCCGGCGAGGAGTTCGGCGTGGTGCTGTGCCTGCTGCTGGTGTCGCTGTTCGCCTTCGTGGTGATCCGCTCGCTGCTGCGCGCGCTGCGCGCCGAAGATCTCTTCCAGCGCTTCGCGGCTTCCGGCCTCGCTATCCTGTTCGGCATCCAGGCGGCGATCAACATGTCGGTCAACCTGCGGCTCATTCCGGCCAAGGGTATGACGCTGCCGTTCATCTCCTATGGCGGCTCGTCGATGATTTCGCTCGCCTACGCCATGGGCATGCTGCTGGCGCTCACCCGCGAGCGGCCGCGCGTGGCCATCATCGCGCCCGATCTCGACGCGGCGCCCGAAGCGGCGACTTGACTCTCGGCATGCGGTTTCGTCTCTCCGTCACCCTGAGGTGCGAGCCAACGGGTCCGCGCGTAGCGCGGCCCGATGATAAACTCCGCGAGCCTCGAAGGATGATCGGCCGTTGCCCTTCGGGGGCCGGCTACGCCAGCCACCTCAGGGTGACGGATTCAGGCTGATGCGCGATGTCGAACACCGCTTCTCATAAGCTCATCCTGCTCTGCGCGGGCGGTACCGGCGGCCATCTGTTTCCGGCCGAGGCGCTGGCCGACGCGCTGGCCAAACGCGGCGCGACCATCGACCTCGCCACCGATATCCGCGCCGCCCATTTTAAGTTTCCCGCCCGTGCGGTGCACATCATCCCGAGCGCCACGGTGCGCGGGCGCGATCCGGTGTCGCTGGCGCGCACCGCGTCATTGCTGGCGCTCGGCACGTTCAAGGCGTGGCGCCTGATCGGCCTCATCCGTCCGGCGGTGGTGGTCGGTTTCGGCGGCTATCCGACCGTACCGCCCTTGCTGGCAGCGTCGTGGCGCGGCGTGCCGACGGTCTTGCACGAGCAGAATGGTGTCATGGGCCGCGCCAATCGCCTGCTGGCGTCACGCGTCACCCGCATCGCCACCGGCTTCCGTGAATTGAAGAACGTCGATGCGCGGGCGCAAGCCAAGATAGCCTTCACCGGCAATCCCGTTCGGCCAGCGGTGCTGGAAGCGACCAAGACGCCTTATGCCGCGCCGGCGGGCGAACTTCGTTTGCTGGTGTTCGGCGGTAGCCAGGGCGCCCATGTCATGGCCGAGATTGTGCCGCCGGCCGTTGCGAAGCTCTCGCCCGAAACCCGCGCCAAATTGCGCATCGTGCAGCAAGCCCGGGCCGAGGATCTGGAAGAGGTAAAGGCGACCTACGCCGAGCTGGGTGTCCGGGCCGACTGCGCGCCGTTCTTCACCGATCTGCCGGCCCGCATGGCGGCGGCCCATCTGATTGTCTCGCGCTCCGGCGCCTCTACCGTGGCGGAGCTTGCGGCTATCGGTCGCCCTGCCATCATGGTGCCACTGCCCCATGCGCTGGATCAGGACCAATTCGCCAATGCCGGCCTGCTGGCGGAGGCGGGCGGGGGCATTCGGCTCGTTCAGCGCGATTTCACGCCGGAACGGTTGGCCGCCGAGCTCGAAAGTCTTGCTTCCGACCCGCCTAAGCTCGAAAAGATGGCGGCGGCGGCCAAATCGGCCGGCACGCTCGATGCCGCCGAGCGGCTGGCCGATCAGGTGCTGCAGGTGGCGGGAAAGTGAGGCTGTCGTGCCCCGCGAAGGCGGGGCACCCAGTATTCACGGGAGGTTTTCATAGCGGAACGGCGCGTGCCATAAGGTGCGCCAGCGGATACTGGATCATCCGCTTTCGCGGATGATGACAGCAGAGGGATGGGGCAACACGTATGAAACTGCCGCGCGACATCGGACCGGTGCATTTCGTCGGCATCGGCGGCATCGGCATGAGCGGTATCGCCGAGGTGCTGGCCAATCTCGGCTATACCGTCACCGGTTCGGACGTTGCCGAGAACGCCAACGTCAAGCGCCTGCGCGACATGGGGCTGAAGGTGGCGGTCGGCCACAAGGCGGACAACGTCGACGGCGCCGACGTCGTGGTGATTTCGTCGGCGATCAAGCCGGACAATCCCGAGCTGATTGCCGCCCGCGCCAAGCGCCTGCCGGTGGTGCGCCGCGCCGAGATGCTGGCCGAGCTGATGCGGCTGAAAAGCTGTGTGGCGATCGCCGGCACCCATGGCAAGACCACCACCACCTCGATGGTGGCGGCGCTGCTCGACGCCGGTGGGCTCGACCCGACCGTCATCAACGGCGGCATCATCAACGCCTACGGCACCAACGCCCGCCTCGGCGCCGGCGACTGGATGGTGGTGGAAGCCGACGAATCCGACGGCACCTTCCTCAAGCTGCCGGCCGACATCGCCATCGTCACCAACGTCGACCCCGAGCATCTCGACCACTTCCACACTTACGAAGCGGTGCAGGACGCCTTCCACGATTTCGTCGAGAATATTCCGTTCTACGGCTTCGCGGTGATGTGCACCGATCATCCGGTGGTGCAGTCGCTGGTCGGCAAACTGGTCGATCGCCGCATTCTCACCTACGGCGAGAACCCGCAGGCCGATGTGCGCCTCACCGACATCGTGCATAAGGACGGCGGCCAGGCCTTCACCATCCAGTTCCACGACCGCGAGGGCCGCACCACCCATGCGATCGACAACGTCACGCTGCCGATGCCCGGCCGTCACAACGCGCTCAACGCCACCTCGGCGGTGGCGGTGGCGCACGAACTCGGCATCGCCGACGACGTTATCCGCAAGGCGCTCGAAGGCTTCGGCGGCGTCAAGCGCCGCTTCACGCATGTGGGTGTGTGTAACGGCGTCACCATCATCGACGACTACGCCCATCATCCGGTCGAGATCGCCGCGGTGATGCACGCCGCCCGCGAGAGCACGACGGGCAAGGTGATCGCGGTGATGCAGCCGCACCGTTACACGCGGCTGCACGATCTGTTCGAGCAGTTCTGCACCTGCTTCAACGACGCCGACGCGGTCATCGTCGCGCCGGTCTATCCGGCCGGCGAAAAGCCGATCCCGGGCACCGACAGCGATGCGCTGGTGCAGGGCCTGCGCGCCCACGGCCACCGCCACGCGCTGCCGCTCGCCGGCCCCGAGCATCTCGCCGGGCTGATCAAGAGCCTGGCCGAGCCGGGCGATTACGTCGTCTGCCTCGGCGCCGGCTCGATCACGCAATGGGCCTACGCGTTGCCGGACCAGCTTGCGGCGCTGGGGTAGGCGGCATAGATTTGCAGACGTCGAGAGGACGGCGCCATGAACAAAACCACGCTGCTCGCCGAGATCATGCAATTGCAGCCGGAGGAACGACGCGGGTTGATGGAAGAACTTTGGGCGGCGGTTGAAGAAGACGAAGCGTTTGCTTTGACGCCGGAACAGAAGGCAGAAATCGATCGCCGGGTTGAAGAGCACGAGCGCGATCCGAGCAGCGCCATTCCTTGGGAGGAGGTGCGCGCTTGGCTTTGGTCGCGGCGTAAATGACGCGCCGGCTCATCGTCCGGCCGCAAGCCAAACTCGAACTTGCCGAGGCGTCTGATTGGTACGATGCGCAAGACAAAGGCCTCGGCGATGAATTGCTCCATGCTTTTCAAGCAGCGATAGAATCCATCGTGTCCAATCCCTCCCGGTATCAAGCCATCCACGGCAAAGCTCGGCGCGCACTGTTGGGACGGTTCCCGTATGCCTTGATCTACACCGTCTCCGACGAGGACATCACGATCGTTTCCTGCTTTCACGGCAGTCGTGATCCAAAGCGGTGGCAAAGCCGCGTACCCTGATGGCCTTCCCCGACATCACTTCCGACCTCAAAGCCCGCATGCCGCAGTTGCGTGGGCGTTTGCTTGCCAATCAGCCGCTCGCCGAACTGACCTGGTTCCGCGTCGGCGGGCCCGCGCAGGTGATGTTCATGCCGGAAGACGAGGGCGACCTCGCTTACGTGTTGCAGAACCTGACCGCGGACACGCCGGTCACGACCATCGGCCTCGGCTCCAACTTGATCGTGCGCGACGGCGGTGTGCCCGGCGTGGTGATCCGGCTCGGCCGCGGCTTCAATGAGATCGCGGTGGAGGAAGGCAATCGCCTGCGCGCCGGCACCGCGGTGCCGGACGTCAAGGTCGCGCGCGCGGCGCAGGATGCGTCCGTCGCCGGCCTCGCGTTCTATCGCGGCATTCCCGGCGCCATCGGTGGGGCCCTGCGCATGAACGGCGGCGCCTATGGCCGAGAGACCAAGGACGTGCTGATCGAAGCGCGCGCCGTCGACCGCGCCGGCCGCGTGCACGTCATGTCGAATGCCGACATGCATTACACCTATCGTCACTGCGGCGCGCCGGAGGATGTCATCTTCACCCAGGCGCTGTTCCAGGGCGAGGCCGGCGATGCCGCCACGATTGCCGTTGAGATGGATAAGATCACCGAGGCGCGCGAGGCGACCCAACCGATCAAGAGCCGCACCGGCGGCTCCACCTTCAAGAACCCGCCCGGACAGAAGGCCTGGCAACTGATCGACGCCGCTGGCTGCCGCGGTCTCGTGGTCGGCCAAGCGCAGGTGTCGGACTTGCACTGCAATTTCCTGATCAATCTCGGTGGGGCCCGCGCGGCCGACATCGAAAACCTCGGCGAAACGGTGCGCGAGCGGGTGAAGGCCAATTCCGGCGTCACGCTTGAATGGGAAATTAAGAGAATCGGGGTAGGCACTTAATCCGATGAAACATGTCGCGGTCCTCATGGGTGGCTGGTCGGCCGAGCGCGAAGTCTCGCTGAACTCCGGCAAGGCGTGCGCCGATGCGCTCGAGCACGCCGGCGGCTATCGCGTCAGCCGCGTCGATGTCACGCCCGACATCGCCACCGCCTTGCGCGACCTCAAGCCGGACGTCGCCCTCAACATGCTGCATGGGCGGCCCGGCGAGGATGGCACCATCCAGGGCCTGCTGGAGATCGTCGGCATTCCCTATTCGCATTCCGGCGTGCTCGCCTCGTCCGTCGCGATGCACAAGGAGATGTCCAAGGTCGTTCTGGCCGCCGCCGGCATTCCGGTGCCGGGCGGGCGCGTGGTCGCCCGCGCGGAGGTGGCCGAGGCGCACGTGCTGCCGCGGCCTTACGTCATCAAGCCGGTGGCGGAGGGCTCCAGCGTCGGTGTCTTCATCGTGCGCGAGGATCACGAGCATCCGCCGCAGGAACTGACCCGCGAGGACTGGGCGCTCGGCGAGATGGTGCTGGTCGAGCCTTTCATTCCCGGCAGGGAACTGACTTGCGGCGTCATGGGCGGCAAGGCGCTCGGCGTCATCGAGATCGTCGCAGGTACCAAGTTCTACGACTACGAAGCCAAATACGCCCCTGGCGGCTCCCAGCACATCTTGCCGGCGCCAGTCTCGGACGCGGTCTACGAAGCCTGCCAGCGCATGGCCATCGCCGCGCACAACGCACTGCAGTGCCGTGGCGTCAGCCGTGCCGACTTCCGCTACGACGACAGCAAACCCGGCCTTGAAGGCCTCTTTTGCCTGGAAGTGAACACCCAGCCCGGCATGACCGAGACCTCGCTGGTGCCAGACATGGCGGCGCACGCCGGCATCAGCTTCGAAGAGCTGGTGAGCTGGATGGTCGAGGACGCTTCGCTCGGGCGGTGACTTCGGATGTCCCGCAAGATGTGCTAAGACTATCGCGGGCCGAGTGAACGTCATAGGTTCCCAATGCCGAAGCCGACCATTTTCACCATCTCCGCCGTCTGGGACGCCGACGCATTGGTGTGGAGCGGGCACTGCGACGACATTCCGGCAGCGGCGGATGCGCCGAGCCTGGATGAGTTGCTGGCGAAGATTTCCGTGCAGGCGCTCGACGTATTGCCGGACAACCATCCGGACGTCGATCCGTCTTCGCTCTATTTGCAGATCACGGCACTGCGCGAAGCCGAACCGGCTTCGGCCTGAATGGCACCCCAATTCGACCGGGCCCTGCGCGACTTGCTCCGGGCGGCGGGCTGTACTCTGGTTCGCCAAGGCAAGGGCAGCCATGAGATCTGGCACAGCCCGACAACGGCGCCGGAACTTCCCGGTTCCCGTCGGCATCGATAGCCGTCACACCGCCAACGCCATCCTGCGCCAGGCCGGCCTCCCGAAAGCATTTTGATACCGCCCAGGCGCCCGCCTACCCTCCCGAAACCGTGCTTCTTCTGCCACGGCGGCGGTCTCTTTCGATTGGCCGCTCATAATCTGTAAACCTTTACTAATCATTTACCAAATGCCTCGAAGACTAGCGTTTGGCGGCGCGCCGGGCGCTTGGCTGCACGCGACTTGCGCGCGCGACACGCCGTTGGAAAGCGCTTATCGGCGCTCGGACGGCCGGCAAGCAGGCAACATGTTTCAAAGAGCTGCGATGGACGATCGGGGATCAGCGCAAGCGTCGAAACGCAAGGTCGGACGCCGCGCCGCGGCGGTGCGTTGGCTGCGGGCGCACACCTCGTCGCAGCCCGGCTGGCGCCGGACGCTGGTGCGCTGGACCACCGCGCTGCTGCAATTGGAGATGCCGCGCGGCGCCGGCGCCTCGGCCGCCGCGCTCTTGCTGGTCGCCAGCGCCGGCTATGGCGCCGTGCGCGGCGATCATCTTCATACCATCGCCACGAACCTGCAGGACATCTGCGACAGCGCCGCCAACACCGTTGGTTTCGGCATTTCCGAAATCGCCATCGCCGGCCGCCACAATCTCAGCCGCAAGGCGGTCCTCGCCGCCGCCGGCATCACCGGGCAGACCTCGCTGCTGTTCCTCAACGCGCACGCCGCCCGCGCGCGATTGATGCAGAACCCGTGGGTCGCCGAGGCCACCGTGCTCAAGCTCTATCCGAGCCGCCTGCGCATCGGCATCACCGAGCGCAAGCCGTTCGCGCTCTGGCAGAAGGATCGCCGCGTCTCGCTGATCGCGGCCGACGGCACGGTGCTCGAACCTTACGCGCCGCAGCGTTTCCTGTCGCTGCCGCTGGTGGTGGGCAAGGGCGCCCAGCACGACGCGCAGGACTTCCTCGCGCTGGTCAGGCGCTACGCGGATATCGCGCCGCGCGTGAAGGCCTATGCGCTGGTCGCCGATCGGCGCTGGAACCTCTATCTCAAGGACGGTGTCGAGGTGCTGCTGCCGGAGGACGATCCGGCGCACGCGCTCGATACCCTGGTCGATCTCGACCGCGACAAAAAGCTGCTTTCGCGTGACATCACGCGCGTCGACCTGCGGCTCACGGACCGGGTCACCGTGCGGCTGTCGGATGCCGCCTATGCCGCGCGCGAAGCGGCCATCAAGGCGGCGGCGAAGGCACGCAAGGCCAGGAAGAAAGGCGGCGAGGCATGAGCACGCTGCACTTCGGCCTCACGCCCAAGATGAAGCCGGTGTCGCCGCGGCGTGCGACCGTGGTCGCCAGCCTCGATATCGGCACCAGCAAGGTGGTCTGCCTGATCGCGCGGCTCGTTCCGCAGGCGCCGCAGGAAACCCTGCGCCGCCGCAGCCACGGCGTGCGCATCCTCGGCTTCGCCCACACGGCGGCCGCCGGCATGAAGGCGGGCGCGGTGGTCGACCTGGTGGAGGCGGAGGAAACCGTCCGCCAAGCCATCGACATTGCCGAGAGCATGGCCGGCGTGCAGATCGAGCGCGTCGTCGCCTCGCTGTCGGGCGGCCGGCTCGGCAGCGAGCGCTTCATCGCCAATATCGAGCTCGATGGTGGCGCCGTCACCGATAGTCAGATCGCGCGGGTGCTGGCGGCGGCGAGCCGCTACGCCGTGCGCAACGGCCGCGCCGTGCTGCATTCGCTGCCGATCGGCTACGCGCTTGACGCCGTGACCGGCGTCCGCGACCCGCGCGGCATGCTCGGCCACACCTTCGGCGTCGACATGCACATGGTGACCTCCGACGTCGCCACCGTGCGCAACCTCATGCTGACGGTCGAGCGCTGCCACCTGTCGGTCGAGGCCATGGTGGCCTCGCCCTACGTGGCCGCGCTGGCCTCGC
>JARRQH010000099.1:0-9553 GCA_037381985.1 Pseudolabrys sp.
ATGTCGCGAGGCGTCGAGGCCCGTGGGTCTGAGCACTTTTAGTTTGCGCACTCTGCGTAGACTTGAGTGCGCCCAGACCCGACAGCGTCCCGCGCGCCCTCGGTTCTTGTTCGAAGGCGGCGGTTGCGGATGACGGAAGAGGGCGCACCCGGCGCCGACCAAAGAATGCGGGTGATGGCGCGTGGCTGTTTGACACTCGAAAGGAGAGGGCACATCGGGGCGGCGATCTCACTTCCCTCTCCCACAAGGGTAAGATGCCGGGCGCTCCTTCCTTGCGCTGGATCAATACCCGCTGGCGCGTGCCGTCCGATAGTTGCAACCGGAACCAAAGGGGCAAAAGAACCCGGAAAAGGGACCCGGAAACGAAGAGGAGAAGGCCATGACGGGGCAGGTGACGGGACAGGCGACGGCGCAGGGGACGGCAGCGGCGGAACCCATCCACGACATCGCGCATCTGGGCAGCGTCGAGCTGTTCACGCCGAAGCCCGACAAGAGCCTGTGGTATTTCCGTGACCTGCTCGGCATGGAGCCGGTGCACGAGAGTGGCCCCTCGGTCTACTTGCGCGGCTATGGCGACTATGCCACCTCGACCGTGAAGCTGACCGCGGCGAAAGATGCCGGCGTCGGCGCCGTCGCCTGGCGCGCGGCGAGCCCGCAGGCGCTCGAGCGCCGCGCCAAGGCGATCGAGGCCGCCGGTCTCGGCATCGGCTGGACCAACGGCGATTACGGCCGCGGCCGCACCTTCCGCTTCAACGATCCCGACGGCCACGTCATGGAGATCTATTACGAGGAGCAGAAATACGTCGCGCCGCCCGAGCTGCATTCCAACCTGAAGAACCTGCCGCAGAAGTATACCGGCCGCGGCGTCTGCGCCCGCCGGGTCGATCATCTGGCGCTGCTCGCCAAGGACGTCGAGGCCAACCGCAAGTTCGCCACCGACGTGCTCGGCTTCCAGCTCAGGGAGCAAGTCCGCTACAACGAGGGCAAAACCGAGATCGGCTCGTGGATGAGTCCCACCGCCATCCACCACCAGATCGCCTACGTGGTCGATGTGAAGGGCGCGCATGGGCGCTTGCATCACTTCTCGATGTGGGTCGACAACCGCGACGACGTGCTGCGCGCCGCCGATATCCTGACCGAGAACGGCATCTACATCGAGGCCGGCCCGTCGAAGCACAACAACTCGCAGGGCTTCTATCTCTACAGCTACGAGCCCGGCGGCAACCGCATCGAGATCTATTCCGGCAGCTACCTGGTGACGGCGCCCGACTGGGAGCCGGTGACCTGGAACGAGGAGGAGCGCGGCACCGGCACCTATTGGGGCGCCACGCTGCCGGATAGCTTCATCGAATACGGCACGCCCAACGTGCTGGACGAGAAGGGCACCAAGGCCCCGGTGCCCGAGGTCCTCAAGGAAGCGATCGCATCCCTGTCGTGATCGCGCGGCCCACACCCGCGCCGTCCGCCCGCCGGGTGGCTCCTGTGCATTGGGTGAACAGCGGGCGAAAGTGCGCCGAATCGCCTCGCCGGTCGCGACCAAATTATGACGAACAGTTCAATTGGGTCCGCGAATCAGCTAACAAGTTACTGTCGCTTGTCCACAGCTTAAGCGTTCTCGTCATGTGTGCACCTGCCGGCGGCCCGCGGTCGAGGAGGCATCCTTTCCGCCGGCGGTATGGCACTCGCAGCGGACCTCCGAATGCCGGCAACGCAAGGCGGACAACCTTTCGACGATCTCTCACGGCGTTGGCACGATCTCGCCGACCGCAGACTGGCCTACTTCACCGAGCTTCACCGGAGCGGACGTTGGCGGCTCTATTATCGGACCAAGCAGCAATTCGCGATCCGGATGCTGGACGTGATCCAGGCGGCCAAGGTCTGGGCCGAGCTTGCCGGCCGCGCGCCGCCCACGGTGACGCTGCAGTCCCTGGAGGCGGCGCGGGCGATGCCGCCCTCGCGCGCCGAGCTCGCCACCGCGCCGAAACCGGCAAGACCGGAACGCGTTCGCCCCGCCGCATGAAAATCGTTTTCACCGTCGTGGCCGCCGCCCTGTTGTCGGCGACTGTCGTTCATGCCGCCCGCGCCGCCGCCGATCCGGCCCAGCTCAAGCGCGGCGAGGAACTGCTGCAGCGCGATTGCTCCCACTGCCATGCCGTCGGCCGCACCGGCCAAAGCCCCCACAAGGGCGCGCCCGCCTTCCGTACGCTCAGCAAGCGCTACCCGATCGACTCCCTCGAAGAGGCGCTGGCGGAAGGCATCGTCTCCGGCCATCCCGACATGCCGGAGTTCTCGTTCGACGCCGCCGATGTCGGCGCCATCATCGCCTACCTGAAGTCGATCCAGCAGCATTGATTGTCGGCATTGACGGCCGGCATTGACTGCGGCGTGTCGCTTCGGCGAGGTTGCTTGCCGCACGTTTCCTCTCGACACACCGTAGGCCCTCATAACTAGCGTTCTGTTTTCGCCATATCGAATGGCCGCCCTCGGCCGCGCCCTCAACGCGGCGCGCTCCAGCCCGACATCGACCCTTACGAGACCGTCGCGCCCTCCGCCATTCCCTTTGGCGACAACTGGCATACCCCGCACGCGATGACCGAAGCCGACATGGACGGCGTGCGCGAGGCCTTCGTCGCTTCCGCCCAGCGCGCGCTGCGGCTCGGCTTCGACGTCATCGAGCTGCCCATGGCGCACGGCTATCTGCCGCACGAGCTTACCTCGCCGGTTACCAACCAGCGCACCGACCAATACGGCGGCTCGCTGGAAAACCACCTGCGCTTTCCGTTGTCGGTGGCGAAGGCGGCGCGCGCCTCGCACAATCCGCAAGCCTACGTGCTGTGGCTGATGGTGGGCAATGCGTTCCCGGTCGTGCTCTATGCGTTTTGGCGCAACGGCCGCGACGTGGGTGTGGCCATGCGGCGGTTCCGGCTGAAGGAGCCGCCGCGGCCGTTGCGCATCGGCGCGGCGGTGCTGATCGTGTGCGGGCTGGTGTTAATTAGGCTGCAGTGATTCAAAGCGCCAGCGCGGGCAGCTCGCGTTCGAGCCGCGCCAGATCGCGTTCGGTGTCGACGTCCCAGAGCGTCTCAAGCTCGATCGTCTTCAAGCCGAGCGTCGCGACGCGCCGGCGGGTTTCATCGAGCACCGTGTCGGTGCCCCAGGCCATGGGTTCGAACAGGTCCGGTTGCAGCGCGCGGGTGCCGGCCAGCACATAGCCGCCATCCTCGGCCGGGATCAGCACCACGTCGGCATCGTGCAGCGCCCGCGCGGCGTCCCGCAGATGTTTCGGCGTCAGCGCCGGGCAGTCGCTGCCGATGACCAATGTCGGGCCTTGCACGGTGCAGGCCAGCATGCGGTCGCCGAGATCGCCGTCCGGCTGCGCCCAAAGCGTCAGAGGGTGACAGGATGCCAGCGCTTGGAACGTCGGGTGGTCGGGATCGGGCGTGCACCACAGGCTGACCGGGCCGACATCGGCGGCAAGCGCCGTCTCGACCGCGCGCGCGGTCAACCGTTCGGCCAACACGGCGGCGGCGTGCGCGCCGATGTCGGGAATGAGCCGCGTCTTGGCGCGGCCGGGGACCGGCGCCTTCGCCATCACCGCAATGGTCACCGGCTCAAGCGGACTCATGCGGGACATAGCCATAGTGGCGCGCCAGGCTGTTGGGATCGCCGCCGAAGAAGAAGGCAAGCCGCAAGCGCCACATCAGAAGAATGGTGCGAAAGACGCCATGCTGGCGCCAGCGGCGGCCCGAGGTCGTCACGCGTTGGCGTAAGCACAGCGGGCGGCCAAGCCGCTTCAGCCGCGCGGAAGCTGCCACGTCCTCCATCAGCGCAATTGGCGGAAAGCCACCGATGCAATCGAACGCGGCGCGAGTCATGAACATGGCCTGGTCACCGGTCGCGATGCCGCTCGCCCACGAGCGCCAGTTCATCATGAAGGCGACGAGCGCGAGCCAGCCGCCGTGGTCGAAGCGCACGTCAAAGCGGCCCCAGACGCGTTCGTTGCGCGCCAAGCCGTCCATGATCAACGCGTCGGCGTTGTCGGGCAGACGCGTGTCGGCATGCAAGAACAGTAGTACCTCGCCCTTGGCGACAGCGGCGCCGGCATTCATCTGGTTGGCGCGGCCGCACGGCGCTTCGAGCACGCCGGGTGTGAGGGGTTGGGCGCGGGCGACGGTATCGTCGCTGCTGCCGCCATCGGCGACGATCACCTCGACGCCGCGCGCGCGGTAGGCATGAAGCGCCCGCAAGGCGTCTTCGATGCCGGCGGTTTCGTTAAGCACCGGCATAATGATGGAAAGCGTCATACCCCGCCCGCTTGCGCAACCGAATAATCCGGCCCTTCGGTGATACGCGAGAAATACGATAGATAGGCTGCGGAACCCTGCGGCCAACGCGCCAGGAAGCGCTCCAGGAACGCGTCGTCGTCGTAATGCACCGCCAGCGCGTCGATGAAGAGGCCGTTGCGCTCTAGCCCATAAAGCGTCGCATGCGGCGACGGCGTGGTGGCGATGCGGGTGATGACGCCGAAGCGGGTGCCGGCGAAGTTCGGCATGCCGGCGGCGCCGTTGTTGATGACGGTGAGCCGGCCGGGAATGCGGTCGAAGTCGCGCAAGGCGGCGAGGCAGGTGTGGGTCG
Source organism: Pseudolabrys sp. (assembly GCA_037381985.1). GTDB lineage: Bacteria > Pseudomonadota > Alphaproteobacteria > Rhizobiales > Xanthobacteraceae > Pseudolabrys. The sequence continues at coordinate 4,633 of JARRQH010000099.1, forward strand.
AGGCGAAGACGTCGATCTGCGAGGCTTCGCGGATATCGGCGAGCCAGCGCGCGTTGGCGGGGTCGTCGAGCGCGTCGTGCGCGAAGCGCCAGCCGGCGAGCGCGCCGGCGTCGCCGTGCACGATGCCGATACGCAAACTCCCGACCCGTGCAATCAGATGCATGGGCAGCGCGCCGAGCCGTGCGCGCGCATGGGGGCTGGCCTGCGGGCGCAACTGACGCAGGATGATGTTGGAACGGTCCACCAAACCGGTATCGACATTGGCCGGATAGGCGCAGCCGCAGCCGACACCGATATCGCCCTTGCGGGCGACTTCGGTTTCGACATTGCCCCGCAGCGCGCCATAGGGCGAGATGGCGCGTTCGACCTCACCGAACCAGCCGGGCTCGGCGTCGAACCAGTGGAAATCGCCATTGAAAATCAGCACCGGGTCGTTGCGCTCTCGCATCGCCAGGAGCTCGATCGTCTCGAGCGCGGCGAGATTGCCGTAGAGTCCACCGATGACATAGAGCGTGTCGGCGGTGAAATCCGGCTCGCGCGCGAACACGGTCGGCGCATAGGCATAGTCGCGCGGGCAGACGCGGCCGGCGCCTTCGGCATCGCCGGCAGGATCGGCGGACGAGCGGTGCAGGATGTTCACTCGGCCGCCTCTTTCAGTGCGCCGCCGCAGCTCGAGCCCTGGCCGGCGGTGCAGCCGTAGCAATGGCCGGCGACGCGGATCGGATTGCCGGCAAGCTCGGCGTCGATGAGGTCGGACAGATGCGGGCGCTCGCACGCGCCGTGCGCCAGCGGCAGGTCGAGCATCTGGTTGAAATCGCAGTCGTAGACATAGCCCTGATAATCGACCGAGAGCAGGCTGCGGCACATGACGCCGTCGAGGTTGGCGTCGAGATGAGCGTCCTGCAGCAATTGCAGATAGCCGTCGAATTCGCCCTTGGTGACGAGCGCCGAGCCGAAGCGCTGGATCGGCATGTTGGCGAGCACGTAGAGCTGGTCGAACACGATGCCGTATTGCTCGCCGAGCACGCGCTTGTAGTCGGCTTCGAGCGATGCCTGCGGCGGCGGCAGCGACGGCCCTTGCGGATTGTAGACGAGGTTGAGCTTCAGCGCCGGGTCGCGGCCGTAGCCGCGCGCGTTGAGCGTGCGCAAGCCCTTGAGCGAGCCGTCGAACACGCCTTTGCCGCGCTGGTTGTTGACGTTCTCTTCCAGGTAACACGGCATCGACGCCACCACCTCGACGGCGTTGGCGGCGAGGAAATCGGCGAGGTCCTCCTGGCCCGGCTCTTCGAGGATGGTGAGATTGCTGCGGTCCATCACGTGCACGCCGAGGGCGCCGGCTTCACGCACCAACCGGCGGAAGTGCGGGTTGAGCTCGGGCGCGCCGCCGGTGATGTCCAGCGTCGGCGTGCGGTGACGCTTCAGGAACGCGAGCACGGTGTCGACGACCGCGCCACTCATCTCCTCGGTGCGGTTGGGGCCGGCGTTGACGTGGCAGTGGAAGCACGACTGGTTGCAGCGGTAGCCGACATTGATCTGCAAAGTTTCGAGCCGGCCGCGGGTGAGCGCGGGGAAGGGGATGGCGTCGAGCATCGGCCGCATGTCACGCATGGGGAAGCAGTCCTCGGTTGGTTCGACGCCGAAATTGCCACGGGCCGCGCCGCCGCGCCACGCGTGCGGCGAACACATGGGGACAAAAGGCCGTGAAAGGCATGTGACCTAGCGCGCCAATGCGGGCGCGACCGGCGATTTGAGGCCGATCCGGCCGTAACCGGGCAGCTTCAGGCCGGGGCGGCGCAGGTCGAGCCCGGCGACCAGGCATGTCGATCTCGATGCCCTCGCCCCAGCCGACCTTGAGCGCGGCCAGGCTGTTGAGGTTGGGTTCCAGCCCGGTGCCGCTGTCGGTACGGCCGCCATCGAGGCCGGCGCGGTAGTCGCAGCCGATAGCGTTGGGCGGCAGGCTTGGCGCGCAGCTCCGGCACCGCGCGCAGCACGGCGGCGGTGAAGGTGTTGCTATTGGGCCGGGCCAGATGCGGTAGTCGCCGCGGCGGTGGTAGCGATAAGCCCGCACCGCTGTCTGGATCTTCGGAATGAGGGTCGCCGCTTGCGGCCCGGAGATATCGGCGATCGCCACCGGCGTGTTGCCGTACCGGCGGCGGTCTGGCGGCCGGCCGTCGACGCGCACCGGATTGCCCCAGCCGACCACATCGTAGCGGGCCCAGGCGCTCGCCTTGGCGGGTTTGATGACGATCCAGCTATGCACCGCGAAGATGCCCTTCCAGGCGCCGGTGAACACGATGACGCGCGCCGGTTTGAAATCGCGTGCCACCGGCAACAGGCCGGCGCTCGACCAGTCGGCCTGGTAATAGGCGCGTGGCGCGTCGCTCACGGAATAGGACACCGCGCGTAGGTCGATGGGCGCTAGGAACAGCGCGGCAATGCCGAAGAGGGTGGTGGTGTGGCGCGTTGGGCGCGAACGGCATACCCCTATGGTAACCGCGTTTGGGTCCGAAAGGTGGCGGCGGAGCGTTTCCAGGCGAAGTGGGAATCGGTTCGCCGTCCGGAAACGCGATCAAAAAATCCGTCTCAGCTCACCTTGTTGCCGCTGATCTGCAACTGAGGATAGCGCGTGATCTCGGACTTGGCGCCGTCCTGGGCGAGATCGCCGGTCACCGGCTTGGCCCATTCCATGCCGAGGATGGCGCCGCGCTGGGCGCCGGCGATCAGGTTCCCGGCGATCACCGCCGCGCCCGCGCCGGCCGCGACCGAAACGCCGATGCCGATGTCGGCATTGCGCACCACGTTGCCGGTCACCGTGACATCTCGCAGGTATTTGCCGGTGCCGATGCTGATGCCGATGCCCGGCGCGTTCTCGACCACGTTGCCGGTGACCGCGGCGTCGGCCTCGATGGCGATGCCGATGCCGGCGGCGGTGCCTTGTGGCGCTGTCGCTGTCATGTCGCGGATCAGATTGCCTTGCACCACGGCGAGCCGGCCGCCGTCGTTGAAATTGGTGCTGACGATGCCGATCTCGGCGCGCTGCACGGTGTTGTTGGCGATCACCGCGCCTTCGAAGTCGAACTCGGCGTAGAGCGCGACCTCGCCGAGATCGCGGCAGTTGTTGCCCACGATCTGGATGTTGTTGGCGCCGTTGCCCCGGATGGCGGAGAACGCCGCATGGTCGATATGGTTGCCGCGCACGATCACGTCGGCGGCGCGGTAGACGTTGATGGCATTGCCGTTCTGTCCAGTGCCGCCGTCACGAGCTTTGGTCTCGGAGACGATGTTGTCGGCGATCAAGCTGCCGTCATGGCGCTTCTCGCTCTGCCAGACGCGAATGCCGCCGTTGCCGCAGCCGCGGATGATATTGCGGGTGATGACGAGGCTGCGGCCGTCGTTACTGAACAGGCCGTTGTCGGCGGCGCCGGTGATGGTGTTGCCGGTGACATTGCCGTCGCATTGTAGCAGCGTGACGCCGTCGCCGCCGGCGCGCGCAATGGTGCAATTGGCGAGGCGCAGATCCCGCACGTCGGTCAAATGGACGAGGCCGCGGCGTGCAGGCAGCGCGCGGTTGCCGCCGTCCAACAGCAGACCGTTCAGTGTCGCCGTCTTGGCGTGCTCGGCGGCGATGAGCGAGGGACCGTGCGTATAGATGAGATGCGTGGCACCGCGCACGCCGATGATCTGGCTACCGGATCGCAAGACGAGCCCGCCGACGCGGTATTTCCCAGGCGCCAGCCACAACGGCATGCGGGCGCGGGCGGCCTGGTCGATGGCGCGTTGCAGTTTGGCGCTCTGGTCACCGGTCGCGCCCGGGCGCACGCCGAAGCGCGCGGCGTCGACGCCATTGTTGGCGACTTGCGTGGCCGCTTCGGTGGCCGCGGGTGCGGCCAGCACGGCGGCGCCGATCAATGAGCCAAGCAACATGTGGCGGCGGTCGATGGACATGGCTGGCATCATGCCCCGAAGGCGTTAAGAGAGACTAACGCCGCGCGGCCGCGCCAAGTGCCATCAGCAAGGCGGTTCCCGCCCGCGCAAGGTCATTTTGCGAAATATGCGGCTTGTCGGGCCGGGGCGGGCGTTGGATCCGCGGTACGGGCGGCACATGGACGAAGGCGGCGAGCCGCGGGCCGCCCTTGACGGTAACCGCTTCCGCCGCGCGCCAGCTCAGGTAGTTGCAGAGATAGCGTCCGGCGTCGCGCGACAGCACGGCGGGGACGCGGGCGGCGTGGGCCGCGTTGAGGAGACGCATCGCCGGCGCCGGCATGACCAACGCGGCCGGTCCACCCGGCGCGATTTTGGTGCGGTGGACCGTCGCGCCTTCGACATCGGGCAACAGCGCCAGCGCGTTGCGCGCCCGCGTCTCGATACGCACGCGCTTGGCGCGGCCGGCGAGCCCGAACATCAGGATCGCATCGGGCTTGTATTTTGCGATGAGCGCCGGCAGCTCGCGCTCGACGGCGGAAAAGCTGGTCGGAAACACATGACCGACGATGCGCACAGTCGCCAAACCGGGTCGCCGGAGTCGCGCCAGCCGTTTCACCAGCGGCGTGGTCGGATTGAACGGCGCGCCGGGGAAAGGACCAAAGCCGGTGACGAGGAGGGTGGTCATAGCGATAAGGCAGTTTGCGATAAAGCAATTTCAGTCGGCATCAAGGCATTCCCGTGTGTCTCACAACCCCAACAACGCAGCGATCTCGTCCACGGCCAATGTCGGCGCCAGTTTGCCGGCGGCGACGGCGGCTTCCGCCTGTTTGACCTTGCCGCGCACGGCGGGGTCGCTGCGCAGGCGCGCGGTCAGCCGCTCCTCAAGCAGCGTCCACATCCACTTCACCTGCTGGTCGCGGCGGCGTTGCTCCAGTTCGCCGCTCGTCATCATCTTGTCCTTGTGCGCCATGACCCGCGCCCACAAGTCCTCGATGCC
>JARRQH010000100.1:0-13666 GCA_037381985.1 Pseudolabrys sp.
CGGCCAAGACCTACGAAGCCGGCATGAACGAGCGTGTGGTGATGATCGAGTTCGACAGCATCGACAAGGCGATCGCCGCCCACGATACGCCGGAGTACCAGGAAGCGTTGCGCGTGCTCGGCAGCGACAGCGTGGTGCGCGATATGCGGCTGGTGGAAGGCGTCGAATAGAGCGCTTCGAGGCGAAGCGGAGACCGATTCACCGGCCGGAACCGCGACAAAGCAAAGACCTCCCCCGAAAAGACGATGCGCGGGGCAAACCCCGCGCATGACGTCATCATCGTGCGCGAAACCCGCGCACGATCGAACTGTTCACCGGCTTACCAGTTGCAGGTCGGATAGCGGCGCTCGGCCTCGTGCGACATGCGCAGGGCTTCCGAGAACGACTCCGACAGGGCCACCGCGTAGGCGGCGACGCCCGAGAGCACGGTGTAGGGCAGCGACCACAGCGTGGCGTAGGCCGGTGCGTGAGTTTCCAGGATCGACATGTCGATTCTCCTTCAGGGTCTCAGAAACGGGCCGGGTTGGACAGAAAGCGGCGCTCGATCTCGCGCTCGGTCTCGTCGGTGAAACGGCCGCCGCCGGCTTGCAGGTAGGCGGCAATCTCGCGCTCGGCCTGGCGCATGCGCGCGGCCATCAGGCGGTCGAGCAGGCGGCGCATCAGGCCCGGGGTACGACGGGTGGCGACCTGCGGCGCGGCGAAATCGCGGGCGGTGGTCGCGGTGTGGGCAAATGCCATTGGGGTCAGCTCCTATTTCCAGGTTCCGTCCCGGACGCTTTCCCCTATGGTTTCTTATTGTTGTTGCAATGCGATATAAATGATTTTGCAATGCACACAACTGGTATGCCAACATGAGTCCCATGCGCGAGAGGCATGCATAGCGCGCGCATCACGCGCACGAGGCATGCATATTCGGGTAGGCGGCGGCCGAGCCGGCGCCAGCCTTGGATTCGCTGGCCGGACGGAAAGATGCAGACCCCGCCGCGTTTTCCTCCGAAACGCAATGGACATGGAGGTGAAACGACCATGACGGCCATGGAAGGACCGCTGACGGCGAGCGATGAGGGCGACGACCGCGGGCTGGCGTTCATCCGCGCGGAAGACCAGGCCTTCGGCCGCACCCTCAAGCACATGCTCGAAGACGTTGCCGACAGCGGCCGCGAGGTCGAAAACGGCGGCGACCTGATCGCTTACGCGGTGGAGAAGGCCGAGGGCATGCATGCGCCGAAAGACGGCGGTCTCGAGTGGCAGGCGCCGACATCACGTTCGAGGATGTCTATCTGAAGACCGGCCGGGAGTAGCAGCCTCAGCTCGTCCCCGCGTTCGCGGGGACGAGTGGCAACACAACGTCGCTTGGCTGCGTCACTTGGCTGCGGAGCCGGCTGCTTCCTTGCCTTTACCCGCCCCGCCCTTTTCAGCTTTCAGGCCGGCCTTGATCCACTGCTGGTACTGCACCGGCGTGACGCCTTCCTCGTGCTGCACGAACGCGACCGCGCGCCAGATCTCCTCGTCGGTCATGTGGCCACCGAAGGCCGGCATGCCGGTCATGCGGATACCGTTCTTGATGGTCCAGAACACCTTGGCCGGCGGATCGTCCTTGGTAGCGTCGCCGAGGTCGGGCGGATTGGGGTTCATGCCCTGCACGAACCCGTCGGGCTTGAGGCCCGGCGCGCCATGGCAATCGGCGCAGCCCTCGTCCGCGACCTCATGAGCGCCTTCCTGCACCGCCTCAGGCTTGGAGAACCAGGCCGGCGGCGACGGCGCCGTAAAATGCTTGTCGATCGAAGCCTCGCGCACACTTCGCAAGGACCATTCCACCGCCGGATTGCCGCCAGCAGCCGCGGCGACGTCATAGAACCCGCCATAGAAGTAAACCGCACCGGCAATCCCCACACAGATCGCCAGCACGCCAATCGCAGCTAAAAATCGCATTGAGCACTCCGTTCTTGCATTGCACGGAGCTAGAAATGCAGGTGGGGCGGAATCGATCCAGGTTTTTACGGTTACGCCACGCCGAATGACGGCAATACGCCCCCCTCAATCGAACAGCGCCACGGCGCGGGTCCAGCCGCCGGACGCGGCTTTGATCTTGGCCGGAAAGCAGGCGACGATGAAGCCGTCGCTGGGAAGCTGCTCGAGGTTGCAGAGCTTCTCCATGTGGCAATAGGGGATCTCGCGGCCGGCCTTGTGGCCCTCCCAGATGATGGAGGGATCGTGCGTCTCCTGCCAGCGCTTGGCGGTGTGCACGAAGGGCGCGTCCCAGCCCCAGGCGTCGATGCCGCAGACCCGCACACCGCGCGAGGTGAGATAGAGCGTAGCCGCGCGGCCCATGCCAATGCCGACGGACATGTAGTCGTCGTGGCCGATGCGGCTGCCGGCGCGGGTGTTGACCAGCACGATATCCATCGGCTGCAGGTCGTGGCCGATGCGCTTGAGTTCGGCCTCAACTTCCGCGCTGCTTACCACGTGCCCATCCGGCAAGTGCCGAAAGTCGAGTTTGACACCGGGCCTGAAAAACCAGTCGAGTGGCACCTCATCGATCGTGATCATGCGGTTGCCGTGGATGTCGTGAGACTGGAAGTGATAGGGCGCGTCCATATGGGTGCCGTTGTGGGTGGCAAGCGTCACCTGCTCGACCGCCCAGCCCTCGCTCTCCGGCAGGTCCTCAACCTTGAGGCCGGGAAACAGGCTCGCCGCCAGCGGACCGGTGTCCTTGTTGCTCTGGTAGGTGATCTTCGGCCGCATGAAGGGCGGGTCGACCACGGTCTCGTTGTCGAGGGTGATCGAGATGTCGACCATGCGGCTGGGCAGTTTCATGAGCGTCGTCCTTGTTGGTCTTGGCGGCGGGCGCGGATGGTAACGGAGCGCAGGCCAAGCCGGAAGCGGCCGTCCAGGCTGCGGCGGCAAGCCCTTTGTGCACCGCACGGCAACCATATTGCGCCGCCGCGCCACCGCGATAGATTAGGAATAAAAAGCCATCAATACGCGCCGCATTCCAGGGAGCCTAGGGGGCCAGGCCATGCACTTGTTGAAATTGCCGCTGTTCCGGCTGCTCGCCATCAACCTCGTTATCGGCGCCATCATCGCGCTGGCGATGATCGCCGGGTTGCTGGCGTTCAATCCGTTCAACATCCGCCACATGATCTTCTCCGACCGCGAACCGGTGGCGGTGCTGGCGGTGCTGGTGTTCGACTTCTTCATCACCTTCGGCAGCGCGGCCATGGGCACCGCCATCATGGCGCTGGGACGCGGGCCGCAGGGCGATGCCTCGGTCGAACGCGCGCGGATGGCGGCGAGCGCCGACCTGCATTAGACTTGACTGCGTGTTGCGCAACACCCATGTGGTGATGAGACGATCAGCGCCCGGACCGACCCATGCCGCTCATCCGCCAGCCGCTGTTGCGGCTTCTCGCCATTAACCTCGCCATCGGCGTGAGCATGGCCGTGCTCATGTTGGGCGGCCTGTTGGCGCTCAACCCGCTCAACCTGCGCCATCTCATTTTCGCCGACCGTGACGCGGTTGCCGCGGTCGGGCTGCTGTTGTTCGGCTTTCTCATCACCTTCGGCAGCGCCGCCATGGGCACCGCGGTGATGGCGCTCGGTACGCCGCGCGAACGCCCCAAGGGCGGCGGCGGCAAGCCGGTCAACTCCCCGGTCGAGGCCGTCGCGCTGGCGCACAAGCCGCGCGCGTGACGCACCGCGCGCGGCGTCACGCTCATTTTAATTCTAAAACCCTGAACCTTTTCCGGCCACGCGGCGACTAAACGCGTGCCGTCCATTCATTGCGCCTGCGGGGAGGCTCAACGCTATGCCTTCCGCACGTCCTATTCCTTTCACCCTGCTGCTCGCCGCCGCGCTGACCGTCGCCGGCAACCTCGCCGCGACCGCCGCGTCCGCCGCGACCGCCGCGTCCGGCGACCGGCGACCGGCCCGGCGCCAAGGACTATCCCGGCATCGGCCGCTTCAAGGGCAGCGTGATCACCGGCTACGTGGTGAAGAATTCCGACGCCACGCGGCTGCAGGCCAGCCTTCAAGCACGGCAAGCCGAGCGACCAGTGGCGGCTGGAGGGCTACGTCACGCGCATCGCCTACCGCACCGGCGCCGGCCCCTCGATCCTAGAGGTGTCGCGTAACTCCGAGAACCAACTCAAGAGTGCCGACTTCGACACCCTGCTCGCCTGCAACACCAAGGAATGCGGCGGGCCCGATTTCTCCTACGCGGTCGACACCCTGCCGGTGCCGCAGATGGTGGTCGGCTCGATGAAGAACAAGATGGTCGACGCCGCCGCCATGGCCAAAGGGCTGGGCGAGAAGGGTCACATCGCGCTCTACGGCATCTACTTCGACACCGACAAGGCGGTGATCAAGCCGGCGAGCAAGCCGACGTTGGATCAGATCGCCAAGCTGCTGCAGTCGAAGCCCAAGCTGAGCGTCTACATCGTCGGCCACACCGACAACCAGGGCACCTACAATTACTACATGACCCTGTCGCGCAAGCGCGCGGCGGCTGTGCGGCAGCACTCGTCAAGAGCTACCACATCGCGCACGGGCGGCTGCACACCGCCGGCGTCGGCTTCTTGTCGCCGGTCGGCTCCAACGCCACCGCGGCCGGACGCTCGCTCAACAGGCGGGTAGAACTGGTGGAGCCTTAAGGGCTAAACAAGCCGCAGCCACACCGGCTCGTGAAAGGGAGACATGAAATGCCCAAGGCCTACTGGATCACCTGTTATCGCGAGGTGAAAGACCCGGACAAGCTCGCGGCCTACGCCAAGCTCGCCGGGCCCGCGACGGCGCCGTTCGGCGCGCGCTACCTCTGCCGCGGCACCGCGCAGAAGGCCTACGAGCACGGGCAGTTGGACCGCGTCGTCGTGACCGAATTCGACAGTATCGAAAAAGCCGTCGCCGCCCACGACAGCCCCGCCTACCAGGAAGCCGTGCGCGTGCTGGGCGACGGCGCCGTGCGCGACGTGCGCATTATCGAGGGGCTGGAGTAGCGCTTAAAGCACCTTCACCCAGAACTGCATGGGCTTGTCGGTCTCGGCCGGCTCGCCCACGTCCTTCCAGCCGAAGGTCGTCGTCAGGCCCTCGACCTTGCGGTAGCCGCGCTTCTGCCAGAAAGCGTCAAGCGGCACGTAACCGGCCGGTTTTGCCGGGTGGTCGTCCGGCCGCACCGCGCCGCAGAAGGTGGACAGCGTGTAGCCGCAGCGGCGGGCCTGCGCCTCGCGGTGGTCGAAAAAGGCGTGGCCAATGCCGCGTCCGCGGTACTCCGGCAGCAGCACCGACTCGCCGCAATAGAAGATGCTGTCGATGTCGTAGCCTTGATCGCGGAACGGCTGCTGCAGCGGAGCGTGCTGGGTGGAGAGCGCGCAGGCCGTGGCGCAGCCAACAACGCGCTCTCCGTTCTCGTCACGCACTTTGGCCGCGACGATGATACCGTCCTTGGCTTTCTCGAATTCGCTGAGATACTTGGCCTCGTACTCGAGCGTGCCGTCGTAGAGGTAGGGGTAGGCGCGGAACACCGCGATGCGCAGGCGCGCGAGGTCGTCCAGCGCTTGCGTCAGTGCGGAGCCGGTGAGCGGGGTGATGGTCACGGTCATGATCTGATCCTTTGCACGCTCCCATGCCAGCCGGGACCCGCCCGCGCAACGCCACCGAAGGCCCGATTTGCAATCGCAGCCACAGGCGCCTATATGGCGGACAACAACCCGACCCCGCCCTGCGCGGGGTTTTGCGTTTTCGGCTGAGGCCGGAGAGAGGAGGCCGACATGGCGAAAAAGCCCGGCAGCAATCCCAAGAACGAATTCGTGCTGTTCGACGTCATCTACGAGGACGGCTCGCAGCGCTCCAACCGGCGGGTGCCGGCCGAATTGCTCGGCGGGCTGGAGAAGGACGAGCCGGCGCGTGGCTTCATCATCGAGCAGGACCGCGAGATCGCCGAGAAGTCCGGCCGCGCCCCGCTCAAAATCAAGAGCATCGCGCGCACCGGCGCCAAGCCGAAGAAGAAGATGGAGAAGGCGGGTTAGCGCGGAGCAAGATCACCGTCCCTGGAGCTTCTGCGCGAACAGCACCAGTGCGCGGCGATAGATCTCGGACCGGTTCCACTCGCGCATGACGTCGAAATTCGCCGTGCCCATCCCGTAGGGCTGGCCGCGATGCCAGCCGTTGGTCTTCAACAGATTGGCGGTGGAGGCCAGCACGTCCGCCACGCTGTGGCGCAGGTCGACGCGGCCATCGCCGTCGAAGTCGACACCGTATTTGATGTAGGACGACGGCAGGAACTGGGTCTGGCCGATCTCGCCGGCGAAAGCGCCGACCATCTGGCTCGGCGGCAGATCGCCTCGCTGCAGGATGCGCAGCGCCGAAATCAACTCCTTCTGAAACAACTGCGAGCGCCGGCAGTCGTGCGCCAGCGTCGCCAGCGTGCGGACGACCGGCTTGTTGCCCATCGGGCCGACGCCGTTGTCGGTCTCCATGGTCCAGATCGCCATCAGGATTTCTTTCGGCACGCCGAAGCGCGCTTCGATGCGTTTCAGCAGCGCGGCATAGCGATGCATCAGGCGGGTGGCGCGCCGCAGCCGCGCGGTGGTGATGCGGGTGCGGGCGAACTTCTCGAAGCTACCCTCGCGGCGGAAGGCGTGCGCCTGACGGCGATCGAAAGCCATCACCCGGCGGTCGGGCGTGAGGCCGGCGAAGGCCGCGTTGACGACACGCGCCGATATCCCCTGCGCCTCGGCGTCGCGCGCCATGTCGGCGAGAAAGGCATTGAAACTGCCGCCGCATTGGGCCGCAAAGGCGGGGGCCGCAATACAGACGCTGAACGTGAAGGCCAGGAGCGCGCGCCGGATCATACCAGAACCTCGTCGTTGTCCCCGAAGAGGCACGAGGATGGCACGGCGGTGTGACCGGCGAAAGGCGATGTTGGGTCGCAGGCCACATCCCTCACCCCGGCACGGCCTCGGCCAAGTACTCGATCGCCGCCGCGCTGCCGCCCTTGCCATGCGGGATTCGCAGCGCGGCAAGCGCCGTCTCGATGACGCCGAGGGTGCCGAGCACCATGGGTGCATTGACGTGGCCCATGTGCGCGATGCGGAAGCCCTTGCCTTCGAGATGGCCGAGCGCGCGGCCGAGCACCACGCCGCATTGCTCGGCGCAATAATCGACCAACGGCTGCGCGCTTTCGCCCGGCCGCGTCACCACCGCCGTTACCGTGTCGCAGCGCTCGGTCGGCTCCGCGATGTTGAAGCCAAGCACCTGGCCCTCCGCCCAGATGGAGACCGCGCGGCGCGTCGCCTCCGCCAGCATGCGGTGGCGCTTGAACACGTTGTCGACCCCTTCCGCGAGCAGCATGTCGAAAGCCGCGCGCAAGGCGAACAGCAATTGCTCCGGCGGGGTGCCGCAATATTTGTTGTAGTGCTCGCTGCCCTCGCGGGCGGTCCAGTCCCAATAGGGCGAGCGCATGCCGGCCGTCTGGTGCACGTCGTGCGCGCGCGGCGAGGCCGCCGTGAAGCCGAGTCCCGGCGGCGTCATCAGCCCCTTCTGCGACCCAGCCATGGCGACGTCGACGCCCCAGGCGTCCATTTCGAACGGGATGCAGCCGAGCGAGGCGACGGTGTCGACCATGAACAGCGCATCGTGGCCGGCGGCGCGGATCGCCTCGCCGATGGCTTTGATGTCGTTGACGACGCCCGAGGCGGTGTCGATCTGCGCCACCAGGACGGCCTTGATCTCGCCCTTGGCGTCGGCCCTCAGCCGCGCCTCCACCGCCTCCGGCCGCACCGCGCGGGTGAAATCGCCCGGCAGCACCTCGACCTCGGCGCCCAGCATCTGGGCCGCCTCGCCCCAGCCGATGGCGAAGCGCCCGCTCTCGAGCACCAGCACTCGGTCGCCGCGCGACAGCACGTTGGTCAGCGCGGCCTCCCAGGCGCCGTGGCCGTTGGCGGCGTAGATGTAGGTGTGGCCTTGCGTACGGAAGATCGTCTTGAGGTCACCGAGCAGGCCGTCCGTGAGCGCGATCATCGAGCCGGCGTAGATATCGATGGCCGGCCGGTGCATGGCGGCGAGAACGGCATCGGGAATGACGGTGGGACCCGGAATGGCGAGGAATTCACGGCCTGCGGCTAGCGACATTTCAAAAGCTCGATTTGGGAGATGATGGAGGGTGGGTTTCCGGCATGCCTAGCACGTTCCGCCGCCCTGTCTGATCAAGTTTTGTCATGGCAGGTGTCAACGGCGCCTTCTCCGCCTCGCCCTCACACGTTCGGCACCGGGCGCGGCCGGCCGTTGTCGTCGATCGCCACGAAGGTGAAATTCGCGTCCGTCACCTTCTCGTGGATCGCGGTCTGGAAGCGCCGCGCCCAGGCCTCGACGTGGATCTTCATCGAGGTGCGGCCGATGCTTTCCACCTCGGTGTAGACCTCCAGCACGTCGCCGACGCGCACCGGCCGGATGAACTTCATGGCGTCGACCGCGATGGTGGCGACGCGGCCGCGCGCGCGCTCAACCCCGGCGATGCCGCCGGCCTGGTCCATGCACGACATGACCCAGCCGCCGAAGATGTCGCCGTTGGCGTTGGTGTCCGCCGGCATGGCGCTGATGCGCACCGTGAGCGCGCCGCGCGGGTTGATGTCGTCAGTCATGGAAATGTCCTTACCCCTTCGAATGGTGGCCGGCCGCAGGAAAGCGCGGCCGGACGAATTGCGCAACATCTGCGTAACGACCCCGGCCCGCGCGGCCGGGACAACTGGAGAATGGACGCATCACCCTTGCTCCCTGGGCCACGCCTGCGCGTCGCGCAGCACGCGCTGGACCTGTGCCATGGCGCGCGCGGTGCGCCGGCCGTCCGGATCGGGCCGCCGCGGCGGCGCGTTGCTGCACTGGATGCGCGGCGCCTGGCAACAACGATGCCGCCGGCAGGCCGGCTCCTTGCAGGTGCGCCAGGCCCAGCGCCGGTCGGCGATGAACCGGTTGATGCGGCGCGCCAGTTCGAAGCGGAGCGCGTCGATGTCGGCCGGCGGTTCGTCGGCAAGCGCGTTCCCATTCCTGCTCGTCTTCGTGCGCGTGCTCGTCTTCATGGTCCTGCTCTCTTGGGGGATTTGTTGCTGGGAGATATTTTGGGCGGGCACGCCGCATCGTCTCCGCGCGCGAACGGCCGCGCCGGAGGGGTGCCCTTCCCCCGCCCTAACGGGTCCGGGGGAGTTGACCCCCGCAAAATGCGAGGGCGTGGAGCGCCGCAAGGCGCAACCACGTCGTTCTCCCGCCGCCGCCCTTGTCAGGCTTCGGCGGGGCGCGCTCAGGTGACGAGCGCGTCGCCTTGCGGCGCTCCACGTGCGGCTTTTCTGTCCCCGGGACCGTGCTTCCGGGCGCGGACGGGGCCCGAGCCGGGCCCCCGATCCGGGCAGCTTTCGCCGCCCTTCGTCCGCGCCGCGTCCAGCCATTGAAGGCAGGCCCTCGTAGTGGGGCCGGCATAGCAGTTTGCATTTCGCAAACTGCGTAAACTTGTTTGCGAGTGACCCGGGGCCTCCCGGTGGCTTGAGTATATAATCTCATAGGACTATTGTCAAGAGACAAAATCCGAATGCCGACCGACAATGCCGTCTGGAGATACGTCCGCCGAATACCCGGACGAGAATCCTCGGCTTGACAAAATATGTAATTTACATATTTTAATGGCGGAGGACAACAATGCGCGCCTTTGCAGCTTCAGAGCTCCAGCGGAATTCCGCCGCGCTTCAGGAAGCGGCCCTGATGGAGCCCGTTTTTCTTACGTACCACGACAAACCCCGCTACGTGATGATGTCGCTGGATGCGTTCGTTCGGATGCAAGGCAAAGACATCACGGCACATCTCGCGGCCTATCCGCCGGCGGTAGCCGCTCGCATCCGTGAACTGGCAGAGGCATCGGTTGGCGTCGAATCCGGCCCTGGACCCGATACCTCCGCAGTCGACAATCTCGACAAGCTCGTCTTGGCCACCGTCAACGCCCCTTACAAGAGAAATATCGATGCGGCGACCTTGCGGAACTGCCTCGCCAAGGCCGATCTCGACCCATGGCTGGTACACGTCGCGACTTTCTTCACTGACGTCGCGCCGCAATTGGTGCTTAAATTTGCCGATCTGCACGGCATCTCGAAATCGAAGCTCGCTAAAGCGTATCTGGCGATGACGAGAAAGACCCGCGAGCGGAAGCCGGACTTGGAGGCCAGTCTTGTCCCAATGGCGCCTTCTTCTCAATCGAACGGTCGACGGCCTCGCGCGTCTTCGCGAAAGAGGAAGCGCGGTCCCTGACTGGGTTCTCGGCGGCGGCACCGCGCTCATGCTTCATGCGGGTCATCGCCTGAGCAAGGATATCGACGCCTTCATAACCGACCCGCAATATCTAACAATCTTGTCCCCCCGTCTGGGCGGTGAGGATATTTGGGGCTGCGACGCCTATGACGAGGCGGCCAAGCACCTCAAACTGGTTTTTCCCGAGGGCGAAATAGATTTCGTCGTTGCAGCGCCCATTACAGACTTGGCTTCCGAACCAATGGCGATTCCGGAAGCGCAGGGCTCCGCCGGCGGCCACTCGGTTCAAATCGAGGTCGAGCACCCGGTCGAAATAGCACTCAAGAAATTGATCTACCGCGGCGCCTCGTTGAAGGTTCGGGACATATTCGACATAGCGGTGGTCGATGAGCTCCACCACGATTCGCTGAACGCAAACCTTCATTACGCAAGTGCTATGAAGCAGGATATTCTAAAAAGACTGGCAAGCCTCTCGGAAGATTACTGCCGCCAAGAACTCGCCGAACTCGACATTGACAAAGAATGGCTGCACATCGCGGACACATGCCTTGCCCGAACCAAAGCGATTGTTGTAACCATTCCGGACTAACAACTTGCGGGCCGATAACAATGGCGGACTACGCTTCCGGCTGACCCGCCCTGCGATTGAGTGATGCTGCCCAAATGCAAGACGGCAAGCTGTCGGCCCGCCGTCTTGTTTAAGAACTGGGTCCGCCTTCGCGGGGACGAACGGAGTGCGGACAGTCAGCCCTCCGGGTGTATTGTCAACATCAGTTATCGAGGAAAGAACGCAGCTTCCGCGACCGGCTTGGGTGCTTCAGCTTGCGCAGCGCTTTCGCCTCGATCTGCCTGATACGCTCGCGGGTGACCGAGAACTGCTGGCCGACTTCTTCCAGCGTGTGGTCGGTGTTCATGCCGATGCCGAAGCGCATGCGCAGCACGCGCTCCTCGCGCGGCGTGAGCGAGGCCAGCACCCGCGTCGTGGTCTCGCGCAGGTTGGACTGGATCGCGGCGTCGATCGGCAGCACCGCGTTCTTGTCCTCGATGAAATCGCCGAGGTGCGAATCTTCTTCATCACCAATGGGCGTTTCGAGCGACAGCGGCTCCTTGGCGATCTTGAGGACCTTGCGCACCTTCTCGAGCGGCATGCCGAGCTTCTCGGCGAGCTCTTCCGGGGTCGGCTCGCGGCCGATCTCATTGAGCATCTGCCGCGACGTGCGCACGATCTTGTTGATGGTCTCGATCATGTGCACGGGGATGCGGATGGTGCGCGCCTGGTCGGCGATCGAGCGCGTGATCGCCTGCCGGATCCACCACGTGGCGTAGGTCGAGAACTTGTAGCCGCGGCGGTACTCGAACTTGTCGACCGCCTTCATCAATCCAATATTGCCTTCCTGGATGAGGTCGAGGAACTGCAGGCCGCGGTTGGTGTACTTCTTGGCGATGGAGATGACGAGACGGAGGTTGGCCTCCACCATCTCCTTCTTGGCGATGCGCGCCTCGCGCTCGCCCTTCTGCACCATCTGGACGATCTTGCGGAATTCGCCGATCTGCACGCCGGTCTGCGCCGCGAGGTCGTGCACCATGCCGCGGATGTCCTTGATGCGCTCCTTCTCGCTGGCGACGAAGTTCTTCCAGCCTTTGGCGGAGAGCTTGGAGACGCGGTTGAGCCAGCGCGGGTCGAGCTCGCCACCCATGTAGTTCTTGAGGAAGTCCTCGCGCGCGACGCCGTAGCTTTCGGCGAGCCGCATCAGCCGGCCTTCGTTGGAAACAAGGCGCTTGTTGATGTCGTAGAGCTGCTCGACCAGCGAGTCGATGCGCGCCTGGTTGAGCCGCAGCGACTTCACCTCGGCGATGATCTCTTCCTTCAGCTTCTTGTATTTGCGCTCCTGCGCCGGCGACAGCGACGAGTTCTTCAGGCGGAACTCGATGTCCTGCTCCTGCAGACGGCGCAACCGCTTGAAGGTGTCGGCGATGGTGTCGAAGGTCTCGACCACCTTGGGCTTGAGCTCGGCTTCGATCGCGGCCAGCGAGAGCGAACCCTCCATATCGTCATCGTCGTCGTAATCGCCTTCGGCCGCGGTTTCGCCGGGATCCTTCTCTTGCTTGCTCTCGTCGCCTTCGGGCTTGGCCTTGAAGGGCGTTGCGGCCGGCGGCGCCGCCGGCGGGGCGTTGGTCTGCACCACCTGCAGGTGCGGCGCGCTGCCGTTGCCGGCGCCGTTGGGCGCGGCGGCGGTGCCGTCGGCGTTCGCCTGCTGCTGCTGCTTGGCCTCGGGACCGGCGTAGGTCGCTTCCAGGTCGATGATGTCGCGCAGGAAGACCTTGCCCTCGTTGAGCTCGTCGCGCCAGATGATGATGGCCTGGAAGGTGAGCGGGCTTTCGCACAAGCCAGCGATCATCGCCTCGCGGCCGGCCTCGATGCGCTTGGCGATGGCGATTTCGCCCTCGCGCGACAACAGCTCGACCGAGCCCATCTCGCGCAGATACATGCGCACGGGATCGTCGGTGCGCTCGGACGGCTCTTTCTTCTCGGTGGTGGCAAGCGCCTTGGTCTTCGACTCGACCAGCTCGTTGCCGGTGTCGTCATCGTCGTCGTCGACCTCGTCGGTCGCCTTCTCCTCGCCGTCCTCGCTGTCGCTGTCGTCGTTTTCGACGACGGTGATGCCCATCTCGGAGATCATGGCGAAGACGTCTTCGATCTGGTCGGAGGTCACTTCCTCCGACGGCAGCACGGCGTTGATCTGGTCATGGGTGACGTAGCCGCGCTTCTTGGCGGCCTTGATCATTTTCTTGACGCCGGCGTCGCTGAGGTCCAGCAACGGCAGCGGTGATTCCGGCGCGCCCTCGGCGTCCTTCTCGGGGGTCTCTTCCTTGGTCTGGACCGCTGCCTTCGCCTTGCTCGCCATCTAAACTCTCCTGGACCGTCCTGGTCTGATGCGCCCGGGCTGCCTGCCCTGCAGCCGCTTAAGCGCGCAACCGAAAAAGGGCCGCGCCGCCCAAGCGCCGCGCCCCGAATCGAGCCGTCAGTGTGACGGAGCCCGCTTAAGCTCCGATTAACCGCGTTTTTCACCCCATTTCACGCGGAAACCGACCCAAATTCCCGCATGGGGCCCGGCGCATACCCCCGCGCCCCGCGGGGGATGGCCATTCCAATCCCTGCTCATAAGCTACGGGCGCCGCGACCGGAAGAGGCCCCGAACCCTTCGATCTGGGCCTCAGTCCCCTCCATCGTGGCCAGGCGCTCTTTGACGTCGCGCAACCGCAGATAATTGCTCTCGCTACTGTCCCGCCCAAGGGCCAATTCGGCGTCCCTGAGCTCCTTAATTAGTGAATGCCACTGCCGATGCAAGGCGATCAACTGGGCCCAGGTGACCAATACGTC
>JARRQH010000101.1:0-9504 GCA_037381985.1 Pseudolabrys sp.
GCAGCGCCCGCCGCAGCAGCAGCCTGGGCAGGGCGGCGGCCAGCCGCGGCGCGCCGCCCATCCGGCCGATAACGTGCCGGCTGGGGTTCCCGGTATCGACGCGGTGATCGCGGTGGCGTCGGGCAAGGGCGGAGTCGGCAAGTCGACCACCGCGGTCAACCTGGCGCTGGGCCTGCGCGATCTCGGCCTCAAGGTCGGAATCCTGGACGCCGACATCTACGGCCCCTCGCTGCCCAAGCTGCTTGCCATCAAGGAGAAGCCGCAGACCGTCAACGGCAACCGGCTCAAGCCCATCACCCGCTATGGCCTCACCGTCATGTCGATCGGCTTCCTGATCGACGAGGAGACGCCGATGATCTGGCGCGGGCCCATGGTGATGTCGGCCATCACCCAGATGCTGCGCGAGGTCGAGTGGGGCAATCTCGACGTCATGGTGGTCGACATGCCGCCCGGCACCGGTGACGCCCAGCTCACCATGGCGCAGCAGGTGCCGTTGAAAGGCGCGGTGATCGTGTCGACGCCGCAGGACCTAGCGCTGGCCGATGCCCGGCGCGGCATCGCCATGTTCAAGCGCGTCAACGTGCCCGTGCTCGGCATCATCGAGAACATGAGCTATTTCCTGTGCCCGAAGTGCGGCGAGCGCTCGGACATTTTCGGCCATGGCGGCGCGCGCGATGAGGCCGAGCGGCTCGGCGTGCCGTTCCTGGGCGAGATCCCGTTGCACATGACCATCCGCGAGAAATCGGATTCCGGCCTGCCGGTGGTCGCCACCGAGCCGGAAGGCGAGCACGCGCGCATCTACCGCGACATCGCCACCAAGGTGCGCGACCAGTTGACCAGCGGCCCGTCCGCCGGCCGCGCGCCGCCGAAGATCGTGATCGAGGCTTGAGCGTTTTGAGCAAGCGGTGCTCCCGAGACGGGGGCCGTCGCCGTCACTCGAATATGGCGTCGATGAGCCGGCCGGCGACCACGTCCCAATCGTAGTTCGTGGCGGCATGGGCCGCGCCGGTCGTCGCGGCTTCGGTTCGCCACGCCTGCGCATCGATGACGCTTAGCATCAAGCTTATCAAATGATCGAGGTCGGGCTGGAGCCATATGCCGCCACGGTTGAATGGCGCCGGCCTGCTGTCAATGAACAGCGCGAATTCTTCCTCGAGAAACTCGTCCGTCGGTCCGCCCTTGGTGCTGATCACAGGCGTTCCGGAGGCGACCGCCTCGAGGACCGGTAGGTTGAACCCCTCCGCTCGGTAGGGCGAGACATAGGCATCGACGGTCCGGTAGAAATCGGCCATGTGGGCCGTCGAGAGCGTTTTTCCATCGTAGAGTAGCCGTTCCGCCACGCGATGCCTGGCCGCCGCCGGTAGATCGGAAAGCGTCTTCGACAGGTATTCTTTCGATGTGTACAGGCGGTCGGACCCCTTCATCAGCAGGCGCGTTTCCGGGTGCTTCTCGCTGACGGCCGCGAAGGCACGCAGCAGGAGATCGATGCCTTTGTTGTCGGTCATTGCCGATGCGTTGCCGAAGACGAAGCCCGTCAGATTCATCCGTTCCCGCAACGCTTTGCGGGAGGATGCCGAAGGGCGGAAGATGTGACGGGCGACACCATGCGGAACCACGCACACCTGATCCTCGCGCAGTCCAAGCGAGAGAAACCCTTGGCGGGACCAAAGTGACGGGGTTATCAGGCGGAAGCTGTCCGATCGCGCCAACGCATCGACGTCGAACGGGGCGAGGAAACTTCTCTCGCCAAGGCGTTGGTACTCGGACGTGGCGAAGACGACGGTTCGTCCTTCGCCCGCGGACGAAAAATCATACGGGTAGGCAATGCGATAGGTGGCGTCGACCGCCTCGTTTTCGGCGCGCGCTGGAATCGCGTTCAGCCGGTTCTCATCCTCGGCGTCGAACAGGCCGACACACGGTTGCCATAGCTCATCGTAGAATGGCAGGTCCTTGACCCTCAAGGCGATATCGGGGCGCTTCAGGAGCGCCAATAGTTGCCATTGATTCACCATCGCGTAGGAGTGGTGAATTTGCCGCCATCCCTCAACGCAAAGCGTCTTCATGCGCGACCGCACGGGGTGAATCAAAGAGCCTCGACCGGGCAACGGTCACCGTCGCGTCTTCTAGACGATTCTCCGGGGCGCGCACAAAGCGGCTCTGGCTCAAACGCAAGGCGCAAGAGCTCGGAGACGTTCACCGTTTCGCGGAAACGGTGAACGTCTCTAAGTGAACGTCGTTAGAAGTACAGCGAGATGTCACGCGGCTGGGCCGTGCACGAAGCGATATCGGGCACGATGTCCTGCGGCAGCTTCGGCTGCTTGCGCAGGCCGATGGTGTCGCGGATCGCCTTCTCGTAGGTCTTCAGCCCGGGCAGGACATCCTGCGCCGCCTTCTGACGCCAGGCTACTTCCGTGTCGTAGGTGGCGAGCGTCTTGTCGAGCGCCTTCAGGGCCCCGTCCTTGTCCGGGGTCTTGGCGATGAGGGCGCGGCGGGCGTGGTAGAGCTCGGTGCGGATCTTGCTCGCGCCGGCGATTCCGCTGAGCTTCTTCATCGCGGCCTCGATCGTATCCGCGGCCTTCTTCGGCTCCTGGCTGTTGATGAGCCCGCGCAGGTCCTGCAACTCCGGCTTCATCGCCGCGAGCGCCGAACCGCCCTCGATGGTCCGGATCGCGTTGCGCACCGGTTCGTAGGCGTTGTCGACGTCACGCCGATACTTCAGCCGCGCGATCCGGTTCGCCGCCAGCAGCTTGCGGAACGCCTTGTGCCGCGGCTCCCAATCGGCCGGGATCGAGGCCTTCAGCTGCTTGTCGATGGCCGTCAGCCTGGCATCTTCGGTGGCGGCCGCCTTCTTGCGGCTGGCGGTGTCCGGCGCGTTCTCCGGGATGAATTCGAGCGCGTCCTTCAGCTTCTTCATCTTGGCTTGGTTGCGCCGGATGTCCTCCTGGATGTCGCGCACGTGATAGTGCAGCGGCGCGTAGCTCTTGGCGCGCTGCTCGATCGTTGCCGATGACTTGTTGACGTCGGCGATCAGGGTGAAGGCGGCGGTCGCCTTGGCGAAGCTGCCGGAAATGTCGTTACGCATATCCTTGGGCAGGCTGGTAAGGTCGAGCCCCTTGGCCTTGGCGATGGCGGCCTTGATGGCCGTGCCGTTCTCGTTGATCTGGCCCGTCACGTATTTCTCGACGCAGTATTGCAAGCCCGGGTTGATCGGCGGCGGCGCGGTCTCCGCGGCGAGCGTCACCCGCTGCGGCAGGTAGTTGACCAGCCGCGGCGTGAAGGCGACCACCACCAGCACCAGAAGCTGCATGCAGATGAAGGGGATGACGCCCTTATACATCGAGACCGTTCTGACGATCGGCGGCGCCACGCCGCGCAGGTAGAACAGCGCGAAACCGAACGGCGGCGTCAGGAACGAGGTCTGCATGTTGATGCCGATCATCACGCCCAGCCACACGGCCGTGATGTTGGCGCCCGGATCTGAGAGCAAGATCGGCGCCACGATCGGCACCACGACCACCGAAATTTCGATGAAGTCGATGAAGAAGCCGAGGATGAAGATCACCCCCATGACGGTCCAGAATTGACCCCAGAAGCCACCGGGTAGGCTGGTCAGGAAGGTCTTGACCAGTTCCTCGCCGCCGAAGCCGCGGAACACGGCGGTCAGCATGGCTGCGCCCATCAGGATGATGAATACCAGCGAGGAGGTTTTGGCGGTCTCCACCATCACGCTCTGCAGCGTGTTGTCGATCCTGAGCGCGCGCAGGCCGCTCCAGACCAGCGCCCCGATCAACGCGGTGACGCAGATCGCGGAGATGGTCAGCCAGGTGAAGTCGGCGCTAGTCGACAGCTTCTTGACGTTGATCGGGTGATAGTGCGAGCCGAATATGACGATCGCCACCGAGACCAGCGCGATGATCGCAGGCCAGTAGGCGCGACGCTTGCCCTGGTAGAGTTGGTAGCCCGCCATGATCAGGGCGCCGGCAGAGCCGACGGCACCGGCTTGGTTCACCGTGGCGATGCCCATGATGATGGAGCCGAGCACGATGAAGATGAGTGCCAGTGGCGGCACCAGCGCCATGGCGACGCGGCCGGCAAAGCGCAGGTCGTACTTGCCCTCGTAGGGCACCGCCGGGGCGCTCTTCGGCCGCAGCGCCGCAACGATCAGGATGTAGGTGATGTAGACGGCCACCAGCAGGAGGCCGGGCACCAGCGCGCCCAGGAAC
Source organism: Pseudolabrys sp. (assembly GCA_037381985.1). Classification (GTDB taxonomy): domain Bacteria; phylum Pseudomonadota; class Alphaproteobacteria; order Rhizobiales; family Xanthobacteraceae; genus Pseudolabrys. The sequence continues at coordinate 4,224 of JARRQH010000101.1, forward strand.
ATCTCGCCGGCGCTGGTCGAGGTGACGTCGAAGCTCGACGGCATGGTCAGTTCGCCGGTCGTCAGCTTGTAGAGCAGCTTGCGGGCGGTGCCGGCCTGATCGGTGGCGGCGCCGAGCTGGTCGGCGAGAATGATCAGCACGATCGACGGCGGAATGATCTGGCCGAGCGTGCCGGAGGCGGCGATGGTGCCGGTGGCAAGCGGATGCGAATAGTTGTTACGCATCATCGCCGGCAGCGAGATCAGGCCCATGGCCACCACGGTCGCGCCGACAATGCCGGTGGTGGCGGCGAGCAGGGCACCCACGAACACCACCGAGATGCCCAAGCCGCCGCGGACCGGTCCGAACAGCTGCGCCATGGTGACCAGCAGATCCTCGGCGATGCGCGACCTCTGCAGCATGATCCCCATGAACACGAACAGTGGAATGGCGATCAGCGTGTCGCGGTCGGGGTCCCAATAGACGCTGCGGAAGTTGGATACGGCGGCGGTCAGCCACTGCGACGGGCCATCCTGTACGAAGAACGCGTCGACGTTGCCGTGGGTCAGCCATCCGGCCAACGATGCGATGGCGACGGCGATGATGGCCGAGCCGGGCAGGGCGAAGGCGACCGGGAAGCCCCAGCCGAGGGCCACCATCATGAGCAGGATCAGAAGGGCGATAAAGAAGACTTCCATGGGTCGGGCTCAGGTCTCGAAGGTCTCGTGGGCGACGCCGGTTTCCAGCACACGTTTGCCTGGGTCACCCCGGAAGTCAGCGATTGATTCGAGGAAATAGCCGCTGAACTGCAGCAGCATGGTCACCGCGTAGATGGCGAGGAACCCGGCCATCCAGTATTTGACGTAGAGACCGAAGCCGGTCTGGGTCACCTCGAAGCTGAGCAGCGGGCCATTGATGATCGATGCGCGGTTGTTCATCCCGTAGTGGATGATGACCCAGCACAGGCTCATGCCGAGCACGACACAGCCGACAGCGTTGACGATGCCCTTGGTGCGCTCGCTGAAGCCCGAATAGAAGACGTCGACGCGGACGTGCCCCTCTTCCATCAGCGTATAGGCGCTGGCGAACAGGAACAGCGCGGCGTACCAGAAGCGGACCAGGTCGGCCATGAACGCCTGTTCGTAGGAAAAGACGAAGCGGCTGAACACGATCAGCAGCTCAGCGGCCACCACCAGCAGCGCCAGCCAAGTGAAGCCGAGGGTGCGCGGCCGGGAAATCGCGATGCCGATGCCGATGATGATCATCGGGAAGTGAACGTAGGTGCCGCGGAAGCTCGACCGGCTCAGATCGAACGCCATCTTCTCGCCGACCAGGCCGGGCAGGAATCCTTCGACTCGCAGGAAGGACACGACTAAGTCCGCGAGCCCGACCAGCAGCACCGCCCAGAACGCGGCGCGCAGGATGAAACGGACGATGCCGTAGATTGTCTCGCTTTCGGCGCGCAGCGGGCGGCCGGGTGTGCGCAAGACATGCGCGACCGCGATGACCCATGCAATGCCGTAGAGCGCGGCCTGAACGGCGCCGAGCGCCGTGACGTGGCCGAAGATCGAACTCGGGCCCGGCCAGTTGTGCCAGTAGCTCAGGTAATTGTTCAACAGGAATGCCGTAACCGTGGCGATCATGCACCACGAGAAGCAACGGCAAAGAATGATGGTCAGTGTTTCGTTGCCCGACGGTGCAAGTTGATGCACGTCATCGGCGTGGCTAGCGTCAGCCATTCAGCGCAAGCTCCCCCACAAGTAGGGACGGGGCATGGCCCCGTCCCATCTTCTCTCAGCGATACGAGAACGGCTTAGATGCCGAGCACGCGGTTGCGCTCGTCGATGTAAGGTGCGTCCGCGTAACCCATCCATGGGCCGACGTTCTTGCGCGCCGCATCATAGGCGTCGACGACCTTCGCCGTCAGCTTGTCGTGCGCGCGGGTCTCCTCCATCACGGCCTTCGTTGCCGAGCCGAAGCTGTCGTAGATCTCGTCGCTGAACTTCTTCAGCTTGACGCCGTGATCCTTGACCAGCTTGTCGAGGTAAATACCGTTGTTCCAGTATGCCTCGGACATCTGGCGAGCATTTTCCTCGTTGCAGGCGGCTTCGATGATGTTCTGGTCGAGCTTCGACAGCTTGCTCCACCACGACTTGTTCATGCCGAGGGCGAGCTGCGAACCCGGCTCGTGGAAGCCCGGGTAGTAGTAGTACTTGGCTGCCTCGTAAAACTTCATGAAGTAGTCGTTGTACGGTCCGACCCACTCGGTGGCGTCGATGGCGCCGGAGACCAGGTTCTCGTAGATCTGGCCTCCGGGCAGCGACACCGGCGAAGCGCCGAGCTTGGCCAGCACGTCGCCGCCGAGGCCCGGGATACGCATCTTCAGGCCCTTGAAGTCGGCCGCGGTGTTCATTTCCTTGTTGAACCAGCCGCCCATCTGCACGCCGGTGTTGCCGGCGGCCCAGGCCTTGAGGCCGAACTGGTCGGACACCTCATCCCACAGCTTCTGGCCGCCGCCGTATTTGATCCAGGCGTCCATCTCAATGTAGGTCAGGCCCATCGGGACGCTGGTGAAGAAGGCGAAGGCCGGGTGTTTGCCCTTCCAGTAGTACTCGGCACCGATGTAGGCCTGCGCGTTGCCGGAAGCGACGGCGTCGAACGAGCCGAAGGCCTTAACGCGTTCGCCGGCCGCGTAATAGTGCACATTGATGCGACCGTCGGTCAGCACCGGGATGCGCTTGGCCAGACGCTGCGCGCTGAGGCCGAGGCCCGGGAAGTCGCGCGGCCAGGTTGAAACGATGACCATCTCGGTCCGCTTCTGGGCGATCGCCGGCGCCGCCAAGGTCGTGGCCGCCGCCGCGCCAGCGACGAGGCCGCTGGTCTTGATAAAGGATCGACGATCCAGGTTTTTGGTGTCGCGCATCTTCCCCTCCGTGGTGTTTTTCGAATTGCGCATTAATTCTCCTCCAACTCTTAGCACTCGTTCCAGCAACTGCGATTCGATCGCGAGCGGCCGTGCAGCCTGTTACTCCGCATCAAGCGATGCAGGAGCAAACGCCAAACAATCTTCAGGGGAATGGGCTTGCGGCGCCCGTTTGCTGATCGCGGCTGTGAGAGCAATGTCGGCTTTTGGCCAACCGTCGCGACGCAGACGCCATAACATTGGCGTCCGTCCGCGATATCCTCCCACAGGGCCTTCGGCCGCCGTCCGGCGCCCTTGATCTTATTGTTCTTAAACCCCCATCGGCTCAACTGTGCGGGCCGAACGCGGTTACCTTAAGCCGATGGCGGCATCGGCCGTCAATGAAAACTTCTGTGCTGCCCTCAGGACGAATTGCGCTGGTGAGGGGGGCCTATGCCACATTCCCGGCCGGGCTGGCCCCGTTTCGCGCCGTTTGGGTGGGATATCGCCGTGATCGGGCACTCACTGGGACAGAATGCCTGGCGCAACGGTTCCAAAACCCTCGGTTAACGCTCCTTGCGGTAGAAATATGGGGGGCATAGACACCTGGGCGCGCCGAACGCCTCAATTTTAGGCGGTTGCGGCGCAGGCGCCCGAGGAAGATCGCATGCGGCAGTTTAGCATCGGCGGGCGTCTCGCCGCAGTCGTCCTGCCACCGATCATCGTCATGATCGTGGTGACTTCGCTGGCCGTCCAGGCGCCATCGTTTCTGCATGGCGGCGCGGCTGCGCTCGTCTTCGCAGGCGTGGTGCTAGCGGCGGCGGCAAGCGTTGCGGCCGGTTTGGCAGTTTGCCGCTTGATGCGCCGTCCCCTGATTGAAGTCATCGATACGCTCGACGCCATCACGCACGCGGAACTGTCGTCGGTTCCGCCGCTGCCGCCGCAACGCGACGAACTGGCCAGACTGTTGGCGGCGGCCAACCGCCTGGCTGAGGCGGTCGGGGAACGCCAGCGCCGCGACCTGATCCACAACGATCTCGATCGGAACTGGCAGGCGCTGCGGCGCGATAATCTCTCTGGGCTGGCGCAGAACGTCGAGGCCGCCACCGAAGCCGGCATCAAGCCGGTCGTCGACGGCGCGGTCTTGCTGAAATTCAAGGCCAACCAGATGGCATCGGGGCTCGAGGTCGTGCGCGCCGCGTTCGACGACACGGCGCGCGTGGCCGAAAGCTCGCGCGCGGTCAATGCCGCGGCCGACCGGTTGTCCGAGCAGGTGGTGCAGGCCATCGCCGAAATCTCCGGGCAGGTCGCGCGCGGCAATAGCATTGGCCACGAGGCGGTGGTGCGGGCCAATGCCTCGCGCGTCACCATCGACGCGCTCGCCAAGGCCGCCGATCAGATCGGCGACATCGTCACTGTCATCAGCGAAATCGCGTCGCAGACCAATCTGCTCGCGCTCAACGCCGCCATCGAGGCCGCGCGCGCCGGCGAGGCCGGGCGCGGCTTTTCGGTGGTCGCGTCCGAGGTCAAGAACCTGGCGATGCAGACCGGCCGTTCGACCGAGCAGATCGGCGGCAAGGTTGCCGAGATCCAGGCCATCGCCCGCGAGGCTGTGGGCGCGCTCGAGAGCGTCGCCGAGTCGGTCGGCGAGCTCTCCGGCGTCAGCCAGTCGATGTCGGCGGCGGTCGAGCAGCAACGCGCCGCCACCGCGAACTTCACGTCCGGCGCGCGCGAGACCGGCGGGCTGGTGTGTGACCTTGCCGACCGTCTCGGCAGCATCCTGACCATGGTGCAGGATTCGCAAGCGGCGGCGGAGCAGGTCTCCACGGTCGCGGGCGACATGCAGTTCGCCTCCCAGGCGTTTCGCCAGGAAATTCCCGAACTCGTGCGCGGAGCGGTGAAGGCGGACCTGCGCGAGTTTCCGCGCTACCAGGTGAGCTTCGGCGCGCGCCTGCAGCGCGGCGAGGAGGCCCGGGATGTGACGGTGCAGGATCTTAGCGAAGGCGGCGTGCGCATCGCGCAGACCGGCTCGCTCGCCGTCGGCGACACTGTGAGGCTGACCTTTCCCGACACCGATGCGGTCATCGGCGAGATCGTGCGCGACGGCGGCGACAATGTCGGCGTGCAGTTCAAGCCGTCGCTGTTGCGGCTGGAGGAACTGCGCAATCTCGTGGTCCGATTCCGGGATGCGTATCCCGCTGCTGCAAGCGCGTGAACAGACGTCGGAATCAAAGGACTACAAGCGAATATTCGTTCCACGCGTGACCGCGGCGGAATATCGAGCAGCTTACCCGCCGGTCATGCTCATGTGGCGCGACACGGCAGGGCGCTGATGGCGGCGGTCGATCACGAAATCGTGGCCCTTGGGCTTGCGCGTGATCGCCTCGTCGATGGCCGTGT
>JARRQH010000102.1:0-16629 GCA_037381985.1 Pseudolabrys sp.
CCGCTTCATCCGCACCCACAATGCAAATTCACGCCCCTTCGTCTGGACCGCTACCGCCGACTCCATCCTCCAGAAACTCGCGCGACTTTGTCAGCGAATTTCCGGGACAGAACACTAGTGGCGACGAATTAATCAAGACAACTTTTTCTTCGCCAGCGTTTCTTTCAGCTTGTAGAGCGCTTCCATGGCTTCGCGCGGCGACATCTCGTCGGGATTGAGCGCGGCCAGGCCCGCCGCCAAGGCGTCGAAGCCGTCGTTGCTCGAAGCGGCGGCCGGAGAGGGCGCCGGCGTCGCCGCGAACAGCGGCAGGTCCTCGAAGCCCTTGGGCGCGGCGCGGTCTTCTTGTTCTAGATTGGACAGCACTAGTTTGGCGCGTTCGATCACGGCCGCCGGCAGGCCTGCAAGCTTGGCGACCTGGATACCGTAGGAGCGGTCGGCGGCGCCTGCCATCACTTCGTGCAGGAACACCACCTCCCCCTGCCATTCCTTCACCCGCACCGTGGCATTGTGCAACCGGTCGAGCCGGCCCGCGAGCGCGGTGAGCTCATGGAAATGGGTCGCGAACAGTGCGCGGCACTTGTTGACGTCGTGCAGGTGCTCGACCGTCGCCCAGGCGATCGACAGGCCGTCGAAGGTGGCGGTGCCGCGGCCGATCTCGTCCAGAATCACCAGCGCGCGCGCGCCGGCCTGATTGAGGATGGCGGCGGTCTCGACCATCTCGACCATGAAGGTCGAACGCCCGCGCGCCAGATCGTCGGCGGCGCCGACGCGCGAGAACAGCCGATCGACCGTGCCGATGCGCGCCGCCTTCGCCGGCACGAACGAACCCATCTGCGCCAGGATGGCGATCAGCGCGTTCTGGCGCAGGAAGGTCGATTTGCCGGCCATGTTGGGGCCGGTGATGAGCCAGATGCGTCCGGCCTCCGCCTCTTTGGGGGGAGCGAGATCGCAATCGTTGGCGACGAAGGGCGTGCCGTCGCGCGCCAGCGCCTGCTCGACCACAGGATGGCGGCCGCCCTCGATGACGAAATCGAGACTGTCGTCCACATGCGGGCGGGCATAGTCGCGCTCGGCGGCGAGCGCCGCCAGGCTGCTGGCGACGTCGAGGCGGGAAAGCGCGTCGGCGCAGGCCTTCAGCGCCTCGGTATCGGCGAGCACCGCCGCCGTGAGCCGCTCGAAGATCTCGAGCTCCAGCCCGAGCGAACGTTCCGCGGCGCTCGATATCTTGGCTTCCAGTTCGCCAAGCTCGGTGGTGGTGAAACGCACCTGACCGGCCAGCGTCTGGCGGTGGATGAAGCTGGCGTTGAGCGGCGGCGACATCAGCTTGTCGCCGTGCTGTGCCGTGACCTCGACGAAATAGCCGAGCACGTTGTTGTGGCGGATCTTGAGCGCACGCACGCCGGTTTCGTCGGCGTAGCGCGCCTGCAGATTGGCGATGACGCGGCGGGATTCGTCGCGCAGTGCGCGGGTCTCGTCGAGACCGGCGTCATAGCCCTCGCGCACGAAGCCGCCGTCCCGTTTCAGCGCAGGCAATTCGGCGGCAAGCGCCGCGGAAAGCTCCACCGCCAGCATGCCGTCGGGCCTGAGGCAGGCCTTCAACGCCTCGGCGATCTCGGCCGGCGTCTCTTTATAGGTGTCGAGTGCGCGCGCCATGTCGGCGGCGGCGAGAATGCCGTCGCGGATGGCGGCAAGATCGCGCGGCCCGCCACGATCCACGGCCAAGCGCGACAGCGCACGGGCGAGATCGGGCGCGCCCTGCAGCCGCGACCGGATATCGGCGCGCGCGGCGACGTCGTCGACAAAGGCCGAGACCGCGTCGAGCCGCCGGTTGATGTCGGCCGGGTTCGTGAGCGGCGCCGACAATCGCTGCGCCAGCAGCCGCGATCCGGCTGACGTCACGGTGCGGTCGAGAGCTTCCAGCAGCGAGCCGCGCCGTTCGCCGCCGAGCGTGCGCATCAATTCGAGATTGCCGCGCGTCGCCTGGTCGATGGCCATGGTGGCGCCGGCGCTTTCGCGCACGGGCGGCGACAGCGGCGGGCGCTGGCCGATCTGGGTGCGCTCGACATAGGTGACGCAGGCCGCGGCGGCGGTCACTTCCAGCCGGGTGAGCGTGCCGAAGGCCTCGCTGGTCGCGACCGAAAAGAACGAGGTCAGCCGGCGTTCGGCCGTGGCACCGTCGAACACGTCGCGGGTGAGCGGTGTGACCGCCGGCAGCGAGCGCCACAGCGGCATCAGATCGGCCTCCGCGTAGAGCGCGTCGGAGACGATGATCTCGCCCGGCTCCAGCCGCGCGATCTCGGCGGCGAGCGATATGCGTTCGCACTCGGCGATGCGGAACTCGCCGGTGGAGATGTCGATCCAGGCGAGCGCGAAGCGCGTCTCTTCGCCGACCGACGACAGCCGCGCCCGCGCGATCGCCAGCAGGTAGTTGTTGCGGCGGGCGTCGAGCAGCGTGTCTTCGGTGAGCGTGCCGGGCGTGACGAGGCGCACCACGTCGCGGCGCACCACGCTCTTGTTGCCACGCTTCTTGGCTTCCGCCGGGTCTTCCATCTGCTCGCAGACGGCGACGCGGTGGCCGAGCGCGATCAGGCGGTGCAGGTATTCGTCGGCGCGCTCCACCGGCACCCCGCACATGGGGATGTCCTCGCCCTGATGCTTGCCGCGCTTGGTCAGCATGATGCCGAGCGCACGCGAGGCGGTCTCGGCGTCGTCGAAGAACATCTCGTAGAAATCGCCCATCCGGTAGAACAGTAGGCAGTCCGGATTGGCGGTCTTGATCTCGATGTACTGCGCCATCATTGGGGTGACGCGCCCGGCTTCGCCGCTCGCGCTGGGCGTGACGCGGCCGGCTTCGGCGTTGGGTGTGATGCGACCGGCTTCGTCCTTGGACGGCGGCGGCGCGCCGCCACCCGCCTCGCCTTTGGGCGGCGTTTCGTCCGGTTCGTTCAAGCCTTTGGGGTTGGTCAGCGCCATGGCTGGGAGGGTAGCAGATGGCCCCCACGGTTTCATCCCGTGATGGCTCGACACGGCCGGGTTTGCCGGGGAAAAATGCCCGTTGCCAACGCGTTGTACCGTCACCCTGAGGCGGCTTCGCGAGAGCGAAGCCCTCGAAGGGCGACGGCCCCGACGCCGGAGGCCGCCATCCTTCGAGGCTCGGCGCTACGCGCCGCGCGCCTCAGGATGACGGAGCAAGCTCATGCGAGTTGTTCGGTCACTCCGCCGCCTCCGGCAACGCCGGCCGTCCCTCGATATCGGCGGGGCATTTGGCGAGGCTCTCGCCCTCCGGGTCGACCAGCGCGGCGGTGCGGGCGCTGGCGATGGCGTCGGCGGCGCGCTCGGGCGCCATGCGGCCGGCGATCGCCGGTTCGATCAGCCGCGTCTCGATGGCGCGGCAGTTCGACAAGCCCCGCGCGTGGGTGTCGCCATAGCCCTTGATCAGCCGTGCGCATTCGGCGATCTGCAGCGCAAGCTCGCCCGAGACCGCGGCGGCGGCATAGAAGCGGCTGAGCGAGGGCGATGACATGGGTGTGCTCCGGCGTGACGAATCCGGCGGTCACGGTGCGGCCAGCTTCCATGAGTTCGCGCGCGACCGCGATGTCGCCGACGCCGGGCGTTAAGGCCATCGTCGGCCGCTTGCCATTCAGCGTGTCGGTGTGAATCGGCAGCATCTCAATATAGTAAGCGGTCGCGCCGGTGCGCTGGGCGGCGGCGGGGATCGAGGTCGACTGCACCGGGAAGCCGGCTTCCACCGTGGCGGAAATGATCCAGTTGGTGAGCACGCCTTCGCCGCCGAGCGCGGCGATCAGCAGCCACTTCACGCCCATGGCGCGCAGCGTTTGCTCGATGCTCATGCCGGGCGCGGCGCCGTCGCCCTTGTTGAACAGGTTCGAGGCGACGCCGGTGATGATGCCATTGTGCCAGAAGCCGCCGTCGCACCTACAGCCTGAGCCTGGCGCCGGAGGGCAAGAAGACCCTTACCGAAATGGCCCGTTGCGCGCGTCGGCACGAACGCGGTCTCGACCGCGTCATCAGCGTGCGCGACCGCAAGCGTTTTCTGCAGTTGCTGAAGAAGATCGCGGCGGAGATCGAATGAGTTTCTCCGTCACCCTGAGGTGGCCCCGCGTAGCGCAGCCTTCGAAGGGCGACGGCCAAGGCTCCAGAGAGTCGGGCCGATCATCCTTCGAGGCTCCCCCCGCTTGCGCGGGGGTCGCACCTCAGGATGACGGCGTAAGCCCGAACCTCTCGCGCACTTCCTCGGGCACCGGGTGCGATTTCATCTGCCCTTGCGCGTCGCGTACCACCCACACCCGCTTTTCGCTGCACTCGACGCAGAGCTCGTCGCCGCGGCTGAGCCTGTGTTCGATCTCGAAGCTGGCGCGGCCGAAGGTGATCCGGGTCTCCACCGTCACATCGTCGCCGAAGCGCGTCGCCTTGATGAACTTGGCGCGCGTGCGCACCAGCGGGAAGCCGGCGAAGTCGAGATCCTTGAACATCCGGAACTTGGTGATGCCCAGCGCCGCCTCGAACAGGTGTGCCGTCGAGGCGTCGAATATCTCGAAATAGCGCGGATAGAAGATGATGCCGGCGGGGTCGCAGTCGCCCCATTCGATGCGCACCTGGCGGGTGTTGGTCAATGTCATGGCGCCGTCTTAACGTGCTTCGTCGCGCCGGGCCAGCCAGACGGTGCGGCCGCCGCAATCCGGATCTTCCGGCACGTAGCGCACCACGGCAAAGCCGTGACGCGCCAGCAAACTGCGATATTCGTCTGGGTCGAGGCTGGCGTGATAGAGCGTCTCGCCTTCGAAGTTGCCGATCGCTTCGCCAAAGGCGGGGCCGGCCGTGAACATCAGCGGCGCGCCCGGCGCGGCATGCGCCGCGAACACGGCGAACATCGCTCGCTGGTCGTCGGGCGAGAGATGGAAGAAGCTGTCGAAGGCGAGCACGCCGTCGAAGCGGTCCCCCAAGGCAAGCCGGCGCATGTCGGCCGTCTGCCAAACGTGATCGGAAAAGCGCCCTCGGCAGAGCGAGATCATGGTCGGCGCGGAATCGATGCCGGTCACCCGGTAGCCCTGCTCGATGAAATAGCGCGCAATCGGCTCGCCCATGCCGCAGCCGAGGTCGAGGATGTGGCCGCCGGCGGGTACGAGGGTGGCGAAGCGGTCGAGCCAGCTTCTTTCGAACAGCGCCCGCCCGCGCTTCTGGTCGAAGGCGTGGGCGTGCCGCTCGTAAAGCCCGATGATCTGACCGGTACGTTCGTGCATGCGCTCAGCGTGGCGCCATGCGCAGCGCGCCGTCGAGGCGGATTACCTCGCCGTTGAGATAGCCGTTGTGGATGCAGTGCATGGCGAGCGCCGCGAACTCGCTCGGGTTGCCGAGGCGTTTGGGGAACGGCACCGAAGCGCCGAGCGAATCCTGCGTTTCCTGCGGCAATGCCGTCAGCATCGGCGTGCCGAAGATGCCGGGGGCGATCGCCATGACGCGGATGCCGAACTGGGCGAACTCGCGGGCCGCCGGCAGGGTTAGCGCGGCGACGCCACCCTTCGACGAGGCGTAGGCGGACTGGCCGACCTGGCCCTCGAAGGCGGCGACCGATGCGGTGGACACGATGACGCCGCGCTCGTCGCCGGGCAGCGGGTCGAGGCCCTGCATGGCGGCGGCGGCGAGCCGCATCATGTTGAAGGTGCCGATCAGGTTGATCTTGATGACGCGCTCGTAGTCGGCGAGCGGCATCGGGCCGTCGCGGCCGACGATACGCTTGGCGGGGCCGATGCCGGCGCAGTTGATCAGGATGCGCGCCGGCCCGTGGTCGGCGGCGGCCTTCTTGACGGCTTCTTCGGCGCTCGCAGAATCGGCGACGTCGCAATGGACGGCGATGCCGTTGATGTCGATCGCCATCTCTGCGGCGGCCTTGTCATTGACGTCGAAGACCGCCACCCGCGCGCCGGCCGCGGCCAGCGTACGCGCGCAGGCCGCCCCCAGACCCGAGGCGCCGCCGGTGACGATGGCCGCTTGTCCTTTGACTTCCATTAGTTTGCCCTCATTTTCTTCCGATTGCGCGTGATCTTATCCGAAAAACGGTGCCCACATTTCGGGATCACGCGCCGAACTCCGGATTCTCGATCAGCACGGCGATGCCTTGGCCGCCGCCGATGCAGGCCGACGCAATACCATAACGCAGCCCCGCGCGCTGCAACTCGCGGGCGCAGGTCAGCGTCAGCCGGATGCCGGTGGCGCCGAGCGGATGGCCGATGGCGATCGCGCCGCCGTTGGCGTTGAGCTTGTCCTCGTCGAGGCCGAGTTCGCGCGCGCAGGCCATGACCTGGGCGCCGAAGGCCTCGTTGATCTCGATACGGTCGATGTCGTCGAGCTTGAGTCCGGCGCGTTCGAGCACCGCCTTGATCGCCGGCACCGGGCCGATGCCCATGATCTTCGGCGGCACGCCGACGGCGGCGCTCGCGAGGATGCGCGCCAGCGGCTTCTTGCCGAGCTTGCGGGCGTAGTCGGCGGTGCTCACCAGGATCGCCGCCGCGCCGTCGACGATGGCCGACGAATTGCCGCCGGTCTGTACGCCGCCGAAGGCCGGGCGGATCTTGGCGAGCTGCTCGACCGAGGACGCCCGGATATGGGTGTCGTCCTTGACCTCGTCCTTGACCTTGATGCCGCGCGCGTTCAGCCCGTCGGCCTCGAACGTCTCGGTCGTGACGGTCGCGATCTCGCCGGCGAGGAAGCCGTCGCCCTGCGCCTTCATCGCGCGGGCGAAAGAGCGCGCGGCGAATTCGTCCACCTGCTCGCGGGTGATCTGGTACTGCTTCGCTAGGTTCTCGGCGGTGTCGCCCATGGTGAGATTGGGGCCCGTATCGAGCAGCGCCTCCCACAGGAAGTCCTTGAAATCCACCTGGCCCATGCGGAAGCCGCCGCGCATGGTGTAGGAGGCGATCGGGTTGCGGCTCATGGATTCGGTGCCGACGCAGAGCGCGAGCTCGACGCGCCCGAGCGAGGTGGCGTCGGAAGCTTGCGCCAGCACCTCGATGCCGGTGCCGCACACCCGCTGCACCATGTGCGCGGGCGTTTCCTGCGGCACGCCGGAATAAAGCCCGATATGGCGCGGCAGCATGTAGGCGTCGTAGCTCGCCTGCGCCATCGAGCCGGTGACGACGATGCCGACGTCCTGCGGCGCGGCGCCGGTCTTCTTGAAGGCCTCGCGCGCGGCCTTGATACCGAGGTCGATGGGCGACACCTGCCCGAGCGCGCCGTTGTAGTCCACGAACGGTGTGCGCATGCCGTCGATCAGCCAAGCGTCTTCGTAGGTCGTGCCGATGCCGTTCTTCGCGGTGCTCAACGTGTCACTCCTTGATGTTCAGGACGCGCAGCGAGGGTGCGGCACCGTAAAGCTCCTCGACCAGCGCGGCGCGGTTCTTGAGAACGCTGCGTTGGTTGATCGAGCCCTTGTCGGTCATCTCGCCCTTGTCGAGCGAGGGCGGTTCCGCCATCAGCAGCGCGCGGGCGACGCGGGTGGACGAGCCGGGGCTGCCCTTGGCCAGTTCCTTCAGCCGTTCGATGAAATATGCGCGCACCCGCGGGTCGCTCAGCACGATTTCGGCCGGCGCATCGGCGGGCAGATCGGGTGCGAGCTTGCGACAGGCGGCGATATCGGGAAACACCAGCGCGCCGATTTCGTCGCGGTCCGGGCCCGCCAGCACGACGTCGCGCACGTTGGGGGCGAAGAAGTCGACGAAGCGCGTGCGCAAGGGTCCGACGTTGACCCAGGTGCCGGTTGAGAGCTTGAAGTCCTCGGCGATACGGCCGTCGAATAGCAGGCCCTGCGTGGGATCGTTCTCGTCGGCGAACTTGAAGGCGTCGCCGAGCCGATAGAAGCCTTCCTCGTCAAAGGCCTTGGCGGTGTATTCCGGCTGGCGCCAGTAACCGGGCGTGATATTGGGCCCGCGCACGCGCGCTTCCAGCTTGCCTTCGTTCGGAACGAGTTTCAGGTCCATGCCGGCGGCCGGCAGGCCCATGTTGGAGGCGTTGTCGGTCGCCCAGGTGCGCGCCAGCGCGAGCGGCGCCGTTTCGGTGGAGCCGAAGCCCGTGAGGAACAGGATGCGTTCGCCGCAGGCTTCGATCGCCAGTTCTTGGATTTCGTCGAACACGTGCTGGGCGATGCCGGCGCCGGCGAACCAGCAGACCTTGAGCCGCGAGAAGAAATTGCGGCGCAGCTCGGCATCCTTGCGCAGGTATGGCAGCAGCGCTTCGTAACCCTTGGGCACGTTGAATTGCCAGGTCGGCGCGATCTCGCGCAGGTTTTTCACCGTCTCCTCGATGGCGCCGGGCAGCGGCTTGCCCTCGTCGATGTAGAAGGTGCCGCCGTTGTAGAGCACGAGGCCGACGTCGTGGTTGCCGCCGGCGGTGTGATGCCACGGCGCCCAGTCGACGATCACCGGCGGCTCCTCGGCGAAATACGAAAGCGTCTGGCGCAGCATCACCTGGTTGGCGCACCACATGCGCTGGGTATTGATTACGCATTTCGGCACGCCGGTGGAGCCCGACGTGAACAGGAACTTGGCGATAGTGTCGGGGCCGACCGCGGCGTGCGCGGCGTCCACGTCGGTGCTTGCGTCCTGGCGGTAGAGATCGGCAAAGCGCGTCGCGTGCCGGCCTTCGGCTGCGTTGCGCGTGACCACGATTTCCACGTCGTCCGGCACCACGGCCTGGATGGCCTTGGAAAACATCTGGCCGTCGCTGGCAAACACCATCCCCGGCGTCAGCAGGTCCATGATCCCACGCAGCTTGCCGAAGTCGCCCGACATCAGCGAATAAGCCGGCGAGATCGGCGCATAGGGAATGCCGACATAGACCGCCGCGAGTCCGAGCAGCGCGTGCTCGATGTCGTTGCCCGACAGGATGACGACCGGCCGCTCGGCGGAAAGACCGCGGTCGAGGAGCGACTGGCCGATGCGGCGGGCGAACTCGAGCGCCTGCTCGTAGGTGATGGTGCGCCAGTCGCCGTTCACGTCGCGCTGCGCGAAGAAGGTTGTCGTCGGCGTTTCCTTCGCCCAGAATTCCAGGCGCTCGGTCAGCCTGTCGGGGTAGCTGCCGAGGGCTTGCTGCGAGCGCAGCAGTCGCGTGCCGTCGGCGCGGCGCTCGAGGGCGACGTCGCGCGGCCCGAGCTTGACGTGCCGGACGTTGGCGGTGGCTTGCGACAATGCGGATGCTGCAGTCATAGGGAAATCACGACGTTCGGTACTGGTTCGGCACAGAGCTGCTCTACCAGATCGGCGCGGTTCTTGAGAACGCTGCGCTGGTTGATAGAGCCCTTGTCGGTCATCTCGCCTTTGTCCATCGATGGTGGCGCTGCCATCAGGATGAGCCGCGCCACGCGCGTCGAGGAGCCCCTGCGATATCCGGGAACACCAGCGCGCCGAAGGCGTCGCCGTCGGCGGCGAGGCCCAACAACGCATGCTCGATGCCGTTGCCGGACAGGATCACGATCGGCCGTTCGGGCGAGAGCCCACGCTTGAGCAGCGCGGCGCCGATGCGCCTCACCGTGTCGAAGACTTCGGCGTGGGTGAGCGTGCGCCAGGCATCGCCCGATCCGCGCGCGGCCAGGAACACGCGGTCTGGCGCTTCGCGCGTCCAGTGCGCCAGCGGTTCGCCGAGGTTGGCGTGATGGTCGCCGAGCGGCGACTGCGTGCGTATGCGGATGGTGCCGTCGGCGGCGCGCTCGACGATGGTGTCGGGCGTGCCCAGGCGGACCGGCCTTAGCGGCGCGGTCGTTGCCGATCGGTCGGCGCGCAGGTGTCCTGACATCGGGCCCGCTTCCTTGGGGTTTCGTTTCCTGCCCTGCCGCTCTTGTTCTTGCGCGCGATCCTGGTCCGGACCCGTGCGCTGGCGGCAAATTTGTTGTCTTGGACAACCAATTTCGGTCGGCGAGGGCCGGCCGTCAAGGGAAGGTTATTTCCGGGGGCGGGGCTCTAAGCCTTGCTTGACCTTGGGCCCGCGCTTTTCGAGGAAGTCGCGCAGGCGCGTTTTGGCCTCCGGATCGGCTTGGGCGATGGACGAAATCAACGATTCCATCGCGTAGCCGGCGGCCGGATCGCTTTCCGCGATGCGCGGTAGCGTGTGCATGATCGCGAAATTGGTCAGTGGTGCGTTGGAGGCGATGCGTTGCGCCAGTTCCAGCCCCTTGGCGAAACCCTTGCCCGCTTCCACCAGGTAGGTGGTGAGCCCCATGGCCTGGCCTTCCTCGGCCGAATAGGTGCGCCCGGTCAGCATCATGTCCATCATGCGCGCGACCCCTATCAGCCGCGGCAGCCGCACCGACCCGCCGCCACCGACGAAGATGCCGCGGCTGCCTTCCGGCAACGCGTAATAGGCCGAGCGTTCGGCAACGCGTACATGCGCGGCGGCCGCGAGCTCCAGCCCACCGCCCACCACCGCGCCCTGCAGCACGGCCACCACCGGCACCTTGCCGAACTGGATCTTCTCGAACGCGCGATGCCACAGCCGCGAATGCTGGATGCCGTCGCGCACGTCGCGTTCCTTTAGTTCGGACAGATCGAGCCCGGCGGAGAAGTTGTCGCCTTCGCCCACCAGCAGCACCGCGTTGATGCCGTCGGGCAACGCGTCGAAGAAGGCATCGATGCCGATGACGGTGTCGTCGTCGAGCGCGTTGCGCTTGTGCGCGCGGTTGAGCCGCAGCACCGCGATATCGCCCTGCCGCTCGGCGACGAGCGAGGCGGGCAGGGCAATCGACGAAAAATCTTGGCGGCTCTCGGACACGCGACGCTTCTCCGCTGTCGTGCGCCGCGTCAGCTGGCGCGGGGCACGGGGGCGCACAGTAAATACGCGCTTTGCCGTGTCCGGCAAGCCTTTGTCCAGCAGGCCGCCGCGTCGGTGGATGGCGCACCGGCGCGCCGACGACGGCGGAACTATAAAACCTCGCGCCCGATCTCGCGCGCTGCGGGTCCGCTTCCGACCGTCCCGCTGGGCGGTTAGGGCGCCATTTGACCCTGTGGAGCGCGGGCCCTAAATACGAGGCCGCGATAACCGGGAACACTTGTGAATGGCGCGCATTTCGTCCCTTGCCGAAGCCATCGCCGATGCCGTCCGTGACGGCGACACGCTGGCACTGGAAGGCTTCACTCACCTTATTCCGCACGCCGCGTGCCACGAGATCATCCGCCAGGGCCGCAAACACCTGACGCTGATCCGCATGACGCCGGATATCGTTTACGACCAGCTCATCGGCATGGGCTGCGTCGACAAGATGATCTTCTCGTGGGGTGGCAATCCGGGCGTCGGCTCGCTGCACCGCTTTCGCGACGCGGTCGAAAAAGGCTGGCCGCAGAAGCTGGAAATCGTCGAGCATTCCCACGCCGCCATGGCCAACGCCTACGAGGCAGGGGCGGCGGGCCTGCCGCTCGCGGTATTCCGCGGCTACGTCGGCGGCGACCTGCCCAAGGTCAATCCGAACATCAAATACATCACCTGCCCGTTCACGGCTGAGAAGCTCGCCGCCATTCCGGCGCATCGGCCGGACGTGGCGGTGATCCATGCGCAGCGCGCCGACAAGGCCGGCAACGTCATGATCGAAGGCGTGCTTGGCGTGCAGAAGGAAGCCGTGCTCGCGTCAAAGCGCTCGGTGGTGACGGTCGAAGAGGTGGTCGACGAACTGCCGGAACGCAGCCTCAACGCGGTGGTGCTGCCGTCCTGGACGGTCGGCCACGTGGTCGAGGTGCCGGGCGGCGCCTTCCCGTCCTATGCGCAGGGCTATTACGTGCGCGACAACGCCTTCTACAAGGAATGGGACGCCATCGCGCGCGAACGCGACAGCTTCCTCGCCTGGATGAAGGAAAACGTGCTGGAGAAGGGACCCGATGCCTTCGCCCGGCATGCGCGCCAGCACCGCGCGGCGGCGGAGTGAGAACCATGGCCGATTACAAGCCCAACGAAATGATGACCATCGCGGCCGCGCGCGCGCTTCGAAACGAAGACGTATGTTTCGTCGGCATCGGCATGCCCTCGGCGGCGGCCAACCTCGCGCGGCTGACCCACGCGCCGGGCATCACGCTGATCTACGAATCCGGCACGCTCGCCACCAAGCCCAACGTGCTGCCGCTGTCGATCGGCGACGGCGAGCTCTGCGAGACGGCGGTGACCACCGTGGCGGTGCCGGAGATGTTCCGCTACTGGCTGCAGGGCGGGCGCATCAATGTCGGCTTCCTCGGCGGCGCGCAGATCGACCGCTATGCCAACCTCAACACCACCGTGGTCGGTCCCTACGATGCGCCGAAGGTACGGCTGCCCGGCGGCGGCGGCGCGCCGGAGATTGCCACCTCTTGCGGCGAGATCTTCATCATCATGGCGCAGTCGAAGCGCGGCTTCGTCGACAAGCTCGACTTCGTCACCTCGATCGGCCACGTCTCCGGCGGCGACAGCCGGCAGAAGCTCGGCGTCAAGACCAAGGGCCCGACGCGCCTGATCACCGATCTGGCGTTGCTCGAGCCCGATCCCGAGACCAAGGAGATGACCGTCGTCTCCATTCATCCGGGCGTCACCCGCGAGCAGATCCAGGAAAACACCGGGTGGCAGGTGAAATTCGCCGCCCAGGTGGCGGAAACGCCGCCGCCCACCGACAACGAACTCAAGGTGCTGCGCGACCTGCAGGCGCGCACCGCGCGCGCCCACGCGGCAGCGTGACCATATGAGGACGAATATCCGTCATCCTGAGGTGGCCGGCGCAGCCGGCCCTCGAAGGATGAACGGCCCCGATAGTGCCCATCATCCTTCGAGGCTCGCTTCGCTCGCACCTCAGGATGACGGATCAACACGGAGTTGGAACGACGATGCGTGAAGCTTTCATCTGCGATGCCGTGCGCACGCCTATCGGCCGCTATGCCGGCGGGCTCGCCAAAGTGCGCGCCGACGATCTCGGCGCGGCCCCGATCCGGGAACTGGTCAAGCGCAATGCCAAGGCCGACTGGAGCAAGCTCGATGAGGTGTTCTTCGGCTGCGCCAACCAGGCCGGCGAGGACAACCGCAACGTGGCGCGCATGGTGCTGTTGCTCGCGGGCTTGCCCGACAACGTGCCGGGTGTGACGCTTAATCGTCTTTGTGCGTCCGGCATGGAGGCGGTGGGCGCCGCGGCCCGCGCCATCCGCGCCGGCGAGATGGATTTCGCCATTGCCGGTGGCGTCGAATCCATGACCCGCGCGCCCTTCGTGCAGGGCAAGGCGGAAGACGCGTTCTCGCGCAAGATCGAGGCTTTCGACACCACCATCGGCTGGCGTTTCATCAATCCGCTGATGAAGAAGCAATACGGCGTCGACTCGATGCCGGAGACGGGCGAGAACGTGGCCGAGGAATTCCAGGTCAGCCGCGCCGACCAGGACGCCTTCGCGCTGCGTTCGCAGCAGCGCGCCGCCAAGGCGCAGGCCGACGGTTATTTCGCCGCCGAGATCGTGCCGGTGGAGATCGCCGGTCGCAAGGAGACGGTGATCGTTGACGCCGACGAGCACCCGCGGCCGCAGACCACGGCCGAGCAGCTCGCCAAATTGAAGACGCCGTTCCGCAATCCCGGCACGGTCACCGCCGGCAACGCCTCCGGAGTCAACGACGGCGCCGCCGCGCTCATCGTCGCGTCGGAAGAAGCGGTGAAGGCGCACGGCCTGACGCCGCGCGCGCGTGTGCTGGGCATGGCCTCGGCGGCGGTGCCGCCGCGCATCATGGGCATCGGCCCGGTGCCGGCGAGCCAGAAATTGATGGCGCGCCTCGGCCACAAGATCGGCGACTACGATCTGATCGAGCTGAACGAAGCCTTCGCCTCGCAGTCGCTGGCCTGCCTGCGTCAGCTCGGCCTTCCCGACGACGCCGAACAGGTCAATCCGCACGGCGGCGCCATCGCGCTCGGCCATCCGCTCGGCATGTCGGGCACCCGGCTGGTGCTGACCGCTACGCATGGCCTCGAAACCCGGGGCGGCAAGCTCGCGCTCGCCACCATGTGTGTTGGTGTTGGCCAAGGCGTATCGCTGGCCATCGAACGGGTCGGCTGAGAACACGAACGAACAAGAAGGGGACGAACGTAATGTCGCTAATCTATCCGCGGGAAAGCCTCAGTGCCTTCCCCAAGCACTTGAGCCCCGAATACCGCAGCACGGTGAAGCGCTCGCCCTCGAAGCCGCTGATCCTGGTGCCGCACACGCTCTCCGAACTGACCGGCCCGGTCTATGGCCATGACTCGGTGCAGGAAGGCGACAACGATCTCACCAAGCAGGGCAAGGGCGAGCCGCTCGGCGAGCGCATCATCGTGCACGGCCATGTGTTCGACGAGGACAAGCGTCCGCAGCCCGACACGCTGGTGGAGATCTGGCAGGCCAACGCCTGCGGCCGCTACGTGCACATCGTCGACCAGCACCCGGCGCCGCTCGATCCTAATTTCACCGGCGGCGGCCGCGCGGTTACCGACAAGAACGGCTATTACCGCTTCGTCACCATCAAGCCTGGCGCCTATCCGTGGGGCAACCACCACAACGCTTGGCGGCCGAACCACATCCACTTCTCGGTGTTCGGCCATTCGTTCCTGTCGCGGCTGGTGACCCAGATGTACTTCCCGGGCGATCCGCTGTTCCCGTTCGATCCGATCTTCAATTCGGTCACCGACGAGAAGGCGCGCCAGCGCATGGTCGCGAGCTTCGACCTCGAAAACACCATCCCCGATTGGGCGCTCTGCTTCCGCTTCGACATCGTGCTGCGCGGGCGCGAGGCGACTCCCCTGGATACGGATCATCACTAGCGCATGATCCCGAAAAGTGGACACCGGTTTTCGGATAAGATCATGCGCAAAGGGAAGAACTAATGTCGGAAATCACGCCATCGCAGACCGTCGGGCCGTACTTCGCCTACGGCCTCACGCCCAAGGGCCGCTGCCAGTGGGACCCCAACGGCAGCTACGCTTGGAAGGAAACCGTCAGCGACAATCTGGTCACGCCCGACGCCACCGGCGAGCGCATCCACATCGAAGGCACCGTGTTCGACGGCGACGGCCAGCCGATCAACGATGCCATGATCGAGATCTGGCAAGCGGACGCGCAAGGGCGCTACGCCAGCCCCTACGACAGCCGCGCGCTGCCCAATACGCAGTTCAAGGGCTTCGGCCGCTCGGCGACCAACAAGGATGGCGTCTTCGGCTTCGACACAATCAAGCCGGGCCCGGTGCCCGGACCGGAGGGCAAGCAACAGGCCCCGCACATCGTGGTCGCGGTCTATTCGCGCGGCATGCTGCGGCAGGTCTATACGCGGCTGTACTTTGCCGGCGAAGACGCCAACGAGACCGATCCCATCCTGGCGCTCGTGCCGGCAGACCGGCGTGGGACGCTCATTGCCCACAAGGAGACCAAGGACGGACAGACCGTCTACCGCTTCGACATCCGGGTTCAGGGCGAGAACGAGACGGTCTTCTTCGAAATCTAGCTGCTTACGGCTGATTTCGGGGCGGAAGCGGGCGGGCTTTCTGCCCGCTTCCGCCCATTTATTTTGGCAGAATCGTGGGCAGCATCCCTTGCGTTGACTCAGGATGCGAAGCTGCCCGCGTTATTTTCAGCACTGAAGCGATTGATTTCCGTCGGAATGGCACCGGTAGGCCATCCCACCCACTCTGCCCAACTTTCCCAATAGCGTTTTGTGGTTGACGGCGCCCGCGCGCCTTGGTTCGCTTGCGCCATCAGATCGGCCGCTAAGAGCCGCATCAGGAAATGCGCCAGGAACCAGGGGCAAGATGCTCATGAACGAGCAGATCCTCCAGGAGATCAGCGATTTCTGTCGCCAGCGCGGCTTGGCCGAATCCACCTTCGGCCGCCGCGCAGTTAACGACGGCAAGCTCGCCAGCCGCCTGCGCAACGGCGGCCGCATCACCACCGACACCCTCGAACGCATCCGCGCCTTCATGGCCGATAACGCTGACGGCGCGCCGGCGCGCCGCCGCATCTTGTTCGAGCCGTCGCCGCCGCCGGCCGCGCAGCCTTCCTCGCCGCAGGCGCTGCCACAGATAACCGAGCCGGCGCCGTCGGTCGCGTCGGGGCAGGCGAGCGACGATCCCACGCGCAATTTCCGTTTCTTCGACAATCGGCAGAAATATCTGCTGTTCGTGAACACCTGTTCGGAGAAGTGGGAGGTCGCGAACCGCGTCGGCCTCGAGCTCCACAACATCCATCCGCGTCCGCCGGCGGTGCGTGTGTTCGACGCCGGCGTCGGCGACGGCACGGTGCTCGCGCGCGTGATGCGCACCATGCACGACCGCTTCCCGACCATGCCGTTCTACATCGCCGGCAAGGAGATCAGCCTGGAGGACGTGCGGCTCACCTTGCACAAGATGGCCGACCGCTTCGTTGAGCATCCCTCGACCGTGCTGGTGCTGACCAACCTCGCCTACGCCGAGGCGCCGTGGCTCGCCGTGAAATCGCTGTCCGCCGCTTCCAGCCTGGTCTGGAAAGAGCTGGCGATGGACGGCAGCAGCGCCCATTCCTTCGAAAAGCAGATCACCGATCTGGAGCCGTTCCTGGCCGAGAGCTGGAAGGCGGGCGTGTCGCAGAAGAGCGGCAATCCGGTCTACGAGCGCCCGGTCATTCTGGTGATCTA
>JARRQH010000103.1:0-12190 GCA_037381985.1 Pseudolabrys sp.
CGCGCGATCGGCACGCGGAACGGCGAGCACGACACGTAGTCGAGCTTGGTCTCGTGGCAGAAGGCGACCGACGCCGGGTCGCCGCCATGCTCGCCGCAGATGCCGACCTTGAGCTTGCGGCGCGCGGCACGGCCGCGCTCGACGCCGATCTTGACCAGTTCGCCCACGCCCTGCTGGTCGATCGACACGAACGGGTCGGCCGGCAGGATGCCGCGCGCGGTGTAGATGCCGAGGAAGCTCGCGGCGTCGTCGCGCGAAATGCCGAACGTGGTCTGCGTCAGGTCGTTGGTGCCGAAGGAGAAGAACTCGGCGCTCTCGGCGATCTCGCCAGCCATCAGGCAGGCGCGCGGCAGCTCGATCATGGTGCCGACGTCGTAGTCGAGCTTGGCGCCGGTCTCGTTGCGCACGGCGTCCGCCATGGCGTCGATGCGGGCCTTGACCAGATCGAGCTCGGCCTTGGTGGCGATCAGCGGCACCATCACTTCCGGCACCACCGGCTTGCCGGTGCGGCGGGCGGCTTCCACGGCCGCCTCGAAGATGGCGCGCGCCTGCATCTCGGCCACTTCCGGATAGGCGATGGCGATGCGGCAGCCGCGGAAGCCGAGCATGGGATTGAACTCGGCGAGCTCGCGGGCGCGGTTGGCGAGCTTGGCCGGATCGGCGCCCATGGCGGCGGCGACCTCGGCGATCTCTTCATGACCGTGGGGCAGGAATTCGTGCAGCGGCGGGTCCAACAGCCGAATGGTCACCGGACGGCCGTCCATGATCTCGAACAGTTCGGCAAAGTCGGCGCGCTGCATCGGCAACAGCTTGTCGAGCGCGGCGCGGCGCGAGCTTTCCTCGTCGGCGAGGATCATCTCGCGCACCGCCTGGATGCGGCCCTCGTTGAAGAACATGTGCTCGGTGCGGCAGAGTCCGATGCCCTCGGCGCCGAAACGCACGGCGGCCTTCGCATCCGCCGGCGTATCGGCGTTGGCGCGCACGCCGAGCTTGCGCACCTTGTCGGCCCAGGCGATCAGGGTGGCGAACTCGCCGGAAAGCTGAGGTTCGGTCATGTCGACCTTGCCCGCCAGCACCTGGCCGGTGGCGCCGTCGATGGTGATGAGCTCGCCTTTCTTGAAGGTCCGGCCGCCGGCGGTCATGGTGGCATTGGCGTAGTCGACACGAATGGTGCCGGCGCCGGAGACGCAGGGCTTGCCCATACCGCGCGCCACCACGGCGGCGTGCGAGGTCATGCCGCCGCGGGTCGTCAGGATGCCCTCGGCGGCGTGCATGCCGTGGATGTCTTCCGGCGAGGTCTCGACGCGCACCAGGATGACGCGCTTGCCCTCGGCGCGCAGCTCGGCGGCCTCATCCGACGAGAACACGATCTCGCCGGCGGCCGCGCCGGGCGAGGCCGGCAGGCCGGTGGCGATCACCTCGCGGTGCGCCTTCGGGTCGATGGTCGGATGCAGCAACTGGTCGAGCGACAGCGGATCGACGCGCAGCACCGCCTCTTCCTGGGTGATCAGCTTTTCCTTGGCGAGCTCGACCGCGATGCGCAGCGCCGCCTTGGCGGTGCGCTTGCCGTTGCGCGTCTGCAGCATCCACAGGCGGCCCTGCTCGACCGTGAACTCGAGATCCTGCATGTCGCGGTAGTGCTTCTCGAGCGTGTTGTAGATGCGCTTGAGCTCGGCGTAGGCCTTGGGCATGGCCTTTTCCATCGACGGCTTGTCGGAGCCGGACTCCTGGCGCGCCGCCTCGCTGATCTCCTGCGGGGTGCGGATGCCGGCGACCACGTCCTCGCCCTGCGCGTTGATGAGGAATTCGCCGTAGAGCTTCTTCTCGCCGGTCGATGGGTTGCGGGTGAAGGCAACGCCGGTCGCGGACGTCTCGCCCATGTTGCCGAACACCATGGCCTGCACGTTGACCGCGGTGCCCCAGCTTTCCGGAATGTTGTGCAGGCGGCGATAAGTATTGGCGCGCTGGTTCATCCAGGAACTGAACACGGCGCCGATGGCGCCCCAGAGCTGCTGATGCGGATCCTGCGGGAACGGCGTGCCCAATTCGTCGAGCACGCGCTTCTTGTAGCGCTCCACCAGTTCCGCCCAGTCGTCGGCGTCGAGATCGGTGTCCAGCGTATAGCCCTGGCGTTCCTTGTGATGATCGAGCAGCTCCTCGAAGTGCTCGTGGCCGACGCCCAACACCACGTCGGAATACATGGTGATGAAACGGCGGTAGCTGTCGTAGGCGAAACGGCGGTCGCCGGACTTTTCGGCCAGCGCGGCGACGGTCTCGTCGTTGAGGCCGAGGTTCAGGACGGTGTCCATCATGCCCGGCATCGAGGCGCGCGCGCCGGAGCGCACCGAGACCAGCAGCGGGTTCTCCGTGTCGCCGAACTTCTTGCCGGTGATGCGGCCGACCTTGTCGAGCGCCTTCTCGACCTGCGCTTCCAGGTCCTTCGGATACTTCCTGCCGTTGGCGTAATAGAACGTGCAGACGTCGGTGGTGATGGTGAAGCCGGGCGGCACCGGCAGGCCGAGATTGGCCATTTCGGCCAGCCCCGCGCCCTTGCCGCCGAGCAGGTTGCGCATGCTGGTCTTGCCCTCGGCGCGGCCGTCGCCGAACGAATAAACCCACTTGTTCTTCGCAGGCGCCTTGCTCGCTTTCTTGCTCGCTTTCTTGGCGGTCTTCTTGGCCGCCGCTTTCTTGGTCACGGCTTTCTTAGTCACGGCTTTCCTGGCGGCAGCCTTCCTGCCCACGGCCTTCTTGGCGGCCTTTTTCGCCTTGCCGGCGCGGGAAGATTTGCGTTGAGCCGTCTTGCGTTTAGCCATGGCGCGTCAAACCGTTCTTTTCGCTGGAGCCTTGTCGCGAAAGTCCTATCGCTTAAGGCTTGGGGGAGGAAAGGCCGGAAGGCAGGATGGAAGTCCTTAAAAACACGGGCGACGCCGGGCGTGCAACCCCGGAATCCCCCCTAGTGACAGGGGGCCGCTCAATGAAGGATGCCGAGACCGAACAACCCCACCAGGATCAGGTAGATCGCAACGATATAGTTGAGCAGCCGGGGCGCCACCAGAATCAGGATGCCGGCGATGAGCGCGACGACCGCCGGCAAGTGCGCGATACCGATATGCATGGATTTGGTCTCCCCTTCAGGTGCGCTGTTGAAAACTTGCCCGGACCGGGCCCGGGTCCATTAGCAGAGTCGCCGGCGGCCGGAAGCCCGCCCGGCCGGAGTGAGCCTGGTGGTCCGCTTCCGACATTTGCATCCCGTTGCCGCAAGCTCTGGAGCAAGTGTCGGAAGCACAGGACCACCAGCAACTATTTGATTCCAGTGGAGCTTTGAATTTGACATGTGATGAGTGGCCTTCTGCAAGTGAGTATCAAATGTCAAATTCGCTCCACTAGCCCTCGATCCTGGAGAAATCCGCCACCGCGCGGGTCGCTTCGCGGATTTCGTTGAGCAGCTTGAGGCGGTTCTCGCGTAAAGCCTTGTCGTCGACGTTGACGGTGACCTTGTCGAAGAAGGCATCGACCGTGGGCCGCAAGCTCGCCATGGCGCTCATGGCGGCGGCGAAATCTTCCTTGGCGATGGCCGTCGTGGCGTCGGTCTTGGCCGCGGCGATGGCGACGGCCAACGCTTTCTCTTCGGCCTGGACGTAGAGCTTGGGATCGGGCGCGCCGGTATAGGCGCGCTTATCCTTCTTCTCCTCGATGCGGATGATGTTGGAGGCGCGCTTGACGCCGGCCAGCAGGTTCTTGCCGTCGTCGGTATCGAGGAACGCGGCCAGCGCTTCGATGCGCCGCACCGCCATCAGCAAGTCATCCTGACCTTCGAGCGCGAACACCGCATCGACCAGATCGTGGCGCGCACCCTGCTCGCGCAGGCGCACCTTCAGCCGGTCGGCGAAGAAGGCGAGCAGCTCGTGGGTCTGCTTGAGATAGGAATGAGCCTGCACCAGGTGCGGCCCGCTCAGCGATTTATCCTTCTGCGAGACCAGCACTTCGAGCTTCATGGCAAGCTCGACGTCGCTAGCGCTGAGCTGCAAGATATCCTCGTGCAGCGGGCGCAACACCGCGATGGCTTCGTGCAGCTCTTCGTCGCGCGCGACCGCCCCGAAATGATGCCAGAGCAGTATGGAGAGCGGCAGCCGCAATTCGTTCTCGATGACGATGCGGATGACGCCGAGCGCGGCGCGGCGCAGCGCGAAGGGGTCCTTGGAGCCGGTCGGCTTCTCGTCGATCAGCCAGAAGCCGACCAGGGTATCGAGCTTGTCCGCGAGCGCCACGGCCATGGCGACCGGGTCGGCCGGCACCATATCGTCCGGGCCCTTGGGCTTGTAATGGTCTTCCAGCGCGTGCGCGACGCTCTCGTCCTCGTTCTGCGCCTCGGCGTAGTAGCGGCCCATCAGGCCCTGCAGGTCGGGGAATTCGCCCACCACTTCGGTGAGCAGGTCGGCCTTGCAGAGCTCGGCGGCGCGCGCGGCCTTCGCGGCATCGGCGCCGATGATGGGCGCGATCTCGCCGGTGAGCGAGCCGATGCGCGCGATGCGCTCGGCCATGGTGCCGAGCTTCTCGTGGAAGACGATCTGCTCGAACTTGGGCAGCCGGTCTTCCAGCCTGGTGTTCAGGTCGGTGTCCCAGAAAAACTTGGCGTCGCTCAATCGCGCGCGGATGACGCGCTCGTTGCCGGCAACGATGGCTTTGCCGCCGTCAGTCGCTTCCTCGTTGGCGACGAGGATGAAACGGTTGACGAGCTTGGCGGTCTGCGGGTCGCGCAGCACGAAGCACTTCTGGTTGGCGCGGATGGTCGAGCGGATCACCTCGTCCGGGATCGAGAGGAACGCCTCGTCGAAAGACCCCATCAGCGTCACCGGCCATTCCACCAGGCCGGCGACTTCCGCCAGCAGGCCCTCGTCCTCGACCAGCTCATAGCCTTGCGCGAAGGCGAGGTTGTGCGCGTCGGTGCGGATCATCTCGGCGCGGCGCGCGGGATCGAGCACCACCTTGGCGGCTTCGAGCTTGGCGACGTAGTCGTCGAAGCGGCGCACCTTGAAAGCGTCGGGCGCCATGAAGCGATGGCCGCGGGTTTCATCCGATGACTTGAGCCCGTCAATATCGAAATGGACGATGTCGGGCTCTTCGGTCTCGGGCCCGAAGGTGGCGATGACGGAATGCAGCGGCCGCACCCAGGTAAGCCGGCCCGAACCCCAACGCATCGACTTCGGCCAAGGGAAGCCGCGCACCACCTCGGGCACCATCTCGCCGATCACGTCGAGCGCCGGACGGCCGGCCTTCTCGATCACGGCCACAGAGTAGTCGCCCTTCTTCGGATCCTTCTCGACCTTGGCCTCGTCGATGGAGCCAAGACCCGCGGCTTTCAAGAAGCCGGCGATGGCCTTCTCGGGCGCATCGACGCGCGGGCCCTTCTTTTCCTCGCGCTGGTCGGGCTGGCGCGCCGGCACGCCATGGACCGTCAGCGCCAGCCGGCGCGGCGTGGCGAAGGCCTTGGCGCCCTCGTAGACCAGGCCGGCATTGACCAGCCGGTCGGTGACCATCTTCTTCAGGTCGTCGGCGGCGCGCGCCTGCATGCGCGCGGGGATCTCTTCGGACAGGAATTCGAGCAGAAGGTCGGGCATGGCGGCCGGCGGGTGTAGGACGGGAAACGCGGCGTCTGCCTAGCAAGGTGGCCGGGGAATGTCACCTTCTCGGGGCGCGTGATCTTGTCCGAAAACCGGTGCCCACTTTTCGGGATCCAAGCTCTTGTTTGGTCGCGTTTCCGGACGGCGAACCGGTTCCCACTTCGCCTGGAAACGCTCCGTCACCAGCCGCCCCCGCCTCCCCCGCCGTCGGCCACCCACCGGAACCGCCGCCTCCGCCGCTGGAAAAGCCCGAGAAGCCGGAGGAAACCGGTATCGAGCTCACCAGCGCCGAGGTGGCGCCGGCCACGCTGGCGCCGATGGCATTACCGAAATTCGCACCCGACCGGACCTGCCCGGTGTACCAGGCACGTCAAAGTTTGAGATGACTATTGTCGCAGAAAGGCGGGGTCTTGGTGCGCTTGCAGGTGCAGAACTGGCGCTTGCCCGACCGCTTGGCGGTCCATTCCAGCGGTTCGAAGTCGGTGACGTCGTGGGAGCCGTCGCAAAACGGCTGGCTCTGCGAGCGCCCGCAGCGGCACCACCAGTAGGTCTCGCCTTCGACCACATCGACCGCGATGGGCTCGCGTCCGCCGATTTCGGGTTCGCTCTTCGCGCTCATATGAACCTCTCCTCCTTTACCCTCCCCTGGAGGAGGAGGGTCGACGCGCGGAGCGCGCCGGGGTGGGGTGAGCTTTCGACGTCTCCGAATCGCGTCTTCGACGCTCGTGACTCAGCGCACTCGGCACGTCATCGTCATAGAGTGCACCATAAATGGCGTCCAAGACAGCCCGGCTGTTCTGCGTCACGTCGTTATTCCAGAACCGCAGAACGCGATAACCTTCTGCTTCCAGCCATTGCGTCCGCTTGCGGTCGCGTACCTGGCCTTCGCCTTCGCCGTGCTGCGAGCCATCGACCTCGATAACAAGGCGCGCGGCCATGCAGGCGAAATCGACAACATAACTGCCGATCGGTACCTGTCGCCGGAAATGCGTGCCGCGCGTTTGCAGCCGACGCAGATGACGCCACAGGATTTCTTCGGCATTGGTTGCGTTGTGACGCAGCCGCCGCGCGGCATCGCGCTTGAATTGAGAAATCGTGGGCCGGTTTGCCATGCCGTTCACCCCACCCCGCCGCCTTCGGCGGCGACCCTCCCCCTCCAGGGGAGGGTGAATCTCTGCCGCCCGCGCCCTACCCCGCCCCGCCGCCTTCGGTGGCGAGCCAAGCTTCGCCGCAGGCTTTCGCCAGTTCGCGCACGCGCAGGATATAGCTCTGCCGCTCGGTCACGGAGATGACGCCGCGGGCGTCGAGCAGGTTGAACACGTGGCTCGCTTTGATGCACTGGTCGTAGGCCGGCAGCGCCATCAGGTGGCGGGTGTGCTCCTTGTCCGCCCAGCCGGCAGCGAGATACTTCCGGCAGGCGGCTTCCGCCATCTTGAACTGCTCGAACAGCATCTCGGTGTCGGCAACTTCGAAATTGTGTCGCGAGTATTCCTGCTCGGCCTGCAGGAAGACGTCGCCGTAGGTGACCTTGGCGTCGCCCTCGCCGCCATTGAAGTTCAAGTCGTAGACGCGGTCGACGCCCTGCACGTACATGGCCAGCCGCTCGAGCCCGTAGGTCAGTTCGCCCGACACCGGCGAACATTCGAAGCCGGCGACCTGCTGGAAGTACGTGAACTGCGACACTTCCATGCCGTCGCACCAGCACTCCCAGCCGAGCCCCCAAGCGCCCAGCGTCGGGCTTTCCCAGTCGTCCTCGACGAAGCGGATGTCGTGCACGCGCGGGTCGACGCCGATCGCCTTCAGCGACGCGAGATAGAGGTCCTGGATGTCCGGCGGCGACGGCTTCAGGATGGCCTGGAACTGGTAGTAGTGCTGCAGCCGGTTGGGGTTCTCGCCGTAGCGGCCGTCCTTGGGCCGGCGCGAGGGCTGCACATAGGCCGCCTTCCAGGGCTTGGGCCCGAGCGAGCGCAAGGTGGTGGCCGGATGGAAGGTGCCCGCCCCCACCTCCATGTCATAGGGCTGCAGGATCACGCAGCCCTGCGCCGCCCAGTATTGCTGCAGGGTGAGGATAAGCCCCTGGAACGAGCGCGTCGGATCGAGGTCGGCTTGACGCGACGTGTCCCGGGCGAGAAGATTTGCTTCGGTCATTGTCCGATGAAGGCGTGGCCCGATCACTGCGAACTGCACGACTGCAAACGGTGACGGGGTGTTAAGCACAAGGAATGCGCCGGACCCTATCGGCGCCCCCAGAGGGGGTCAAGCAGCGGTCGGATTTACTGAAAGTTGAACCGACGGGGGTAAGGTCTCAACCAAACAAGAACAGCGGCAACGGTCGAATTGGGGAAGGACCGACTCGAGATGCTCGTATTCGAACTGGTGGGGATCGGGCTGGTCAGCCTGTTCTTCGGCGCCACGATCTCCGGCAGGCACCCGGACGCCGGCCGCTAAAGCGGCGACGGCGCTTTCATCTTCCGTTAGCCATTACGGCCGGTATTCACCGGTCGCGGGATCGCGCCTGAGCGTCTGCCGCTGCGCCTGATCGCGGACGCGGGCGCGCGCCTTCTGGGCGTCCAGCTCCTCGTTGATGCGCCGCACTTCGCGCACCACCCAGTGCACGACCATGGCGCCGCCCGCGGCGGCGAGCGTCCATTTCACCAGAGGCGACATCACAAACGGCGACATGACGGCTCCTTCCTCGGCATCCGGTACCCGTATTTAGGCCGCGTAATCGCGGCGAATTCGGGGCCGATACCAACGTACTGTTATCGCAAGACTATCACAGGCCGTAGCGAGCCCACAACGCCCGCGCCTCCAGCGCCGACATCAAGTCGTCGGCGAGGCCGGAGCGGCCGCCCAAGGCATCGGCGGCATCGGCGAGCGTCACGCCGGGCACCCGGCGGCCGAACAGATTGCGGTCGCCCTTGACCAGCGGGGTGCGCACCTTGTCGCCGTAGCGCTCGCGCAAGGTCGACCGCAAATCGCCGATGCTATCGGCAAGCCCCATCTCGATGGCGCGCTCGGCGGTCCAGAACTCGCCGGAGAACAGCGTTTTGTCGGTGTCCTTGAGATGGTCGCCGCGGCGTTCCTTCACCAGCGCAATGAAGTGTTCGTGGATGTCCTTCTGGATCGCCTTGATGCGTTTGACGTCGTCGGGCTTCTCCGGCTGGAACGGATCGAGCATCGCCTTGCGGTCACCCGAGGTGTAGAGCCGGCGCTCGATGCCGAGCTTCTCCATCGCCTTGGGAAAACCGAACGAGCCGCCGACCACGCCGATGGAGCCGACGATGGAATACGGGTCGCAAATGATCTCGTCGCCGGCGCAGGCCAGCATGTAGCCGCCGGAGGCGCCGACATCCTCGATGAAGGCGAGCACGGGGATGTTCTTCTCGGCGGCGAGCTGGCGGATGCGACGATGAATGAGATGCGACTGCGTCGGCGAGCCGCCGGGCGAATTGACGATCAGCGCCACCGCGCACGCGTTGCGCACGGCGAAGGCACGATCGAGCGAACGCGCGACGGTCGCCATCATCAGGCCGGGCCGCAGAGGCGTCGCCACGCCGATCACACCGGAGAGACGCACCACCGGCACCACGGGAATGTCGGGATGGAAACGCGCCGGCAGAATCGGACGCAACACATTGAGGATGGGCGCAAGAATATCGGGCATGGGTCCTGTTGCACTTTTCGGCGCTCGGACGGCCCTCGGCGCCGTTGAGGACAAGCGGCGGCAGATGCGTAGGACCGCCCTCACCGTCCTTCACCGCGCGCACCAGCACGCGGATCGCCGGGCGATCGGGGCCCGGCAACACCGGCAACACCGTGATGGCGCCGAATGCGCCGCTCAGCGCCGCCAGCACACTGTCCAGTTCGTCGGCGCGCCAGATCAGGGTCAGCACGCCGCCGGCCTTGAGCAGGAATGCCGCGCTCGCCACCCAGCGCTTGAGCAGGCCCGGCGCCGCGGCGTGCGCGCGCCGCCGGCGTGGATCGGGCGATACGTTCTGCCGGCGCGTATCGTGGAACGGCGGGTTCATCAGCACGCGGTCTGCGCTGCCCTGCGCGAGGCCGGCCGCGGCCAAGGCGTCAGTATCCTCGGCGTCGCAAGCAACCGCCCGCGCGCGGTCGTCGAGCCGGTTGAGCTCGGCGTTGTCGGCGGCAAGCCGCGCCAACGCCACGTCGATCTCGACCAGGCTCACGTTCAAGCCCGGCACGCGCAGCGCCAGCGCCAAGCCGGCGCCGCCGACGCCGGCGCCCAGATCGACCGCGTGCTCGCCGCTCGCAGCAGCAGTCGCCGACGCCAGCAGCATGGCGTCGTGGCCGACGCGATGGCCGCGCAAGGGCTGGCGCAAACGCAAGCGGCCGCCGAGCACGGCGTTTTCGCTGGTTTCGAAGGCGGCGGTTTCAGGAATCATCGGGCCTGAGCTGGTGGCCGAGGTCGGCATCGATCAAGAGCCGGCGCGCGGCGGCGAGGTCCTCGTCGGCGACCAATATGCGGCGCGGCAGGATGCCGAGCGAGCCTTCCAGCACGCTCATGTTCTGGTCGAGCACCATGTGCCGGATCTCGGCGCCGTCGAGCAGCGCGCCGATGGCGGAGACCAGGACCATGTCGTTGGTGCGCACGAGCTCTTTCAAACCATTTCACTCCCCGTCGCGGCGTTCATTAGTTCCGGCGCCGCCAACATTGCCCCGCCGCGCGCCGGCGGCTAGTACTCTAGCAGTTCATACGGGGGGGTCCCACCCTTCGTCCTCCGCAAGCCCTTCGCCCTCGCAAATCTCGCTCTTGCACATGCCATTTCGCAGCACCCTGTCGCGCGTCCTGACCTGGATGGTCGGTCCCGGTCAACCGTTCGAGCAGCTCATCCTGTTCGGCTGGCGCGGAGAGCTCGTGGCGATCTGCGGCGCCATGGTGTTCTCGTTCCTGGTGGCCGGCTTCTGGTTTCCGTATTGGCGCGTCGCCGACATGGATTTCTGGATCGTCTACAACGGCTTCCTGCTCAATGCCCACCTGCCGCAGGAATATTTCGACCATCCCGGCTATCTGACCATCCTGTTCCTGAGCGAGTGGCTGCGCGCGCTGCATGGGCTCGGCCTCGTCAAGGTGATCTCGCTCACCGCGCTGCCGCCGGTGTCGCACCTTGCCGCCTTCAACGAGGCCTGGACCGCGGCCACCCGCGCCGGGCGAGTACTGTCGCTGGTCTATGCGTTGTCGTTTGTCGTGACGTTCGCCTACCTGCTGCGCGCGCTGGTGCGCGACTGGCGCGTCGCGCTGCTGGGCGCGATCTTCTTAGGATTCTCCGGCGGCATGGCCATGCAGATGCGCATCCTGCGCACGGAATTGCTCGCCTCCGGGTTCTTCTTCTGCGCGCTGTTGATGCTGCTCATCGTCGCGCGGCGCGGCGCAAGTGCCTGGCGACCCGCCGTGGTCGGGTTGGCAAGTCTGCTCGTCACGCTGGCGATGTTGAACAAGATCCAGATCATCTTTCTGGTTTGCGCGCTGCCGGTGATCCTGCTGCCGTTCGGGGCTTTGCCCGAGACGAAGAATGACTTCCGGCAGACACCCGGCCGCGCGATCGTGGCGCTGATCGCGGCCGCCGCGCTGGCGGGCCTCGGCGTCCATCTCGCATGGGGCATCCTGTCGTTCGGCTTCACCACCACGTCGACGGCCACCTTCAGCGTGCCCCGGCTGACGCTCGGCGCCAGAACCTATTGGACCATGATCGCCGTCTGGTTCGGCCTCGGCATGGCCGCGTACGCCGTGCGCTGGAAAGTGAGCGCGCTGGAGGCGCTGACCACCGCCCTTACCGTGGTCGCCGGCTGCGCCATCGGCCTGCTCGCGCTCTATGCGCGCTACAATCCGAACGATGTCGTCGTGGTGTTCCACCCCTTCGAGCAGATGTTCAAATGGGCGTCAGGCTCCGAACCGGGCCTCGCCAATCAGGGCCTCGGCTACGACATCAAGTTTTTGTTCGAGTCGATCGGCCACGTCATCCTGCGGCGCACCTTCTTCCTGGAGTCGTCGCCGCGCCCGGCGATGTTCCTCGAGTGGTTCGTCATCGCCGCAACCGTGGTCGCGATCCGCCGGCGCGACTGGCCGCTGGTCGCACAGGTCGCCGTGCTGATGCTGACCGACTGGGGCGTAGATACGCTCGGCATGAGCCGCGGCCTGAAGCAGGAGTATTTCCTGCTCACCGACCCGCTCGCCATCATCGCCGCCGCGCTGCTGATCACCCGGCTCAGCGACCTCAAGCGGCACCGCTGGGCCTACCCGATCGGCATGCTGCTGATCGGCGCGCATCTGATCATCAGCCAGGCCGAGCCGATCAAGCACGCCTACTTGAAGCACGACGGACCGGACGTGCTGTGCGGGCTCTACCACAACGCCAAACGCGTCCAGCACCTGCCGGTGTGCAAGACGCATTAGCGCATTTTCGGATCGGGTCGCGTGCGGCAGACTCGCTTCACCTCCCCCTGGAGGGAGGAGGTCGACCGTTGTCGCACAGCGACGACGGTCGGGAGGGGTGAATCGCGAAGTGAACAATATGATCAGAACGCTCACGGCGAAGCTGTCACCC
>JARRQH010000104.1:0-9750 GCA_037381985.1 Pseudolabrys sp.
GCGCTGTTGTTCGGCTGGTTCGCGGTGCGGCTGGAAGGCGTCTATCTCGCCATGATCACGCTGGCCTTCGCGCAGATCGTCTGGGCGCTGGTCTATCAATGGGAGGCCGTCACCGGCGGCTCCAACGGTGTCATCGGTATCTGGCCGCCGGCGCCGTTCGACACCCGCGGCGCCTATTTCCTGCTGACGCTGGCGCTCACGGCCGCCGGCGTGTTGCTGCTGCGCCGGTTGCTGTTCGCGCCGTTCGGCTACGCCATGCGCGCCGGGCGTGACAACCCGCTGCGCGCCGAGGCCATCGGCATCGACGTCAAGCGCGTGCACTGGCTCGGCTTCGCGGTCGGCGGCGCGGTGTGCGGCGTCGCCGGCGGGCTGTTTGCGTTTGCCAAGGGCTCGATCTCGCCGGAGGTCATCCACATCAACCACTCCATCGACGGCCTGGTGATGGTGCTGCTCGGCGGCGTCGAGACGCTCACCGGGCCGATCGTGGGCGTCGCGGCGTTCACCACGCTCCAGGACAGTATTGGCGCGCCATGCTCGGCGGCATCATCCTGGCGCTGGTGCTGCTGTTCCCGGACGGGCTGGTCGGCGGCTTCTCGCGCCTCGCCGGTAAGTTGGGCCTGCGTAGGGGCGTGGCATCATGAGCGTGCTCGCGGTCCAGTCGCTTTCCAAGGCCTTCGGCGGCGTGCACGCCGTCAACGGC
Source organism: Pseudolabrys sp. (assembly GCA_037381985.1). Lineage (GTDB taxonomy): Bacteria > Pseudomonadota > Alphaproteobacteria > Rhizobiales > Xanthobacteraceae > Pseudolabrys. The sequence goes on from JARRQH010000104.1 coordinate 701, forward strand.
GTCAGCTTCGAGATCGCGCGCGGCGAGTTCCTCGCCCTGATCGGCCCCAACGGCGCCGGCAAGTCGACTTGCTTCAACATGATCAACGGCCAGCTCAAGCCCGACGCCGGCGCCATCCTGTTCGAGGGTGACGACATCGCCGGCCTCGCGCCGCGCGCGATCTGGCGGCGCGGGGTCGGGCGTACCTTCCAGGTCGCGGCGACGGTCCATTCCATGACGGTGGTCGAGAACGTGCAGATGGCGCTCATCTCGCACGCGGGCGAAACCTACCGTCTATGGAAGCCGGCGGCGGCGCGCCATCGCGCGCGGGCGCTGGAATTGCTCGACCAGGTCGGCATGGCTGATGCCGCCGACCGGCCCAGCCGCGTGCTTGCCTACGGCGACGTCAAGCGGGTGGAGCTGGCGATTGCGCTCGCCAACGACCCGCGCCTCCTGCTCATGGACGAGCCCACCGCCGGCATGGGCCCAAGCGAGCGCAACGACATGATCGCGTTGGTCAAGAAGCTGGTGGTGGAGCGCGGCATTTCGGTGCTGTTCACCGAGCATTCCATGGACGTCGTGTTCGCCCATGCCGATCGCATCATCGTGCTGGCGCGCGGGCACCTGATCGCCGACGGCGACGCGGCCTCGATCCGCGACGACGCCAAGGTGCGTGAGGTCTATTTCGGCACCGGCAAGACATTCGCGGAGGAGGGCGCGCCATGAGCGAGACGCCCATGCTCTCGGTCGAGAAGCTTAGCGCCTGGTACGGCGCCGCGCGCATCCTCTACGACCTCAGCTTCGAGGTGGGGCGCGGCGAGGTGGTGGCACTGATGGGCCGCAACGGCGCCGGCAAGTCCACCACCATGTTGGCGATCATGGGTCTGATCGCCCAGCGTCGGGGGCAAGTTGCCTTCAATGGCGCCGACATCGCGCGCCTGCGCCCCTACGAGATCGCCCGGCGCGGGCTTGGCTTCACGCCGGAAGACCGCCGCATCTTCGCCGATCTTACGGTGATGGAGAATCTGGATATCGGTCGGCAGCCGTCGCGCCGCTTCACCGACGGCACCTCGGCGCCGGCCTGGACCGAGGACAAGCTGTTCGCGCTGTTTCCCAATCTCGCCGAAATGCCGAACCGCCCAGGCGGCCGCATGAGTGGCGGCGAGCAGCAGATGCTGACCGTGGCGCGCACGCTCATGGGCAACCCGCTCATGGTGCTGCTCGACGAGCCGTCGGAAGGCGTCGCGCCGCTGATCGTCGAGCAGATGGCCAACACCATCGTCGAGTTGAAGCGCGAGGGGCTGTCGATCCTGCTCTCGGAGCAGAACATCCATTTCGCCCGGCTGGTCGCCGACCGCGCCTACGTCCTGGAGAAGGGCGAGATCCGCTGGCAGGGGCCGATGGAGGCTTTGATGAACAACCTTGACGTGCAGCGCGCTTTTCTGACTGTATAAGCGGCATTGACCGCCGGATTCGACCTTTTTCGCCGGGTGCTAGAGAGGGTCTTTCGCTTCGGCGCGATTGCGGTCATGATTCAACGAATTGGGGGCGGGAAGGGTCCGAAGGGTTCATGCCGCGCGACAAGTTGAAGGTGGTGGCAACGGCTGCGGGCGCCGGGGAGCCCGCGCAGGCTGACGCCACATACGTACTCGGCGACCAGGTCGGGTTCCTGATGCGCGTCGCCATGCAGCGCCACACAGCGATCTTCATGTCGCGCATGCCCGAGGGGCTGACCCAGACCCAGTTCGCGGCGCTGGCCAGGCTCCACGAAGTCGGCCCCTGTTCGCAGAACCATCTCGGCCGGCTGATCTATCTCGATGCCGCTACCATCAAGGGTGTGGTCGACCGCCTGCGCGCGCGCGACCTCGTGACCGCCATGCCCGACCCGAACGACCGCCGCCGTCACGCGGTTACCTTGACGGAGCGCGGCCGGGCCGTGACGCAGGAGGCGCGCAACGTTGCCGCCGAGATCACCGCCGCGACCCTGGCGCCGCTGACGCTCGACGAGCAGCAGGCCGTGGTAAAGCTGCTGAAGAAGCTCGGCTGATTTTCACGTTACCGGCGGCCGGCCATCTTTGCCTTCAGCCGTTGCGGTGAGACCGGTAGTTGCGTCACCGCGCCGGGCCGTTGCAGTGCGTCGTCGATGGCCGAGGCGATGGCCGCGCCCACCGGATTGGTGCCACCTTCGCCGGCGCCTTTCAGTCCGAGCGTGTTGAGCGGGCTCGGTGCATCCTCGGTAATCAGCACGGAAACGGGCGGCACCTCGTGCGCCGTCGGCATCAGGTAGTCGGCGAAGGTGACCGACAACGGCTCACCGCCCTCGTCGTAGAGAAATTCCTCGAACAGCGCGCCGCCGATCCCTTGCGCGAGGCCGCCGGCGATCTGGCCTTCGACCAGCTTCGGGTTCACCGCGCGTCCGACGTCATAGGCGATGGCGTAACGTTCGATAGCCACGCCGCCGGTCTCACCATCGACACGCACGACCGCGATGTGGGCGCCATACGGATAGACCATGTGGGTCGATTCGAAGGTGTCGGCGGCCTTCAGGCCACCAGGCAGGGTGCGCGCCAATTCGGCCAGCGGCATCGACGGGCCGGGGCCCTGGATGACGCCGTCGACGATGTCGAGCGCGGCAACGTCGGTCTGCATCAGCCTGGCGGCTTCGCGCAGTGCGGTGTCGCGCAATTTGGTGGCGGCCATGCGTGTGGCCTCGCCGCACATCACCGTGACGCGCGAGGCAAAGGCGCCCATGCCCCGTTCGATGCGGTCGGTCTGGCCGTGGATGACGCGCACGTGAGCGTAGTCGACACCCAGCGTCTCGGCGCAAATCTGCGCCATGACCGTCTCGATGCCCTGGCCGACGGAGGCGTTGCCGGTGACGACCTCGACGGTGCCGTCGGGCTTGGCCTCGATATGGACCTCGTCGAACGGCCCGAGCCCGCTCTTTTCCACGAACAGCGCTAGCCCGGCGCCGACTTTTTCGCCCTGGGCGCGGCGCGCCTGCAATTGGTTTTGGAGATCATCCCAGCCGGCTGCCTTGAGCGCCTTGTCGAGCAGCAGCGCGTAATCGCCGCTGTCATAGACGATGTGCGTGCCGAGCGTGTCGAGCCCGAGTGCATAAGGCATGGCGCTCTTGGCAATGAGATTTCGGCGGCGGATTTCGACCCGGTCGACGCCGACATGCGCGGCGATGGCATCCAGCAGCCGCTCGCGCACGAAGGTCGACTCATAGCGCCCCGGCGCGCGGTAGGTGCCGCACGGTGTCTTGTTGGTGAGGCGGATGTGGCCGGTGGCGCGGTAGGCGGGCACGCGATAAGGCCCCGGCAGCATGGCGGCGGCGAGGTCGGGCACGGTCGCCGCGTGCGTGCGCATGTAGGCGCCGTTGTCGTGGAAGTATTCGTCGTCGATGGCGAGGATGCGGCCGTCGTTGTCGATGGCGGCCTTGATGTGGTGCTGCTGCTGGCGCGAGTGGTTGGCGGCGATCAGGTGCTCGCGCCGGTCCTCGATCCACTTGATGGGCTTCTTGAACGCGAGCGCCGCCGCGCACACCAGCACGTCTTCAGGATAAATCTCGCCGCGGATGCCGAAGCCGCCGCCGACGTGGCCTTCGTAGAGCTGCACCGACCCCGGCGCGCGGCCGAGCATCGTGGCGAGGGAATCGCGGTTCCAATGCGGCACCTTGGCGGCGCCGTGCATTTCGAGCACGTCGCGGGCTTCGTCATAGCGCGCGATGGCGCCGCGCGTTTCCAGCGGCACGCCGGAATGACGGCCGATGGCAAGATCGAGCTCGACCACCGCATGGGCCTCGGCAAAGGCGGCTTCGACATCGGCATAACCCTTGCGGATGACATCCGGCTCGGTGGTCAGGTTGCCTTCGTAAACGCCGGGTTCGTCGGTGGCGGACATGATCGGCGCCAGCAGCTCGATATCGAGTTCGATCAGATCGGCGGCGTCTTCCGCGACGTATTGATCGTCGGCAAACACCACCGCGACCGGCTCGCCGACATAGCGCACGAATCCCTTCGCCAGCGCGTGTTGGCGATAGGGCTCGAGCGATTTCAGCCCGGTGAGGCGAAAGCTTATAGGCGGAATGTGAGAGACGTCGGCATAGGTCCACACGGCGTGCACGCCCGGCAGCGCCAGGGCGGCGGAAGGGTCGATCGCCTCGATGCGGCCGTGCGCGACGGGCGCGCGCACCACGCGCATGGTCCACTGGCCGGGAAAGTTGATGTCGGCCGCAAAGCGACCTTGCCCGGTCAGCAGCGGGCGGTCTTCCAGGCGCGGGACGGAACGGCCGATGAATTTGTTGGTTTGTTCAGCCATCAATCCGTCATCCTGAGGTGGCCGCGCGTAGCGCGGCCCTCGAAGGATGACAAGCCGATGCCGTCGCCCTTCGAGGCTCGCTCCGCTCGCACCTCAGGGTGACGGAGCAAAGGCATCACTTCCGCATCTCCTGCGCTGCCGCGCGCACGGCTTTGATAATGTTCTGATAGCCGGTGCAGCGGCACAGATTGGAGGAGAGTACGTCGAGCAGGTCGTCGTCGCTGATGTCAGGATCGCGCTCCAGCACGCCCACCGCCAGCATCAGGAAACCCGGGGTGCAGAAGCCGCATTGCAGGCCGTGGTGGTCCATGAAGGCCTGCTGCATCGGGTGCAGATTGTCGCCGTCGGCCAGGCCCTCGACGGTGCGGATCTGCTTGCCGGCCGCCTGTTCGGCGAACATCAGGCAGGAGCGCACCGGCTCGCCCTCGACCAGCACGGTGCAGGCGCCGCAGACGCCGTGCTCGCAGCCGATGTGGGTGCCGGTCTGGCCGCAATCCTCGCGGATGGCATCGGCCAGCGTGCGGCGCGGCTCGACGTTTATCGCGTAGTCGCGGCCGTTGATATGAAGCGTGATGTTCGTTTTTTCAGACATGCGGCTGTCCCAACATCTCCGCTCGTCCCCGCGAAAGCGGGGACCCAGGGGCGGCAAATTTCGGCCCTGGCGTGCTGCCCTGGATTCCCGCTTGCGCGGGAATGAGCGGAGTTTGTAGCTCGTTCATGCGACAGTTTCCTTGACGCGCTCCTTGGCGCGCAGCGCCGCGCGAATCCGCTGCGGCGTCGCCGGCATCTCGTCGATCTCGACGCCGAACGACGAGAGTGCGTCGTTGATGGCGTTCATCACCGCCGCCGGCGCGCCGATGGCGCCGCCTTCGCCCAGGCCCTTGGCCTTGGTGACCGACTGCGTGCTCGGCGTTTCCAGATGGTGCAGTTCGATCGGCGGAATCTCGTGCGCGGTCGGCGGCAGGTAGTCGGCGAGCGTCGAGGAGAGAATGTTGCCGCTTTCGTCGTAGACGATCTCCTCAAGAATCGCGTTGGCGATCCCTTGCGCGATGCCGCCATGCACCTGGCCGTCAGCGATCATCGGATTGATGATGCGGCCGCAGTCTTCCGCCGCCAGGAATTTTTCGACCGTCACCTTGCCGGTCTCGATGTCGACCTCGACGATGGCGACATGGCAGGCGTTGGAGAACGTGCCGGACGGATCGTAGGTGGCGCTCTCGCTTAAGCCCGGCTCGAGCTCGCCGTTGAAGCGGTGCGCCTGGGTGTAGATCTCGCGCGCCATCCTGGCGATGCTGATGGAGCGGTCGGTGCCGGCCACCTTGGCCTCGCCGTCGACGAGCACAATATCGTCGGGCGCCGCTTCCAGCATATGGCTGGCGATCTTGATCAGCTTGGCGTGCACCTTGCGCGCCGCCAGTAGCGAGGCGCCGCCGGCGATCACCAGCGAGCGGCTGGCGAAGGTGCCCCACCCGTACGGCGCGGTATCCGTGTCGCCGTGCACCACCTTGATGATGTCGGGCGTGACGCCGAGCTCGTCAGCGATGATCTGCGCCAGCGTGGTGCGCAGGCCCTGGCCGTGCGGCGAGGCGCCGATGCGCGCTTCGACGAAGCCGGACGGATCGATCGAGACGATCGCCTGCTCCCAGCCGATCGTGATCTCCATGCCGCGCGCCGCGAAGGCCGGCGAGCCGTAGCCGGTGCGCTCGGAGAAGGTGGTGAAGCCGATACCGAGATGGCGGCCTTTGGCGCGCGCCTCTTTTTGCCGCGCGCGGAAGGCGGGTAGGTCAATGTGCTTGAGCGCGAGCGCCAGCGTTTCCTGATAGCTCGCTTCGTCGAACACCAAGCCCGTCGGCGAGGTGTGCGGGAATGTGTCGATCAGGTTGCGGCGGCGGATCTCGGCCGGCTCGATGCCGAACGCAGTCGCCGCCTTGTCCATGGCGCGCTCGAGCGCAAACGTGATCACCGGTCGCGACACGCCGCGATAGGGCGCCATGGTGCAGGTGTTGGTGGCGACGCCGCGCGCCCGGCACTCGTAAGCGCCGAAATTGTAAGGCCCGGGCAGTTCGGCCATCGCCATCAGCGGCTCGACGCCGCAGGTGGTCGGGAAACAGGACTAGGCGCCGACGTTGGCGGCGATGTCGGCCTTGAGCGCGATCAGCTTGGCATCCTTGTCGAACGCCGCTTGCAGGCTGACGTGCTGGTCGCGGGAATGAAAGCTGGCGATCAGGTTCTCGCGCCGGTCCTCGGTCCAGGCGACCGAGCTCTTGAGCTTGCGCGCCAGCCACACCAGCACGACGAATTCGGCGGCCAGCGACATCTTTTGCCCGAAGCCGCCGCCGACGTCGGGTGCGACCACGCGCAAATCGGATTCCGGCATGCCGAGCACGTCGCAGATGGCGGTGCGCATAAGATGCGGCATCTGCGTGGTGCAGGTCAGCGTCACGCGGCCGGTGGAGGCGTCAAAGGCTGCATGGGCCGCGCGGGGCTCCATGGGCGTGGCGTTCTGGCGGTTGGAGCGCCCGTCGACGGTGACGGTCTTGTGTGCGCCGGCCCAGACCGCGTCGAAACCGTCGGTTCTGACAAGCCCATCGACGATGACGTTGCCGGGCGCTTCCGGATGGATTTGCGGCGCACCCGCGTCGAGCGCGGAGCGGGCGTCGATCACCGGCATCGTCTCGTCGATTTGGACGTCGACCTCGTCGGCGATGTCCTCGGCTTCTTCCTCGCTTGCTGCCACCACGGCGGCGACTGGTTCGCCGACGAAACGCACGTGACCGTCGGCCAGGATCGGCTGCGGCACAGGCTTGTAGTTGAACTTGTGCAGCATCGGCAGGATCGGCTTCACGCCCGCGAGGTCGGCGGCGGTGATGACGGTCGCGCCTTCGGGCGTTTCGATCCTGCTGATCGCGCCAGCGGCTGTGGGGCTACGTACGAACCGCACCCAGTGCTGCGCCGGCAGGTCGGCGGTGAAGCGGCCATGACCGGTGACCAGCGCGGGATCCTCCAGCCGGCGGATCGACCGGCCGACCCAGGTCATCCCGGCGCCTTTGGTCTCGCGGGCACTCATTGAAGGATTCCCAACCGTTCGTCCCCGCGAAAGCGGGGACCCAGGGAGGCGGGCCGTGAGTCTATCGTTTGTGGCTCTGGATTCCCGCTTGCGCGGGAATGAACGGAGTGTGGGGCAAAGCTCATTGAGCGGCCTCCAGCGCCCGCCGCACCACCGCGCGCACAAGGTCGCGCCGGTAATCGGCTGTGGTCTGGTGATCCTCCATGGCGTCGACCGCTTTGGCGGCGGCTTCCGCGGCGGCGCGGAATGCCGCGTCGCTCGGCGCTTCGCCGTTGAGCGCGGCCTCGGCCTCCGCAATGCGGCGCGGGAACGGCTCGGCGCCGCCGACGCCGACGCGCGCATCGGCGATCTTGCCGCCATCCAGCCGGTAGACAGCGAGCGCCGCGCTCATGGCGAAATCGCCGGCGCGGCGGTTGAACTCGTTGAAGCCGAACCTGGCATCGGCCGGCAGCAGCGGCAGCCGCACGTGGGTGAGCAACTCATCCTCGGCCAGCGCCGTGGACATGATGCCTTCGAAATAATCGCCTGCCGCGATCTCGCGCTTTCCCCGCACGCTCTGCGCGACCATCGTGGCGTCGAGCGTGGCTGCGGTGAGGCACCATTCCGAGGACGGGTCGGCGTGCGCCAGGCTGCCGCAGAAGGTGCCGCGGGTGCGGATCGGATAATGCGCGATGTTGCTCGCCACACTTGTGAGCAGCGCACCGAGTGGATTGTCGGACACGGGCTTATGGAAAGCGGCGTGGCGCACGCCGGCGCCGATGACGAGCGCGTCGCCGACGGTCTCGATGCTGGCGATTTCCGCGATCTCGTTGATATCGACCAAGTGTTCGGGCTTCGCCAGCCGGAACGCCATGATCGGCACCAGGCTCTGGCCGCCGGCCAGCACGCGGCCGTCTTCCGGCGCAACCCTGGCCAGGGTCGCCACCGCCTCGGCAACCGTTCGGGGAACATGGCGGGTGAACGGCGCGGGTTTCATCGGTGCTTTTTCCTGGCGCGTGATCTTGCCCGAAAACCGGTTCCCATCCCCGATCACGCCGGGGACAGGCTTTCTCGGGATCACGCGCGGTGCCAGCCCTCAAAATTCACTTGTATGCTAACGATCTCGGCTCCCCGAAGTCAACGTGATCGCACCGAATGGCAGCCACGCCGGAGCCGGTTGCCGGCCCAGGCGCTGTCCCCAGGTCGCCGTCCCCAGGTGCAACATTTTGACGCCGCCGCGCTGCTTGCGTCGCCGCCGCCCGCGCGGTTTGCATGGGGCACATTCCCGAATCTCGCCGCAAGCAACTCACCCGCAAGGAGACGCCGCCTTATGACGCTCTACGCGATTACCCGTCGCCGCCTCCCGCTTCTCCTGATCATCCTGTGCTGCCTTGCCTATCCCGCCAAGAGCTTTGCCCGCCCGGTCACCGTCGCCGTCATCGGCGATTCGATTGCCACCGAGCTCGGGCGCGGTATGCAGGCGCTGTTCGCGCACAACCCTCGCGTCAGGGTCATCAAGCGCACCAAGTTTTCCACCGGCCTGGTGCGCACCGACTATTTCAACTGGAACAGGGAGGCGGCGCGCTTCCTGGCTCGGCACCGCGTCGACAAGATCGTGGTGGTGATGGGCGGCAATGACCGGCAGAGCGTCAACGTGGGCCACCGCCGTCTGGAGCGCTTCTCGCGTGCCTGGCGGCGCGAC
>JARRQH010000105.1:0-9259 GCA_037381985.1 Pseudolabrys sp.
GATCAGTTCGTTGAGCACGGTCTTGATGCCCATCAGCGAGCCGGCGGTGACGGCCTGATGCCAGGGGATGCCTATCAGCCAGCACACTGGCGCCATCACGTAGCCGAGCAGCCGCTGCAGCGTGATCGCCGCGCCGCCGACGGCGGGCTCGATTTGCGGGATGGTGCAAGAGCTGCACCGCGGTCAAGACGGTGAGGACCAAAGCGGCGGCGGTGCTCTTCCAGTCGATGGCGTGGCGGTTCTCGCTGATCGCCGAAGCGAAGGCGAGCAGGGCGAAGACGCCCAGCGCCGATTGCAGGTGCAGCATTGATCCCCCGGAGCAATGCGTGGCCGAACGGGTTGACCCGCGCGGTAATACTTCATTCGATACAGTGTTCGCTCAGGTCCGGCAATATTGGAAAGACGCTTCATGGCCCGTATCCGCTTCGATTTCGCCGGTCTCGCGCTCGAGGCCGAACTCAACGACACGCCCACTGCCAGGGCCATTGCCGCAGCGCTGCCGATCACCGCCTCGGTGATGACTTGGGGTGAGGAGGTCTATTTCGACATCGGCGTGGACGTCGCGCGCGAAGCCGACGCGCGCGCGGTGGTGACGGCGGGCGAGATCGCCTACTGGCCGGACGGCACGGCGATCGCTATCGGCTTCGGCCGCACGCCGGTGTCGCGCGGCGACGAAATCCGTCTCGCCAGCCCGGTCAACATCTGGGCCAAGGCGCTCTCCGACGTAAAGGCGCTGAAAGCCGTGAAGGCAGGCAGCAAGGTGACGGTGAGCGCGGTGGATTAGGGGACACGTGTTCGCCGCGCAACGAGCCACCATACGAGTGCGCCGGCTGCCGCGACCGCGGCCAGCCAGATCCAGGCGCTGCCGTGGCCGTGCCACACCTCGTCGCCGGTGACGACCAGCAGGGTCGTGACCGGCAAGATGCCGAGGCCCGTGGTCCACAGGAAGGTCCACCAGGAGATTGGCGTCAGGCCGGCGGCATAGTTCACGACGTTGAACGAGATCAGCGGCATCAGCCGACTCAACAGCAAGATGCCGATGCCTTGGCGGTGCGCCCAGCGATCGACCGCCGCGCGGTGGCGCGAGCCTAGCACGGCGTCGACGAAGGGGCGGCCGAACCAGCGCGCCAGCGCGAAGGCAAATGCGGCGCCGAGCATGGCGCCGATCCAGGTGATGACGACGCCCCAGACCGGGCCGAACAACATGCCGTTGGCGAAGGTGACGAGCTCGGCCGGGAAGGGCACCAGGCTGTGCACGATCATCAGGCCGACGGACGCCACCACCGCCCAACGGCCCCAGGACTTGATTTCCGCCTCGATACCGGCGGTGGTCGGCATGATGCCGACGATGTTGCTGTGCCAGGCCCAGACGCCGAGCGCGATCAGCAGCAGCAGCGCCACCGCGGCGGCGGTGCGTTGAAGCCCGATCCGCTGCGAGGGCGTCAGGTCGCTCAATGGCTGCTCCAGTCGGCGGCGAACGGGAAAGCGGGCGCGCCGGCTCGCTTATCTCTGTTTACGTATCACCCCCGTCCGACGAAAGGCATGGTGTTGGCCATCACCGTCATGAACAGCACGTTGGTGTCGAGCGGCAGGCCGGCCATGTAGACCACCGCCTTGCCGACGTCGCCGGCATCCATGCGCGGCTCGATCATTTTGGAGCCGTCAGGCTGCAGCACGCCCTCGCCCTGCACCATGCGCTCGGTCAGCGGCGTGGCGGCGTTGCCGATGTCGATCTGCCCGCAGCAGATGTCGTACTGGCGGCAGTCGAGCGAGGTCGACTTGGTGAGGCCTGAGATGGCGTGCTTGGTCGACGTATAGGCGACCGAGTAGGGGCGCGGCGCGTGCGCAGAGATGGAACCGTTGTTGATGATGCGGCCGCCACGCGGGTTCTGCGCCTTCATGACCTTGATGGCTTCCTGGGTGCACAGGAACATGCCGGTGAGGTTGGTGGCGACCACGGTCTGCCAGGTCTCGAAGGGCAGGTCCTCGAGCGGCACCGGCGGCGCGCCAATGCCGGCGTTGTTGAACAGCACGTCGAGGCGGCCGAAGGTCGATTTCACCTTGTCGAACAGGACGAGGATCGGTTCGCGCTGCGATACGTCGGTCGGCACCACCAGCGCCTGGCTGCCGGCGGTGTTGATCTCGGCCGCGGTCTCCTCCAGCGGCGCGGGACGGCGGCCGGCCAGCACCAGGTTGTAGCCAGCGTTCGCCAGCGCGATGGCCACCGCCTTGCCCACGCCCGTTCCGGCGCCGGTGACGAGCGCGATTTTTGTCGATGCCGTCATTGTCGATTTCCTTCCCCGCGTGAGTTTGTTGGTTGTCGGCAACCGCCATAGCACAAAGGAGGACCGCCGCCAGCCCGTTGTGCGCGATCGCGATAGCGCCGTCGCTAAACTAACATCGCGCCCGCACTCTTTGTCTCGGGCGTGCCGATATGAAAATCACCGATATCGGAATTCATGTTCTCAAGACGCCGCTCGCCGAGCCGTTCGCGTTTTCGCAAGGCTGGGTGAGGCAGTGCTCGGCGACGCTCGTTGAAGTGAGTACCGACCAGGGGATCACCGGGTGGGGTGAAGCCTTCGCGCAAGGCCTGGGGCCGCCGGACATCGCCGCCACGGTGATCGACAAGGCGCTGCGGCCGCTGGTCATGGGCGCGGTGCCGGTCGCCCACCACAGCCTCTATGCCCAGGAGCCGGTGCTCGAATACGATCGCTCATCGCATCCATTCAGGCAGGAGCTGATCCGCAAACCGATCCAGCATGTCGATGGCTGGATCACCATACCATCCAAGCCCGGCTTGGGCGTGGAGATCGACCGCGCGGTTCTGGCGCGTTATCGCGCCGACGTGGGCTGAAGACGGGATTGTGGTGAAGGGATTGTGTAGAAGTTCGATGCGCCGCGCGGCGATGATGTCCGCCCATCGATCGTTTGCGGCAACTTCTGCTCGCTTGCGTCCCACCAGCGTCATGATACCAGCATCATGAATCACGCCGAGAATATATTTGGTATTTACGATCTCTCTATCTGCGCTTAGCATGCCGTCTCAGTCGTTGTTGCGATGGCCGTGCGTTGTAGCGGCCATCTGTCAGGGGGCGCTGTGGACGAATTCATCGCCCGTCTCAACAGAGAGCACTATCGCGAGGTGCTTGCGGACGAGTGCGCCCCCGAACGGCGGCGTTTGATCGAGCGCTTGCTGGCGGAGGAAGAAGCCAAGCTGGCCGTCCTTGAGTGCCGCTCCGGTGAGCGTCAAACTGGGGAACGTCAACCCGGGGAGCGCCAATCCACCCCGGCCACCGGCGACAAGGCCGTATCCCACCTTAATCTGGCGTATTACCGAAAGCGCCTAGAGAATGAGGCCGACCTGGTGATCCGGCAAATTCTCATCCGCATGATCGAGGAAGAAGAAGCCAGGGGTATGCCGGCACCAGCATCAACATTAGCACGCATAACCTCCGGCGAGGATTAGAGCGCCTCCAGGCGAAGTGGGAACCGGTTCGCCGTCCGGAAACGCGACCAAACAAGATATTCAAGCCACTCGCGCCAGTGCGTGGGCTCCACGTCGATCGGCTCACTGATGTCGGCGTCCATCCAGCCGCCCAGAACCCGGCGGCATGGAAATGCCGCCGCATGCGGAACCGCGCCGCTGACGACCGCAAGCTCGATTGTCCGGTCGCACGGCGCGCTACTGATGGACTGCCATTCACCCCGTCTGGCGATCTTGGTGTCCTGCTCCACGAGAGATTGCCGCAGCCGATCCGAAAGGGCGTGGCTCTCGGCGAGTTGCAGCCATCCTTGCTCCATTGCCGCATAATCGGCTCTCAAGGTGGGATCGGCCGTGGCGGCCGTGTTCTGCCGTGCATCAACAGCGCCTGCGCGACAAGGCGCTACGGAAATCAAAGAGTTGCCGGATTGTGCTGGAAATTGCGCGCGAGACGGCAACGCCGCGTCGCCTGGAAACGCTTCAACTCGCCAGCGCCGCATCCGCGGGCTTGGCGGCGCCTGACGCCTCGAGCCGGCGGGTGATTTCTTCGGCCGGCACCGGCCGGCCAAATCGGTAGCCTTGCATGGAGTGGACGCCCGCCGCGCGCAGGAACAGCTGCTGGTCGGCGGTTTCGACACCCTCCGCGGTCACCTGCATGCCGAGGCCGCGGCCGAGACCGACCACCGCGTGCACGATAGCCGCGGCGTCGGCGGCCTTCTCGATCGAATGCACGAAGCTGCGGTCGATCTTGAGCTTGTCGAAGGGGAAGCGGCGCAGATAGAGCAGGCTGGAATAGCCGGTGCCGAAGTCGTCGAGCGCCACCTTGACGCCGAACGCCTTCAGCCGGCGCATGGCGATTTCCGCGGTGTCGACATTTCCGAGCAGCACGCTTTCGGTGAGCTCGAGTTCGAGCCGGGTCGGATCGAAGGCGGTCTCTTCCAGGATGCGCTCGACCACGTCGACGAAATCGAGACGACGGAATTGCAGCGACGACACGTTGACCGCGATCGTGAGCTCCGGCCAGGCGCGCCCGTCGATGCAGGCGCGGCGCAGCACCCAGTTGCCGAGCTCGATGATCAGTCCGCTGCGCTCGGCGACCGGGATGAACTCGCTTGGCGGAATCTCGCCGCGCCCGGGATGGGTCCAGCGGCAGAGCGCCTCGACGGCTACCACGGTCTCACCGTCCTTGGCGACGACGGGCTGATAGTGCAGCGTCAGCCGATCATTCTCGATGGCCTCGCGCAGGTCGGCCTCCAGCAGCTTGCGACTGGAGAGGTCGGCGTCCATGACCGCGTCGTACATGCAGGCGCGGTTGCGGCCCTCGTTCTTGGCGCGGTAGAGCGCCATGTCGGCGTAACGCATGACATCGGCGACGCCGGCGCAATTGCGGTCGATGGCCGCGATGCCGACCGAGGCGCCGATGACGATGTTGTGCTCGTGGATGGCGTAGGGCGCGCTGAGCGTGTTGATGACGCGCTGGGCGAGCGCCATCATCTTGGCGGGGTCGTCGCCGATCGAGGAGATCACCGCGAACTCGTCGCCGCCGAGCCGCGCCACCAGGTCGTCGCCGCGCAGCGCGTGCGACAGGCGCTGGGTGACGAGGCGGATCAGCTCGTCGCCGATCGGATGGCCGAGGGTGTCGTTGACGTCCTTGAAATGGTCGAGGTCAATGTAGAAAACCGCCGCTGGCGTGCTGCCGTGGCGCACCTGCTCGATCACCGCGCGCAGGCGCTCGCCGAAGAAGATGCGGTTGGGCAGCCCGCAGAGAGGATCGTGCATGGCAAGGTGGCGTAGCCGCGTCTCGCCGACCGCGATTTCGGCCGCCGTGCGCCGCATGTAGCGTAGCACGAAGGCGGCAAGCAGCGCGAAGCCGGCGAGCGCCACCGCGATGAACGGAATGACGCTGTGCATGATCTCGGCACCGGGCTGCTTCGGCGTCCAGGCGAAGCGCGCGAGGCGGTGGCCCTGCGGGTCGTCGAGGTCGAAGACGTGGTCGCCGGCGGGCACCGGTGCGTTGCCCAAGCTACGCAGGTCGGTGAGCTGCAATTGTTCGGCGATGCTGCTGAGCAGGCTGCCGGCGATCAGCTTGACCGACATCAGCACCGGCGCGTGCGGCGGAGCGCCGACGGTGGCCGCCGCGATCACCGCCGGGTGACCGTCGATATCGCGGATGACGGCGGCCTGCCGGCGCGGGCCGTCGATAGCGTTGCTGATGGCGATGGCGCCGCCGGGCCAGGACCGGTGGCCGCCCATGTAGGCGAGCATCGACTTCAGGTTCGGCACCACCTTGTGCATCCAGGCCGGCGAGATGCCGTGGTTGGTGGCGCGGGCGTAGATCGGCTGGCCGTTGGCGTCGAAAACGAACACGTAGTCGTGGTTGAAGAAGGTCTGCAGCCAAAGCCCGACCTGCTGGTCCACCCAATGGAAGTCGAAGCGCTTGCGGACGTTGCGGATGGTGGCCGGGGAATTGGCGACGCTTTGCACCTCGCGCAGCACGCGGCGGCCTTGCGTGCTGAGCATCTCGGAGAACAGGCGCTGCTCGTGCGCGATGGCGACGTCGTCGGCGCGCTCCGCCGAGGACAGCACAGCGATCACGATGCAGACGATGGCGACCGCCACGATCACGCCGATCGGGACGACCACGCTCAGGCGCGCGCGATCCCAATTGGTGTGGGTGCGTTCATCGCTGGTGCGTTCATCGCTGGTGCGTTGACGACGGCCGTCCCGCAAGTTCGTTGGTCCCCTGATGTCCGTCCCGCAAGGACATGTCGGACTGAGGTATTAGGGGGCAAAGCTTGCCATTGGCTTGTGTTTGCGGACTTTGCGCGTATCCGCAGTCGTGTCGCCGGGCAATTTGGCGAACGCTGTTAACTGGCGGTAAAAAGACAGACGTGAACTGTTATTTTCCGCCGCCGTAGGGCGGCCGCGGGATTGCCATGTGGGCCGCGCGCAAGGCTGCCGACCAGCGCTCGCGCAGGTCCTGGAAATAGGGCTCGTTCGGCTCGATGCGGTAGCTCACCTCCGCCGCGCAGGTGTCGCGGCGCGCGACCAGGACATCGATTGGCAGCCCGACGCCGAGATTGGAGCGCATGGTCGAGTCCATCGAGATCAGCCCGATCTTGAGCGCGTCGTAGAGGTCGGTGTCGAAGCTGATGGCGCGGTCGAGCACCGGCTTGCCGTATTTGTGCTCGCCGATCTGCAGGTAGGGCGTGTCGATGGTGCATTCGATGAAGTTGCCGGCGGCGTAGACCATGAACAGGCGCAGGCGCCCGCCTTTGATCTGGCCGCCGAGCAGGAACGAGATGCCGCTGTCGACGTCGGCGGATTCAAGCGCCGAGCCCTCGATGTTCTGCACCATGCGGATCGCCTTGCCGACGCGCTGGGCGGCCTTGAACATGCTGGGCGCGTTCATCAGCGTTTCGATTTCGCCGGTCTCGGGATTTTCCATGCCCTCGTCGAGCGTGGTGCGCACGGTCTGGGTCAGCGACAGGTTGCCGGCGGACGCGAGCGCCATGATGCGCTCGCCCGGCTCGTCGTAGACGTGCAGCTTGCGGAAGGTCGAGACGTTATCGAGGCCGGCATTGGTTCGCGTGTCGGCGATCATCACCAGACCGTCATTCACCAGGATTCCGCAACAATAGGTCATGGGCGTGAAGGTTCTCGTGGTGTCGCGCGCGACGAGGTTACCGTGCTGAGGCGGCATGGTCGATGGCGGTCATGGGGTAAATCACGGGGCAAAACATGCGTTCGGTCATGGGTTCGCTCATAGGTTCGGTCATGGGCGGCCGGCGCCCGGAAGGCGATTCGCGGGTCATGATAGTTCAGCTCTGGGCCTGCCGCTGCGCCTGATCCACATGCACCGCGACCTTGAGGGTCTCGGCCCCGCCGCCGAAACGGGTGCCGCGCACCGGCGCCGCGCCCAGGTAGTCGAGGCCGACGGCGACCCGCACATAGGCGTCGGTCGTACACATGCCGTGGGTGGGATCGAAGGCGACCCAGCCGAGGTTCTCCACGTAGGCCTCCGCCCAGGCGTGGCCAGCTTCCTGCTCGACGACGCCGTCGCTGCGGTAGAAGTGGCCGCCGATATAACGCGCCGGCACGTCGAGCTGGCGCGCGGCGGCGATAAAGATGTGGGCGAGGTCCTGGCAGACGCCCCGCTTGAGCTTGAAGGCTTCAGCCGCGGTGGTGGTGCTGTGGGTCAGATCGATGTCGAAGGTTACTTCCTCGTGCAGCGCGCGCAGTAGCGCATGCAACCGCGGGAGCGTATCGTCGCCGGCGGCATGCGCGGCTTCCGCGAAATCGACGATAGCCGCGTCGGCCTCGGTGAGTTCGGTTTCGCGCAGGAACAGGCCGGGCGGAAAGCGCTCCAGCGTGCCGGTGATGACGCCGCCGGTGTTCTGCGTTTCCACCTCGCCCTCGACCGCGACGGTCAGCTCGGTGAAGCCGCCGTCGGCAGTGAAGGAATGGGTGATGTTGCCGAAGGCGTCCTCGTGCTGGTGCAGCAGGCAGTCCCGCGACAGGTCGAGCCGCCAGTTGAGTACGTACTGGCTGTCGTGGTTGCGCGGCGTTTTGCGCAATAGCTGCGTCACGCCGGCGGGCGGCCTGTCGTAGATGTAGGTGGTGGCGTGGGAGACGCGAATGCGCATGGGGCCTGAATGCTAATTGCCTATGCCGCTTCTAGCACAAACCGGCGCGAAAAGCCGCTCGCCTCATAGCAGGAACTGCTCGGTGATGGCGCTGCCCAAGCCGTTGTTCTCGGTGATGAATTCGCCGATGAATTCGTGCAGGCCACGCTGGAAAATGCCGTCCATGCGGCTGTTCTGCAACCGGGTGCGGATGCCGCGGCTCTGGCGCTGGGCGGGGCCCTGGCGGCCGTAGGCGCCGGCGATCTGGTCGAGGTTGCGCACGATCGCCTCGTAGCACGAGGCCAGGGAGCGCGGCATTTCCTCGCGCAGGATCAAGAGGTCGGCGATCAGCCAGGGCTTGAGGCTCTCGCGGTAGACCCAGTGGTAGGAGGTGAGCGCCGACACCGAGCGTAGGATGGCCGCCCACTGGAAATAGTCGAGCGGGCCGCCGACGCGCTCCTCCTCCGGCAGCAGCAGGTGGTATTTGACGTCGAGGATGCGCGCGGTGTTGTCGGCGCGCTCGATATAGACGCCGAGGCGCGAGAACCAGTAGGCGTCGTCGCGCAGCATGGTGCGGTAGGCGGAGCCGTCGTAGCGCAACGAGGTCTCCTGCACCCAGCGCAGGAAGCGGGCGAGCTCCTCGCGCGAGCTGGCGCCGTTGCCGTAGCGCTTGAGCTCGAGCCAGGCGCCGTTGATCGCCTCCCACATCTCGCCGGTGAGCGCGGTGCGCACGGCGCGGGCGTTGGAGCGGGCGTGCTCGAAGCAGGAGCGGATGGACGAGGCGTTGGAGCCGGAGAACACCAGGAAGTCGGTGACGTTCTCCTCGTTGGCTTCCTCGTAGACGCGGAAGAAGGCGGCGGCGCAGCCGGCGGTGGCGACCGCCGATTCCCATTCGTTGGTGGTGCCGGTGTATGACAGCGGCAGGGCGGAGAGGCGTTGCGTGGCTTCGAGGATGCGCGCGAGGTATTCCGCGCGTTCGACGTAACGGGAGAGCCAGAACAGGTTGTCGGCGGTGCGGGAGAGCATTCAGCGAACTGTGCCTCGCTCTTGCTTTACCCTCCCCTGGAGGGGGAGGGTCGGCGTACGAAGTGCGCCGGGTTGGGATGAATTGCTCTGAGAAAAGATCACCCCCTCCCGCTGGCCTTCGGCCAGC
>JARRQH010000106.1:0-8989 GCA_037381985.1 Pseudolabrys sp.
CGATCCCGCTCATGGAGCCGCGCTTGCCCGCTCGCAGCCTGCTTCATTGCGGCTACTTCGCCGGTGGCGGCCCGGCGGCTTTGAGCCCGGTGTCATTGGCTCCTGCTGCCGGCATCTCGCACTTCACGTTCAGCGTCGTGCCCCAGGCGTTGTAGACGATCGCATTGGTGTTCTTCGACGAATAGGGCGCCGGCTTGCACGGCACTTTCGAGCTGCCGAGCACCGCGGACACGACCACGCTGTAGGGTGCGCCGTCGACCATGCCGGAGACCGGCAGCTTGATACAGCGGTGCTGCCCGATCGGGAACGAGTCGGACCAGTAACAGCTGTCGCCGAAGTGGACGGCCATCCAGGCGGCATAGCCGGCGCCGACCAGGAGGTTCACGCAGGCCGCCGAAGGCGGGTTCATCGCCTGCAAGCTTGCCGGGGTGTTCGGCCTGTCTTGAGAAATCGCCGAGGCCTTCGAGCATCAGGACAAAGCCATGCGCGCGCGCCCAACATCTTCGTGATGCGGCGGACGTAATTTGGACATCATTCAGGTGCTCTGACGCGCGCGTCGGTCGAGCGTATTTGCTGGCCGCAACGACGTACGGCTCCGGGCCACCCCTTATGGACATTATCGGAATTTCCTGCGCACCGCTTGCGGGCTATGGGCACGCTCGGCATCGCCCAACGCCCGGGGGCTCGTCCATGACCCGCGTCTATTTCCACTTCTCCAGCAGCGATCACGTACTGCTGGATTGTGCCAGGGCGGATGTCGCGGATATGGCCGAGGCACGCGACCGTGGCACCGCCGCGGTCCGCGCCATGATCGCCGGAGCCGGCCAGGAAGACCTCGAGGGTCAGGAGGCTCAAGCCGACTGGCACGACTGGATGCCGCACGTGAGCGACGGCCTTGGCGAGATGCTGTTCTCGCCGCCCTTCAAATCCCTGATGGGTTCACTTCACTGAGCCGGAGTAGATACGATGTCGCAGATGTTTCCGCTGATCGATGTGCTGGGCGACGCTCTGCACGGGGTGCTGTGGGGTTTCCGGGCGCGCCAGCATCGGCCCGCGCAGCCCGACACGGGCGAGCAGTCGCAGGTCAAGTCCCCGGCCAAGCGCCGGGCTTGAAAGGCGCCGTCTTCTTGCTGGCTCTGACGACCGCCGTGGCGATGGCCCCGGCGGCCGCGCCCGCATACGCGGCCGACCCCCGCCATGGCGAGCGCCTGGCGCTGAGCCATTGCGCGGCCTGCCACATCGTAGCGCCGCACGCCCGCCAGGAAGTGGCGCAGGCGCCGCCGTTCGAAACGATCGCCCGCAAGTACGGCTTCGCGGCGGACGAGATCGCGCGCGCCATCGTCGGCCCGCACCGTAAGATGAACTTCATGCCGGACCCGGCCGAGGCGGCGGACATCGCCGCCTACATGGCGACGCTGGGTCCCTAGAGCCGGGCCGTCGGGGCCGGCGGGCTCAGGCCCGCTCGACCCGCGCCGCGTAGCAGCCGGCCGCCGCGAAATGGACGTGCAGATACTGAGCGCCCGGCGCGCCGAACTGCCGCTCGATCGCTTCTTCCAGATGAATGCCTTCGACGATTTCCCTGCCGGTCATCATGGCGTGGCCGTCGAATCCGCGCACGGCCAAAGTGCGCCCGCGCAACTGGTCGGGCATCGTGTTGACGGCATCGAACGGCTCTTCGCCCGACCGCACATAGATCGCAAGGCGCATGCGGTAGGGCGAGGCGACGGCGTGGTGCTCGAAGTTGGTGAGGATCAGCTCATCACCCGGCGCCGCGTCGGTAAGGCTGATGCGGCAGGGGTACGGCCCGTCGGCGATTCGCCGTACGGCGCCAGCGCGGCGTCGTCGAGCGCGAAAAGGTGTTCGAACTGGCCGGCGTCCAGGCCGCGAATTCGAAAGGTCATCGGGATCCTCCGTGGTGTGCGGCGGAGGATGGCGATGCCGCGGGCGCCGAACCACCCGATTTCTGTAGCCGGCCGCTGTGGCCTTAGGCGCTGTCCTCGACGTCGGTCTCGGGCCGGTCGCCGCCGCCGGCGGTCTCCTGGTGCCACTTGCCGTTCTCGTCTTCCCACTCGATGGCCTCGGTGTGGCCGGGCACGCGCTGCTCGGCGGCGGCGGTGCGCGCGGCCTTGAGCGCCTCCGCGTGGGTGGGGAAGCTTTCCGAAAAGGTGCCGTTGGCCGTATAGGCCCAGCCGTCCTCGTGCCGGACCACCTTGTAGGTGACGTGGGTCATCGTTTCTCCTGCCGTGCCGTTTGCTGGCGTGGTATAACGCTGGGCGGCCCGGCGCTCAATGCGGGCCGTGGAATGCGGCAATAACCTCACGGGAATACCCCTTCATGACCTACGCCCTGGCGCTTGCCGCGCTCGCCTTCGCCAACCTGCTCGGCATCATCAGCCCCGGCCCGGCCTTCCTGATGGTCAGCCGCGCGGCGGCCGGCCGCGACCTCAAGACGGCGATCGGCCTCGGCGCCGGCGTTGCCATCGCCGCGGCGAGTTGGGCGGCCGCGGCCTGCTTCGGTATCGCGCTGCTGATGACGCATTTCGCTGCCCTCTACGGCGCCATCCAGCTCGCCGGTGGCGCCTACCTGATCTGGCTCGGCATCGCCGCCTGGCGCGAGAGCCGCAAAGGCCCGCCCGCGCCGGCCGCCACCCAGCCGCAGACGCCGCCACGCGGCGGCGTCGCGCGCGCGGTCGCCACGGGCGCGCTCATCAGCTTCGGCAATCCCAAGATCGTGATCTTCTTCTCCAGCATCTTCGTCGCGCTGCTGCCGGCACACGCGCCGCTGTGGCTGCGGTTCGCGGTCGTCGGCATCGTCGCCGTGCAGGAGGTCTCCTGGTACACGGCGGTCGCCTTCGTGTTCTCGCGGCCGCGCGTGCAGGCCGCCTACCGCCGCGCCAGCAAGTGGATCGAGCGCGGCCTGGGCACCGTGCTGATCGGCTTGGGGGCGCGGATCGTGGTGGCGGCGCGGATTTAGTATGTGGCCCGCTCTGATGGGCGCATGAACAGGCTAAGATGAACAGGCCAAAATGAAAGGGCCCAGCAGCAAGGTGCCGTCAACCCGATGTATAGTGTCGCACTCGTCCTTTGGGCAGCATTCCTGATCGTTGCCGCGTTCTATACCCGCCGCGCCCAAAACCCCGGCGCGCGGCCGCTCGCGGCTTATTTGATTTTTGTGATCGTCTTTACGGTCAGTGCGTTCGCACTCTTCGTGATCTTGATCGTCCTTCTCGACGCCTTCGGGTCGGCAGGGGTGTTGACCAACCCCGTGGCGGCCGCTGTGTTCCTGATCGTCGTGTTCGTTCCGGCTTTCTTGATCGCGCGCTGGCAACTCCGCAAACCGCCTACGCCGCCCGGGCCACTTTGATAGGCCGCGCGACACCGCCCGCAAGGATGTGGCGGGGCCGCGCGCCGAGATGCCGGTCCAAATTGTAGGATGGGTTGAGCGAAGCGAAACCCATCGTGACAACGGGGGCATGCCGATCAATGGCAAATTTTCGGCGCCATCGTGTCGCCGGCGGCTGCTATTTCTTCACAGTCAATTTGGCCGAGCGCAGGTTGCGGCTGCTGACCGAACACATTGACCTGCTCCGCAACGCTTTCCGTTACACCCGGTCGCGCCATCCCTTTACGATCGAGGCCATTGTCGTGTTGCCCGATCTAGCCGTAGATCAAAGACGTGGATGGCCGGGACATAGGCGTTCTGAAAGAACGCCGTTCTTCGAACGGCTATGCCTAGCCATGACGAAGGTGGTGGTACTATTTCGTCTCGCCGGCTGGTTCGCGCGCCCAAGACGCGTCCAAGATGCGCCCACATCGCACCCAACCCACGCCTACCAACACCCAAAGATCGAACACCCGGGCAATCGATCGACCCACAGGAACGGCCACAGCAGAACAAGGGGTGCGCCCAGCAGGACCACCGCCGCACGCCATCGGTAAGCGAGGATCGCGGTGATCGCGAACAAGGCCCAGAGCCACGCGATCCACGTGCAATAAGAAATCGTCTCGGGGCTTGGGATATCGCCGGGTCCCGCAAATACGAGATAGCTCCCTGGCCCGATCCAGAGTCCGGCCGCGGCGGTGAGAAATGAGGATACGATCAGAGACAGGCAGGGATATCTCATTCAATTGTCGCCATGCTCAAACTGACATCTTAACGATGTGCAATACGGGCCCGACCGCAATAGATTGGCCCCGAAGCAGATTCGATATGAACGAGTCCGTCCGCGCAGGAAAGGAGTTTGGATATCGTTGGGAAAATTTCCAGTGTCGCCGGAGCCCCCAGTCCCTCGTCATCCGCGCCGCCGCGCGGGCAGGGGCGAACGACACACTCGGTGCCCGCCGTCGGCGGCTTCAGGCTGGAACGATGCGACTCGATAAAAAATCGGCCGCGCGGCTGCCGTAACAGTCAGCATGGCCGAGAAGGTTGTGCGTGCCACGTGTCGACGCGCGGGACGGTGGAGGTGTCGCGGGCGCCGGGATCAGTGGCCGGCATCAAACCGGCAATCGGCGGAACCGTCCATTCGCATTGCTACGGATGCCGCCGCCACAGCCTTAACGAAGTGTTAGCGGCGCGCGTTTGCCGGCGCAGGAAGCTTGCCGGTACGGGAACTTTGCGCGGGCCTTATTCGCCGTCGCTCTCGTCCGCCTCGCCGCCGCCCTGCTTGAAGTTGGCGAACACCGCATTGACGTCGATGCTGCCCTGCTTGCGCTCGTCTTCTTCCGCGGGCGCGGCTTCTTGCGGCGCCGGCGCGGTGGTCTCGGACGCGGACAGCAGCTTCGCGCCGGTGTCGGCGGGCACCGGCTTTTCCTTGTTGGCGCGCTGCACCTCGAGGTCGAGGTCGATCTGCGAGCACAGGCCGAGCGTCACCGGGTCCATCGGCGACAGATTGGACGCGTTCCAGTGGGTGCGGTCGCGGATGGCGGTGATGGTCGACTTGGTGGTGCCGACCAGCCGCATGATCTGGCTGTCCTTGAGTTCCGGATGGCTGCGCACCAGCCACAGGATGGCGTTGGGCCGGTCCTGGCGGCGCGACACGGGCGTATAGCGCGGGCCCTTCTTGCGGTCGGACGGGGTCACCGCGACCTTGGGCGCGTTCAGCGACAGCTTCATGTCCGGGTTCTTTTCGGCCTGCTCGATCTGGTCGCGGGTGAGCTGGCCGGTCTGGATCGGGTCCAGGCCCTTGATACCCTGCGCGGCGTCGCCGTCGGCGATCGCCTTCACCTCCAGCGGGTGCAGTTTGCAGAATTCGGCGACCTGGTCGAAGGTCAGCGCGGTATTGTCCACCAGCCAGACGGCGGTCGCCTTGGGCATCAAGGGTGCTGCGGTGGCCATGGGCAAATCTCCTCTGCGGCTTCGCCTGCCATTTCGGGCGAAGCACCGGGATCATCGGTGATGATCGGAAAGTGGCCGGAATATAGGGGGCGGGTGCGGCACATGCAACCGGGCGCCTTGACAGGGCGGGGCGACGCGCCCCATGTCGGGGCTGAGGGGACGACGTGTGCGCGAGGCCGCGATGAGCCCGTTCCCCGAGGACAAAATGGCTGCCGATCCCGCAAAACCCGCCCTCCGCGTCATGTTGTGCTCGCCGCGCGGCTTCTGCGCGGGAGTGGTGCGGGCCATCGAATCGGTGGAGCGGGCGCTGGAGATCCATGGCGCCCCGGTCTATGTCCGGCACGAAATCGTCCATAATCGCTATGTGGTCGACGAATTGCGCGCCAAAGGCGCCATTTTCGTCGAGGAATTGGACGAAATCCCCGAGGACAGCGACTGCCCGGTGATCTTTTCGGCCCATGGGGTGCCGCGCTCGATCCCCGAGGAGGCCGCCCGCCGCAACCTGTTCGCGCTGGACGCTACCTGTCCGCTGGTGACCAAGGTTCACCGCGAGGCGGAAATCCACCACCGCAAGGGCCGCCAGATCGTGCTCATCGGCCACGCCCACCATCCGGAAGTGGTCGGCACCATCGGCCAGCTCCCGGCCGGCGCGGTGACCCTGGTCGAGGACGTGGCGGACGTCGCCGCCTTCACGCCCAAGGACGAGAACAACCTCGCCTACGTGACGCAGACCACGCTGTCGGTGCAGGACACCGCCACCATGGTGGACGCGCTCAAGGCCCGCTTCCCCGACATCGTCGGCCCGCACAAGGAAGACATCTGCTACGCCACCACCAACCGGCAGGACGCGGTGCGGCGCGTGGCGCCGCTGGTCGATGCCGTCATCGTGGTGGGCGCGCCCAATTCGTCCAATTCGCAGCGGCTGAAGGAAGTGGCGCTGCGCGCCGGCTGCCCCTACGCCACGCTGGTGCAGCGCGCCGCCGACATCAACTGGGACGAGTTCAAGACGGTGCAGCGCATCGGCGTCACCGCCGGCGCCTCGGCGCCGGAAGTGCTGGTCGAGGAGGTGCTCGACGCCTTCGCCAAGCGCTACACGCTGAACGTCGAGACCGTCACCGCCACCGAGGAACGCATGTTCTTCCCGCTGCCCCGCCCGTTGCGCGAGACGCAAGCGGCCGAGTGACGTTTTGGAGCACGATCCCGAAAAGCATGTCCTCGACCCCGATCGGGGATGGGAACCGGTTTTCGGACAAGATCATGCTCAAGCAGAATGTCAGTAGGCGCCGCGATTTCCTCTAAACGCACGAAGCTCTAATGGCCGTCTACACCGACGTCAGCGCCGACGATCTCACCCACTTCCTCGCCGGCTACGACATCGGCGAACTGTTGTCCTACAAGGGCATCGCCGAGGGCGTCGAGAACTCCAACTTCCTGGTCCACACGGAAGCCGACAATTTCATCCTGACGCTCTACGAGAAGCGCGTGGTGGAAGGCGATCTGCCGTTCTTCCTCGGGCTCATGGAACATCTCTCTACCCGGGGCATCACCTGCCCGCAGCCGGTGCAAAACCGTCACGGCAGCGTGCTCGGCCGCGTCGCCGGCCGCCCGGCGGCCATCGTCACCTTTCTTGACGGCATGTGGATCCGCCGGCCCACCGCCGCCCATTGCGCGGCGTTGGGCGAAGCGTTGGCGCAACTGCATCTCGCCGGGGCCGACTTTGAGATGAAGCGGGCGAACGCGCTCGGCGTGGAAAGCTGGCGGCCGCTCTATATCCAGGCCAAGGACCGCGGCGACAGCGTGCGGCCGGGCCTGTGCGAGGCCATTGAACGTGAACTTGATGTTCTGGCGCAAAGCTGGCCGCGCTATCTGCCACAGGGCGTCATCCACGCCGACCTGTTTCCCGACAACGTGTTCTTCCTCAGCGACGAATTGTCTGGGCTGATCGACTTCTACTTCGCCTGCACCGACACGCTGGTCTACGACGTCGCGATCTGCCTGAACGCATGGTGCTTCGAGCCCGATCATTCCTACAACGTCACTATGGGCCGCGCGCTACTCAAGGCCTACGCGGGCGTTCGCGCGCTGAGCCTTGAGGAGCGGGATGCGCTGCCGGTGCTGGCGCGCGGCGCGGCCATGCGTTTCCTGCTCACACGGCTGGTGGACTGGCTGGCGGTGCCGGACGGCGCGCTGGTGCAGCCCAAGGATCCGCTGGAATATTTCCGCAAGCTGCGCTTCCACCAGTCGGTGAAGAGCGTGGGCGATTACGGTTTCGACTGATCCTCAATCGAAAAACTTATCCCCGCCACACGCGGCGATGCTATCTGATGGCGCGCACGATTCTGGATGAGGAATGTCATTTATGAGCGGCGAGCGCGTCACCATCCACACGGACGGCGCCTGTTCCGGCAACCCCGGTCCCGGCGGCTGGGGCGCGATCCTATCCTTCGGCGAGCACGAGAAGGAACTAATGGGCGGTGAGCTGCACACCACCAACAACCGCATGGAACTGATGGCGGCGATCTCGGCGCTGGAAGCGCTCAAGCGCCCGTGCACGGTCGATATTCACACCGACAGCCAGTACCTGCGCAACGGCATCACCCAGTGGATCAAGGGCTGGAAGCGCAACGGCTGGCGTACCGCCGACAAGAAACCGGTGAAGAACGTGGACCTATGGCAGCGGCTCGATGCGGCGCTAGGCGAGCACACCGTGCACTGGCACTGGGTGAAGGGTCACGCCGGCCATGCCGAGAACGAGCGCGCCGATGAGCTGGCGCGCAACGGCCTCATCGCCGCAAGGGCAGGCGCCAAGGGCGCGATGAAGGCGGAGTAGCCGTGGCTGGCTGCGTCTTCCCGTCATCCTGAGGTGCGAGCGCGCAGCGCGAGCCTCGAAGGATGACAGCCCGGGCCGTCGCCCTTCGAGGCTCGGCGCTTTGCGCCGAGCATCTTAGGGTGACGGGTCCGGTTCGTCCGAAAAACTAAATCTGCCCCAGCAGCGCCTCGCCGCCGGAAATCTCGCACTTGCCGGGTGCGTCCTCGACGTTGAGGCTCTTCACCACGCCGTTGTCGACGAACATCGAATAGCGCTTCGAGCGCATGCCAAGACCGGCACCCGAGCCGTCGAAGTCCATGCCGACCGCCTTGGTGAACTCGGCGCCGCCATCGGCGAGGAAGTCGATCTTGCCGTCGCCGCCGCTTGCCTTCGCCCACTCCTTCATGACGAAAGGATCGTTGACGCTGACCACCGCGACGGTGTCGACGCCCTTGGCCTTGAAGGCATCGAGGTTGTTCAGGAAGCTCGGCATGTGCAGGTTGCTGCAGGTGGGTGTGAACGCGCCGGGCACGGCGAACAGCGCGACCTTCTTGCCCTTGAAGACCTCGTCGGTGGTCTTCGGCTTGGGACCCTCCGCGGTCATTACGTGGAAGGTGACGTTCGGAACGGTATCGCCGACCTTGATGGTCATGGGGCAGTCCTCTCGTGCTGAAGTCGGTGGTGGGTAGGGGGAGCGCACAACGTCGCGCTGTGTGCAGGAATTAGCCGAGATTGACGCGCGCGTCGAGACGGGGGGCTAGTGTTCTGTCCCGGAAATTCGCTGACAAAGTCGCGCGAGTTTCTGGAGGATGGAGTCGGCGGTAGCGGTCCAGACGAAGGGGCGTG
>JARRQH010000107.1:0-14994 GCA_037381985.1 Pseudolabrys sp.
CGGATCCATCACCACCAGCTTGGCGCCGCGCTTGGCCGCCTGCTTGAAATAGGTGGCCGCGACCGGATGGTTCTCGGTCGGGTTGGCGCCGATGACGATGATGACGTCGGAGTTCTTCACCTCGTTGAACGAGGCCGACACCGCGCCCGAGCCGACGCCTTCCATCAGCGCCGCCACCGACGAGGCGTGGCAAAGCCGCGTGCAATGATCGACGTTGTTGGTGCCGAAGCCGGCGCGCACCAGCTTCTGGAACAGGTAGGCCTCTTCGTTCGAACACTTGGCCGAGCCAAAGCCGGCGAGGCCCTGGCTGCCGTCGCGGTCGCGGATGGTCTTGATGCCCGCGGCGGCCTTGTCGAGCGCCTCCTCCCAGGTCGCCGGGCGGAAGTGCGTCCACGGATTCATTGGGTCGATGACCTCGTGCGGCACTTTCGGCACGCCTTCCTTGCGAATCATCGGCTGCGTCAGGCGCGCCGGATTGTGCACGTAGTCGAAGCCGAAGCGGCCCTTGACGCACAGGCGGTTCTCGTTCGACGGGCCGTTGCGGCCGGTGACGTAGAGCAGCTTGTCGTCCTTGATGTGATAGGTGAGCTGGCAGCCGATGCCGCAATAGGGGCAGACGCTGTCGACCTCGCGGTCGGCGAATTCGGTGCGCACGTTGTTGTCGTTGAGCACGGTCGAGGGCATCAGCGCGCCGGTCGGGCAGGCCTGCACGCATTCGCCGCAGGCGACGCAGGTCGAGGCGCCCATCGGGTCGTCAAAGTCGAACACGATCTTCTCGGTATGGCCACGGCCGGCCATGCCAATGACGTCGTTGACCTGGACCTCGCGGCAGGCGCGGACGCAGAGATTGCACTGGATGCAGGCGTCGAGATTGACCGCCATGGCCGGATGGCTGCGGTCGGGGGCCGGCATGACGATGCGTTCGCGCTGCGGAAAACGGCTCTGCTCCACGCCCTGACGCTTTACCGTCTTCCAGAACTCGGACATCGGGTCGTGCGCGACTTCCGGCGTCGGCTGGTCGGTGACCAGCAATTCGGCGACCATCTTGCGCGCAGTCTTGGCGCGGTCGGTCTGCGTCTTCACCTTCATGCCGGGCGTCGGCGTGCGAATGCAACTCGCGGCCAGCGTCCGCTCGCCCTCGATTTCCACTATGCAGACGCGGCAGTTGCCGTCGGCGCGGTAGCCGGGCTTCGGCGAATAGCACAGGTGCGGCAGCTTGATGTCGAGACGCCGCGCCGCGCGGAAGATGCTCTCGCCTTCGCGGATGTCGATCTCGCGGTCGTCGATGAAAAAGGTCCTGGCGTCCGTGCTCATGATCGGTTCCTCGCCATCACCATTTGACCAACGGCTTCTTGAGCTCGTCGGGGAAGAATTTCAGAACGCTCATCAGCGGATTGGGCGCGGCCTGGCCGAGCCCGCAGATGGACGCATCGCGCATGGCGCCCGCAAGCTCGGTCAAGAGGTCGGCGTTCCACGGCCCCTCGGCCATCAGCTTGGCCGCCTTCTCGGTGCCCACACGACAGGGCGTGCACTGGCCGCAGCTTTCGTCCTCGAAGAACTTTATCAGGTTGAGCGCCACCGCCTTGATGTCGTCCTTATCGGAGAGAATCACCACGGCGTGCGAGCCGACGAACGCGCCGTACTTTTCCAGCATACCGAAGTCGAGCGGGATATCGGCCATCGACGCCGGCAGAATGCCGCCGGACGCGCCGCCCGGCAGATAGGCCTTAAAGGTGTGGCCGTCGGCCATGCCGCCGCAATATTCGTCGATCAGCTCCTGCATGGTGATGCCGGCGGGCGCGAGCTTAACGCCCGGCTCCTTGACGCGGCCGGACACCGAGAAGCTGCGGAAGCCCTTGCGGTCGTGGCGACCTTGCGAGATCGCCCACTCAGCACCCTTCTCGATGATGTCGCGGATCCAATAGAGCGTCTCGACGTTCTGCTCCAGCGTCGGGCGGCCAAACAGGCCGATTTGCGCGACGTAAGGCGGACGATGGCGCGGCAGGCCGCGCTTGCCCTCGATCGACTCTATCATCGCCGACTCTTCGCCGCAGATATAGGCGCCGGCGCCGCGGCGCAGATAGATCTTTGTGTGCTTCGACAGACCCGCCTTCTCGATCTTCGAAATCTCGTCCGCCAGCATCAGCCGCAGCTCGGGATATTCGTCGCGGATGTAGAGATAGGTCTGCTCGGCCTCGACCACCCAGGCAGCAATCAGCAGGCCTTCGATGAAGCGGTGCGGGTCGCGCTCGAGATAATAGCGGTCCTTGAAAGTGCCGGGCTCGCCCTCGTCGCAGTTGACAGCGAACAGGCGCGGCGCGGGTTCGGAGCGCACCAGCGACCACTTGCGGCCGGTCGGGAATCCGGCGCCGCCCATCCCGCGCAAACCGCCGTCGCTGACGATCTGGATCAGGTCCTCGCGCTTTCGCGTGCCGTCGAGGCAGGCCTTCAGCAGCGTATAGCCGTCGTCCTTGCGATAGGCGTCGAAATCGGTGGCAGGCTTCCAGGCGTGCGCATGGGGCTTCGCCTGCACCGCGGCGGAGACGTTGTCGGGCGTCGCCTTGAACGTCTGCACGTGGTCGACGGCCGCGACCGGCGCGCGGTCGCAGGCGCCCATGCACGGCGCGCGCACCACCCGCACGTCCTTGCCGAGAATGCCGGGCAGCTTGGCGATTAAGTCCTCGGCGCCGGCCATGGAGCAGGAAAGGGATTCGCAGACGCGCACGGTGATGGCCGGCGGCGCTTGCTCGCCTTCCTTCACCACGTCGAAATGGGCGTAGAAGGTCGCGACCTCGTAGACCTCGGTCTGCGCCATCTTCATATCGAAGGCGAGCGCGTTGAGATGAGCGCTGGAGAGATGCCCGTAATGGTCTTGGATGAGGTGCAGGTGTTCGATCAGGAGGTCGCGCTTGCGCGGGCGGTCGGTGAGCAACGCGCGCACCTCGTCGAGCGCGGCTGGATCGACCTGGCGGCCTTTCGGTGTGCGCCGCGGGCGGCGCCGGCCGGCGCGCGTGATGTCAGGGGCCGCGGGTGGAGCCTGCAACGTCGTGCTCATGAAGCGTTCCTCCGAAACCGCAAAAATGCCTGTAAAATTAGGATAAACAAGACCCCGGCTTCAATCGGGCGATAGAGAAATCCTATCAAAACAAGTGGCTATCTTTCGATTTCTCGATTATTAAATTTCGGATACTGGCCTTGCCGGCCACCTCCGAGACCACCGCGCAGGCCACCGAATCGTCCCCGTCCCCCCGCCCATTTTCCGCGTCGCCATGAGACCCACACCGTGATCGACAAGCTCGAATTCCTGCTGGCGCTGGCGCGCGAAAAGCACTTCGGCCGTGCGGCCGACGCGTGCAACGTGACCCAGCCCACGCTCTCGGCAGGGGTCAAACAGCTCGAGGACACATTCGGGGTGCTGCTGGTCAACCGCGGCTCGCGCTTCCAAGGCTTCACCCCCGAGGGTCAGCGCGTGCTCGATTGGGCGCGCCGCATCGTCGGCGACGCCCGCGCCATGCGCGAGGAAGTGCACGCGCTACGCCATGGCCTCGCCGGCCGGCTGCGGCTCGCGGCCATCCCTACCGCGCTGGCCATGGTGGAGTCGCTCACCACACCTTATCGCGCGCGTCATCCTAACGTGCAGTTCACCGTCTATTCGCGCACCTCGATCCAGGTGCTGGCGGAGCTGGAGAATCTCGAGATCGATGCCGGCATCACCTATCTCGACAACGAGCCGCTCGGGCGCGTCACGGCGGTGCCGCTCTATCGCGAGCACTACCGGCTGCTGGTGGCCGCCGACGGGCCGCTCGGCAGCCGCGACAAGGTGACGTGGAAGGAGGTGGCGCAGGTGCCGCTCTGCCTGCTGACCCCCGAGATGCAGAACCGGCGCATCATCGAACACCTGCTGTACGATACCGGCAACAGTCCGAACATCATGCTCGAATCGGATTCGATGATCCTGCTCTATTCGCACGTGCGTACCGGGAGCTGGGCGAGCGTGATGCCGGAGCGCCTCGCCGACACGCTGCGCCTGACCGACGTGTTGCGTGCCATCCCGATCGTCGAGCCTGAAGCGAGCCACACCATCGGTCTGGTGGCGCCGGCGCGCGAACCGATGACGCCATTGACCGCCGCGCTGGTGGCGGACGCGCGCCGGGTGGCGAAGGCGTTGGGTGGCGCTTCATAGCCGAGAGCTATGGTGGGCGGCACTCCATCCGCCGCCGCGGCACAGTTTGATTGATTCCGTCGCGCCGCGCCGCCAATGTATCACGCATCATGAGCTATAGGTTAGCTTACGCCACCGTCCGCGAGCAGCCGCGCAGGGTCATCCATGTCCTGCGCGTGCTCGACGAGTTGCTCGAGGAGTGGCAGATCGACGAACTCGCCGACGAGATGCGCGAGCGCGTTCTCGCCAAGCATGGCGAGCACGACGCCGCGCTCGTGATGGTGCAGGGTGACAGCAAGGAAACGCTGCGGCTGTTCGGCGAACCCTACGCGGTCAACCGCGTGCGCACCGCCATGTTCAATGCCGCGGTGCGCTGGCGACCGTTCGCGCTCGATTGAGCGGCCTTTCTGTCAGGCCGCGCTCTCGGCCTCACGCCCGCCGACGACTCTGAGCGCCGGCTTCTTCGCGGCTTCGGCTTTTTCCGCCTGCTTCTCGCGCGCCTTCTGCGCCTCGGCTTCGTCCTTGATGCGTTGGCGGTAGAAGTCGAAGATGCTGCGCGCGACGTCCACGCTGAAACCGGTGTAACGCTTGTGGGCCTGCGCCAGGTCGATGTCCGTCAATCGGCGGCCGGCGGCCTGCATTTGCAGCAGTTCCTTGGCGGTCGCCCAGGAGCAGCCGGCGGCACGCGCGAGGACCAGCACCATGTCGGTGCCCTCGTCGACCAGGGCGCGCTCCACCAGATCGACCGGGAAGCGGCCGAGCCGCGCCAGCGCGATCACGACTTTTTCGAACTCCTGCGCCCGCGCCGGTGCGTGCACGTTGCCTTCCGTGACCGGATGCGCCTTGAAGCGGCGCGCCTTGCGCTCGGCGGCGTTATGCAGGTCGGAAACCGCGCGGGCCCCCTTCTGCATGGCGGTGGCGACGTCGTCGACCGACTTGCGGACCGCCTCGGCCATCTCCGGATTGGACGCTTCCAGCTTGGCGCGCACGGAGGCCGAGGCGCATTCGAGCAGCTTCAGGAAGTGCTGACGCGGGATATCGGTGCGCTCGCCGAGCGCCAGCGTCAGCCGGCGGTCGTAGCGCGCGCGGGTGGTGAGTTTTTCGTAGCCGGCGAGGGAGAAGCGGGCGCCGCGGTTGCGCGCCACCTTGCGCACGACCTCGTTGTCGCCGCGCTCGACCAGCACGTCGGTGACCGCCTCGCTCAGTTTCAGGCGCTGGGTGATGGCGAGCAGGTGCTTCTGGCTCTTGGTGCGCGCGTTCTCGATCAGGTCCGCGTCGGAGAGCAGCATGGAGTTGGCGAGCACCGGCGCCGCCACCGCGATCTCGTCGTCGAAGGCGAGATTGCGAATCAGCGCGGGCGGCGCGTTCTCGACCGACGCCAGCTCCTGCGCCAGCCGGGCGCGCGCGCGCACCTCGATATCGTTCGAAAGCTGCTGCAGCACGTCGTCGAACAGCGCGACCTGCTCGTGCGAGTAGTTGCGCGAACCCGCCACGAACAGGTCGGTGATGCGCGTCAGGATCTTCTGGCGCTGCCTGGCGCTGCCGCCGTCAACGGCGCCGATCAATTCGTCGATGATCGAAGCATTCACGGCCTGCGTGGGATCGGACTGGGTCGAGGCAATATTGGACATGATGGAACGCCGCACGAAAGAGGAACCCTAGGTCCCGGCCAGGCGATCGTACCCACGTTTGCGCATGGGCGATCCCGCGACCGAAACCGACAACGGCATCACCCTAGCAGCAAGGTGCAAAGAAGGAGTTCCGCCGGCGCGGTACAAAATGCCTAAAATTCTAGGGACTTATGGCTTCCAAAATGCAAACGGCCGGCTTGGGGGCCGGCCGTCGCAGTCGCTGGAGCGGCAAAAAGCGGTCTTAGAACAGCCCGACGATGCGGCCGTCCTTGCCGACGTCGATGGAGTTCGCCGCCGGCACCCGCGGCAGGCCCGGCATGGTCATGACCTCGCCGCAGATCGCCACCACGAACTCGGCACCCGCGGACAGGCGCACTTCGCGCACCGGGATCTCGAAGCCGGAGGGCGCGCCCTTGGCGTCGCCGTTGGTCGAGAACGAGTACTGGGTCTTGGCGATGCACACCGGCAGCTTGCCGTAGCCCATCTCTTCCCAGGCGGCGAGTTGATCCTTCACCGCCTTTGGCGCAGTGGCATCATCGGCGCGGTAGATTTCCTTGGTGATGGTGCGGATCTTCTCGAACAGCGGCATGTCGTCGGGATAGAGCAGCTTCAGCTTGGCCTTGCCGTCGTCGATGATCTTGACCACCGCCTTGGCGACGTCGGCCGCGCCCTCGCCGCCCATGGCCCAGTGGTCGGCCATGATGGCCTCGACGCCGAGCGCCTTGCACTTCTCCTTGACCAGCGCGATTTCCGCGTCGGTGTCGGCCGAGAAGCGGTTGATCGAGACCACCGCCGGCAGGCCGAACTTCTTAATGTTCTCGATGTGGCGCTGCAGGTTGGCCATGCCGGCTTCCAGCGCCTTGAGGTCTTCCTTCTTGAGGTCGTCCTTCTTGACGCCGCCGTGCATCTTGAGCGCGCGGATGGTGGCGACCACCACGACACAGTCGGGCGCGATGCCGGCCTTGCGGCACTTGATGTCGAGGAACTTCTCGGCGCCGAGATCGGCGCCGAAGCCGGCTTCGGTCACCACGTAGTCGGCGAGCTTGAGCGCGGCGGTGGTGGCCGAGACCGAGTTACAGCCGTGCGCGATGTTGGCGAACGGGCCGCCGTGGATGAAGGCCGGCGTGCCTTCCAGCGTCTGCACCATGTTGGGCGCGATCGCGTCCTTCAGGAGCGCGGCCATGGCGCCGTTGGCATCGAGCTCCTTGGCGCGGATCGGCTTACGCTCGCGCGTATAGGCGACGATGATGTTGCCGAGGCGCTCGCGCAGGTCGTCGAGATCCTTGGCCAGACAGAAGATCGCCATGACTTCGGAAGCGACGGTGATGTCGAAGCCGGATTCGCGCGGGA
Organism: Pseudolabrys sp.; assembly: GCA_037381985.1. GTDB lineage: Bacteria > Pseudomonadota > Alphaproteobacteria > Rhizobiales > Xanthobacteraceae > Pseudolabrys. Next base: position 7,144 of record JARRQH010000107.1, read on the forward strand.
AGCCGTTGGCGACGCCGCCGAGCGAGTTGACGATCGAGCGCAGGGCGCGGTCGTTCATGTCCAGCACGCGGCGCCAGGCGACGCGACGCTGGTCGATGCCCAGCGCGTTGCCCCAGTAGATGTGGTTGTCGATCAGCGCGGCGAGCAGGTTATGCGCCGAGGTGATGGCGTGGAAATCGCCGGTGAAGTGCAGGTTGATGTCTTCCATCGGCACGACCTGGGCGTAACCGCCACCGGCAGCACCGCCCTTGACGCCGAAGCAGGGGCCGAGCGAGGCCTCACGCAGGCACAGCATCGCCTTCTTGCCGATATGGTTGAGCGCGTCGGTGAGGCCCACGGTGGTGGTGGTCTTGCCCTCGCCCGCTGGGGTCGGCGTGATGGCGGTGACCAGGACCATCTTGCCGTTCGGCTTGCTGGCGAGCGACTTGATGTAGTCCATCGAGACCTTGGCCTTGTAGTGGCCGTAGGGCTCGAGGTCCCTGGCCTCGATGCCGAGCTTTTCCTTGGCGATCTCCATGATCGGCCGCATCTTGGCGGACTGGGCAATGTCGATGTCGGACTTGGGATTCTGATGCTGTGAGGCGGGCATGGCGGGGGATCCAATATGCGCTGGTGTGACTCGGGTAGGTCGAAAGTTGGTCTGACTTGTCATGCCGGGCCGTGTGCCGGGCATCCTGCTTAGAAGGGCAGTGCGTCCCTAAAGCGGGATGGCCGGGACATCTGGCTTGAAAGCGACGCTTCGCGCCTCATGTCCGGCCATGACTGCGGGAAATCACGTGAACTTGGCGCCGACGGCGAGCTTGGCGGAAGCCGCCCATTCGCCGGCGTCGATCTTCTTGGCTTCGGGCGGCTGGACGCGGGTGACCTTCATGCGGCCGTCGGCGCAGACGACCGTGAAGCCGTCGGCTTCGACCGCGACCACTTCGCCGAGCTTGCCGCCGATTCCCTTCGGGTCTTTGGCCGGCAGCGGCTTGGCGTCGAAGATTTTGATGGTCTGGCCGTCGAGGGTGCTCCAGGCGCCCGGGGCCGGATTGCAGCCGCGGATCAGCGGATCGATCTGGCGCCAGGACTTGCCCCAGTCGATCTTGGCGTTGCCGGCGCGGCAGAGGCCCTCGTAGGTGGCCTTCGACTCGTCCTGCTTGATGCGCGGCGCCTTGCCGGCCTTCACCAGGTCGACCGACTCCAGCATGGCGTCGACGCCCATCGGGAACAGGCGGTCGAAGTAAACCGAGCCGAGCGTGTCGGTGTCGGAGATCGGCGTCTTCTTCTGGATGAGGACGTCGCCGGTATCGAGGCCGTTGTCGGGCCAGAAGATCGACAGACCCGTCTCCTTTTCCCCCAAAATGATCGGCCAGTTGATGGCGCTCGCGCCGCGGTAGGCCGGCAGCAGCGACGGGTGATACTGGATCGAGCCGTGGGTCGGGATGTTGAGGAACTCTTCCGGCACGAACAGCGTGACGAAGGCCATGACCTGCAGGTCGGGCTTGAGCGCCTTGAACTCGTCCCAGACCTCCTGCTTGCGATAGGAGGCGGGCTGGTAGACCGGCAGGCCGGCGGCGATCGCCGCTTCCTTCAGCGGGTCGGCCTTGGCGCCTTCCTTCTCCGGTGCGACATAGACCGCGATCACTTCATCTTGGCCGCGCTTCAGCAGCGCTTCCAGCACGGCTTTGCCGAAGGCCTGCTGGCCGTGAACGACGATACGCATAGTTATTTCTCCCTGAAACCCATGCCTGTTCCCTCCCCCCTTGTGGGGGAAGAAAGAATGCGCTCCCCGCCCCGCGGGGAGAGGAAAATCAAGCCGCCTTCTCTATCATCTGCGGCGCGGACAGCGCGCCGGACGCCTTGATCTCGGTGATGTCGTGCGCCGACAGCTTGAGCACCTTCTTGAGGATCTCGTCGGTGTGCTCGCCGAGCAGCGGCGAACGCGTCACCTCGGGGATCGAGTCCGACAGCTTGATCGGGTTGCCGACGGTCAGGTACTTGCCACGGGTCGGATGATCGACCTCAACGATGGTGCCGGTCGCACGCAGCGCCGGCTCCTCGGCGATCTCCTTCATCGACAGGATCGGACCGACCGGAATGTCGAATTCGTTGCACTTCTCCATGACCTCGAACTTGGTCATGGTGGTGGTCCAATCCTCAATGGTGTTGAAGATATGGCGCAGCCGCGGCAGGCGCGCCGGCGGCGTGGCGTAGTCCGGATCGCTCTTCCATTCCGGCTTACCGATGAGGTCGCAGATCTTCTCCCACACCGGCGCCTGGGTGATGAAGTAGATGTAGGCGTTGGGATCGGTCTCCCAGCCCTTGCACTTCAAGATCCAACCGGGCTGACCGCCGCCGGAGTCGTTGCCGGCGCGCGGGGTCGCATCACCGAACGGGATGTCCTCGCCATACTGGCTGTATTCCTTGAGCGGCCCATTCGCGAGGCGCTGCTGGTCACGCAGTTTGACGCGGCAGAGATTGAGCACGCCGTCCTGCATGGCGGCGAGCACTTTCTGACCACGGCCGGTGCGGTTGCGCTGATAGAGCGCGGTGACGATGCCGAGCGCGAGGTGCAGGCCGGTGCCCGAGTCGCCGATCTGCGCGCCGGTGACGAGCGGCGGGCCGTCGCGGAAGCCGGTGGTCGAGGCCGAGCCGCCAGCGCACTGGGCGATGTTCTCGTAGACCTTGCAGTCCTCGTAGGGACCGGGGCCGAAGCCCTTGACCGACGCCACGATCATGCGCGGGTTGGTCTTGTGGATGTGCTCCCAGGTCAGCCCCATGCGGTCGAGCGCGCCGGGGGCGAAGTTCTCGACCAGCACGTCGCAGCTCTTGATCAGCTCGTCGAGCACACGCTTGCCCTGCGGGTGCTTGGAGTCGATCGTGATCGAGCGCTTATTACTGTTGAGCATGGTGAAGTAGAGCGAGTCGGCGTTCGGCACGTCGCGCAGCTGGCCGCGGGTGATGTCGCCGACGCCGGGACGCTCGACCTTGATCACGTCGGCGCCGAACCAGGCGAGAAGCTGGGTGCAGGTCGGGCCGGACTGCACGTGGGTGAAGTCGAGAATGCGCACGCCCTGCAGCGCCTTGCCGTCCATGCCGAAGGGCTTGGAGGAGGCGCGCGGCAGCCCGTTGGCCTTCTTGGCCGCGACCTTCTTGGCGGCGGGCTTTCTGGCGCTCGCCTTCTTGGTCGCGGGCTTGCGGGCCGCCTTCTTGGTGACCTTACGAGTCGACTTCTTGGCCGCGGCACGGCTCTTCGGTTTGGTCCGCGCCTGTGCCTTGGTGGTTTTCTTACGCTTGGCCATCGGCCCTATCCTCCAAATTCAATTCGTCTCGATGGGCCACACCGCCGGCGCCCCCTTGCAGGGCGCGCCGGCGGTGTGGCCGTGTTGCTTATTTCTTCTTGGTAAGCGCGCTCTGCGGGTTGAGATTGCCGATGCGGCCCGACTCGCTGCCGGCGGCCGGATCGATCACCGCGTTTATGAGCGTCGGCTTGCGCGAATCCATCGCCTCGTTGACGGCGCGCTTGAGCTCGTCCGGCGAGGTGGCGTTGACGCCGACGCCGCCGAAGGCCTCCATCATCTTGTCGTAGCGCGAGCCCTTGACGAACACCGTGGTCGCCGGATCGTCGTTGCCGCCGTGGTTGACGTCGGTGCCGCGATAGATGCCGTCATTGTTGAAAATCACGATGCAGACCGGCAGGTTGTAGCGGCAGATGGTTTCGATCTCCATGCCGGAGAAGCCGAAGGCCGAGTCGCCCTCGATCGCCAGCACCGGATTGCCGGTTTCCACCGCCGCGGCGATGCAGTAGCCCATGCCGATGCCCATGATGCCCCAGGTACCGACGTCGATACGCTTGCGGGGACGATAGACGTCTATAATGCCGCGGGTGAGGTCGAGTGCGTTGGCGCCCTCGTTGACCAGCATCGCTTCCGGCCGCTCCTTGACGATGGTGCGCAGCACGCCGAGCGCGCCGTGATAGTCCATCGGCACGTTGTTGTTCTGCAGCTTGGGGGCCATCTTGGCGACGTTGGCGTCGCGTTTGTCGGTGACCGTCTTGATCCAGTCGGCCGACGCCGCCGGCCACTTGGCGCCGAGACCGTCAAGCATGGCCTGGACGCAGGAGCCGATATCGCCGACGACCGGTGCCACAATCTCGACGTTCGAATCCATTTCCTTCGGCTCGATGTCGACCTGGATGAATTTCTTGGGCGCCTCGCCCCAAGCCTTGCCCTTGCCGTGCGACAGGAGCCAGTTCAGCCGCGCGCCGATCAGCAGCACGACGTCGGATTCCTTCAACACGGTGGAGCGCGCCGCGCCGGCGCACTGCGCGTGCGTGTCGGGCAGCAGGCCCTTGGCCATGCTCATGGGCAGGAACGGAATGCCGGTCTTCTCGACGAAGGTCTTGATGGTGTCGTCGGCCTGGGCGTAGGCCGCGCCCTTGCCGAGGATGATGAGCGGCTTCTTCGCTGCTTTAAGCACGTCGAGGGCACGCTTGACCGCGTCGGGCGCCGGGATCTGCGCCGGGGCCGGATCGATGACCTTGACCAGCGACTTCTCACCCTTGGCCGCGTCCATGACCTGGCCGAACAGCTTGGCCGGCAGGTCGAGATAGACACCGCCCGGGCGGCCCGAGACGGCGGCGCGGATCGCACGCGCCACGGCGATGCCGATGTCCTCGGCGTGCAGCACGCGGTAGGCCGCCTTGCAGAGCGGCTTGGCGATGGCGAGTTGGTCCATCTCCTCGTAGTCGCCCTGCTGCAGGTCGACGATCTCGCGCTCGGACGAGCCCGAGATCAGGATCATCGGGAAGCAGTTGGTGGTGGCGTGCGCCAGCGCGGTCAGTCCGTTGAGGAAGCCCGTCGCGGACCCGGGCTGGCAGATGCCCGGCTCCTTGGTCAGGAAGCCGGCAATCGAGGCGGCGTAGCCGGCGCTCTGTTCATGACGGAAGGACAGGACTCGGATGCCCTCCGCCTGCGCCATCCGCCCGAAATCCGTGATCGGAATACCGGGCACGCCGTAGATCGTCTTGACGCCGTTGAGCTTGAGCGCGTCGATGATGAGATGAAAGCCGTCGGTCAGTTCCTGTTCCGGCTCAGGCATTTTCGTGGCAGCTTCTGCCATGGGGACTCCTCCACAAGTCTCAGGTCTTATGAGCGCGACGCTCAATCCAGGTAATCGGCGTGTGTCGCCACATGTTCCGCGAGACTGAGCGCGTGGTCGCGCACCAGTTCGCCGGCGCGCTCGGTATCGCGCGCCTCGATGGCCTTGATGATGTTGATGTGATCTTGGATCGAGCGCTCGATACGATCTTTCTCGACAACGGTCTTGCGGCGGATCATCCGCATGTGGGTGAACAGGTTCTCGGCCATTTCGATCAGCACCTGGTTGCGGCTCAACCGGATGATGGTCTGGTGGAACTCAATGTTCTCCTCGGAATATTCGTCGAGCTTGGCCTGCACCTGTCCGCGCTCGAGGGTCGCGAACATCTGGCGCAGGTGGGCGATTTCTTCGTCGGTGGCGTGTTCCGCGATCAGGCGCGCGGCCATGCTTTCGAGCGCGGCCCAGGCGGTGATCATCTCGATCACCTCACGCTTGGTCTTGCGCACGACATAGATGCCACGCCGCGGCACTGAGCGCACGAAGCCCTCGCTTTCGAGCTGGGCCATAGCCTCGCGCACCGGCGTGCGGCTGATGCCGAAATCCTGCGCCAGCCTGCGCTCGTCGAGGCGAATCTCCTCGCGGCTGTGGTAGACATCCATGGCCACGATGGCATTCTTCAATGCCGTATAGGCTTTCTGCTTGAAGCTAGTGCTGGCCTCGAAGGGCGTGAGCACCGGTTGCGCCGGCTCGGCAGCGAGCACAGCAGGGCTGCCTCGGCGAGCTCGGGCACTTGGGGTTGAAGAGGTGCGTTCGCGGTCATTCATGACTGGTATACATTATGCCAGAGCAGGCGCGCCCTCGCAACCGTCATGTTGACAACTTGCCGCAGGGAGACGCGAGCAGCGTCGATGCCTGTGGCGCTTAGACAAGCGCGGCGCACGGCCAATCAACGAACAAGTTCCACCGCTCCGCCTTATTCCGGCGGCGGAGGTCATATGGAACACCGCCGCCGGCACCTGGAATACGTCCTCTCCGTCAGGCTGCGGCAGCCGGCGCCGCCGGGCGGCTCCGCAGCATGCCGATCAGCTTGGCGATCAACGGCCAGAACAACATGACCATGCTGAGCGCGGTAATGGAACCGACCAGCCAGTTCGACCAGAAGACCGACAGATCGCCCTGCGAGCCAAGCAACGCCTGGCGGAACGAGTTTTCCGCTCGCCCGCCCAGCACGATCGCCAGCACCATCGGCGCCAAGGGGTAATCGAGCTTCTTGAACAGGTAGCCGATGACGCCGAACATCACCATGAACACGATGTCGGACGGCGCGTTCGACAGCGTGTAGGAGCCGATGGCGCAGATCACGATGATCAGCGGCGCGATGATCGAGAACGGAATGCGCATAATCGAGGCCCAGAGCGGCACCGTCGACAGCACGATTACCAGACCAACGACGTTGCCGAGATAGATCGACGCGATCAGGCCCCAGACGAAGTCTTTCTGCTCGACGAACAGTAGCGGCCCGGGCTGCAGGCCCCAAATCAGCAGGCCGCCGAGCAGCACCGCCGCGGTCGGCGAACCGGGAATACCGAGCGTCAGCATCGGCAGCAGCGCCGAGGTGCCGGCGGAGTGGGCCGCGGTTTCCGGCGCCACCACGCCCTCGAGCATGCCGGTGCCGAACTTGTCACCGTCCTTGGAGAAGCGCTTGGCCAAGCCGTAGCTCATGAACGAGGCCGGCGTCGCGCCGCCCGGCGTGATGCCGAGCCAGCAACCGACCGCGGTACCGCGGATGATGGTGACCCAGTACTTCGGCAGCTTCTTCCAGGTCTGCCAGACGACGAACGGGTTGATCTTGGCGCTACGGCCTTCGAAGTGCAGGCCGCCCTCGATGGTCACCAGGATCTCGCCGATGCCGAACAAGCCGATGACCGCGATCAGGAAGCTGAAGCCGTTGATCAGCGTCTCGGTGCCGAAGGTGAGTCGCAGGCCGCCGGTGATCTGGTCGGTGCCGACGCAGGCAAGCGCGAAGCCGAGCATCATCGAGGCGATGATCTTGAACGGCGACTGACGCCCCATGCCGACGAAGCTACAGAAAGTCAGCAGATAGACCGAGAAGAACTCGGGCGGGCCGAAATCGAGCGCCCACCGCGCGACGATCGGCGCCAGGAAGGTGAGCACGATGGTTGCGATCAGCGCGCCGACGAAGGACGAGGTTAGCGAGGCGGTGAGCGCCTCGCCGGCGCGGCCCTGCTGCGCCAGCGGATGGCCGTCGAACGTCGTCGCCACCGACCAGGGCTCACCCGGGATGTTGAACAGGATGGCGCTGATGCAGCCACCGAACAGTGCGCCCCAGTAGATCGCCGCCAGCATGATGATGGCGGTGGTGTGGTCCATCGAGAAGGTGAGCGGCAGCAGGATGGCGATGCCGTTGGCGCCGCCGACGCCGGGCAGGAAGCCGAGCAGCACGCCGAACAGGATACCGACCACGAGGTAACCGATGTTGCTGAACGTCAGCAGCACCTCGAAGCCGTGCATCAGTGAGATAAAGGGGTCTAACAAGAAGGCCTCCCGTCACTTGGCGTAGCGTTTACAGCTCACCGTCTTGATGTTCTTGCAGTCACACGATTGCCGTCGGCACGCGGCGACCGGCATCAGTATCCAAGCCAGTGCTCGAACGGCCCCTTCGGCAACGGCACCAGGAACCAGATCTCGAACACGATGAAGAACGCGATCGGACTTGCGATCGCCACCGGCAGCACCTTGTACCAGGGG
>JARRQH010000108.1:0-8861 GCA_037381985.1 Pseudolabrys sp.
CACCGCCACCGACACGCCCGCGTCGGCCAGCATGTGCAGGAAGGCGCCGCGCATGTTGAGGTCGTCATGGCTGCCGCGGCTCAACAGCCAAGCGGACGCACCGTTGATCACGACCGCGGCGGCGGCGACGATCATCACCGTGCCGGTCGCCACCGGTTCCGGTTGATAGAAGCGGTGCACCGCCTCCCAGGCGATGGCACCGGTCGCGACCAATAGGATCAGACCGTTGACGAAGGCGGAAAGGATGGAGGCCGAGCGCATCCTGTAGGTGAAGCGCAAACTCGGCCGCCAGTCGGCCACCGCATAAGCGACCCAGGCCATGACCAGGCCCATGACGTCGCCGAAATTGTGCCCCGCATCGGCGAGCAGCGCCAGCGAATGGCTCCACAGGCCGTAGAATACCTGCGCCGCGACCAGCGCGATGTTGAGCGCGGTGGCGATGGCGAAGGTACGGCCGAAGTTGGTCGGCACGTGCGAATGACCGCCAAGACCGTGGCTGTGGCCGTGGTGGTGATCGTGGTCGTGCGAGTGGCCGTGATGATCGTGCGCGTGGGCGTGCGTGTGAGCCAAGGGTGCCTCCTTGGCCGCAGAACCTAACGGCTTCGAATATGAATACTAGAACAGTTCCCCGTCACCCTGAGGTGCGCGCCGCAGGCGCGCCATCGCAAGTCGGGTATGCCCGACTTGCGCAGGAGAAATCGGATGTCGCCCACGCCCGACATCCGGGGGCGACGGGCTCGGGCCGACCGTCCTTCGAGGCTCGCTTTGCTCGCACCTCAGGACGACGGTCAAATACCGGCAGCCCCGCCATCCGCGCGCGGGTCATGACCGCCTTCCAGCGTGCCATTCGGATGGAACACCACCGCGCCAGCGTGACCCATGGTGTCGGAGTAGGCGTCGTCCAGCACATCGATATCGTGGCCCACCGACATCAGGCGGTCGATGAGGTTTTCGTCGAAGCGGGATTCAAGGCGCAAATTCGTGTGGCTGGAACCCCAGGTGCGGCCCAACAGCCAGCGCGGCGCGTCGAGCGCTTTGTCGAGCGGTTGACCGAACAGCGCATGGCGCGAGAAGACGGCGGCCTGCGATTGCGGCTGGCCGTCGCCGCCCATGGTGCCGTAAGCGATGACGCGGCCGTCCTTCAATTCGGCCAGCGCCGGATTGAGGGTGTGGAACGGACGGCGGCCGGGCGCGAGCGCGTTCAAGGCTTTCGGATCGAGCGAGAAGCTGGCGCCGCGGTTCTGCATCAGCACGCCGGTCGCCGGTAGCACGACGCCGGAACCGAACTCCCAGTAGATCGACTGGATGTAGGAGACGACGAGACCGCTTGCGTCCGCGGCACCCATCCAGATGGTGTCGCCGTTGCCAGGCGGTACTGGCCATTTCGCCGCCTTGCGCGGATCGATCTTCGTGGCCTCGGCGTCGAGAAACGCCGGCGACAGGAAACGATTGAGATCGCCGGCGATCTTGTCGGGATCGGTGACGACGCGGTCGCGCACCCGGAAGGCGCGCTTGGTGGCTTCCACGATGCCGTGGATGTGCTCGAAGCTCTCGGCCTGCTCGACGCGCAGACGGTCGAACAGCGCAAGAATGATGAGCGAGGCCAAGCCTTGCGTCGGCGGCGGCGCATTATAAAGCGTGCCTGCTTTGACGCTCACGCTGAGCGGCGCGTCGACCCACGCGCGGTATTGATCGAGATCGGCGCGGGTGATCGGGCAACCGAAACGGTCGAAGTCGGCAGCAATCTCACGGCCGACATCGCCGCAGTAGAAATCGTCGAGGCCCGTGTGCGCCAGATGATCAAGGGTGGCGGCGAGCGCGCTTTGCGTGAGGTGAGCGCCCTCCTCCGGCGGCTTGCCGTCGACAAGAAACGTCTTCGCGAAACCGGGCGCGTCCTTGAGCTCCTCAAACTTCTCGACGGACAGCCGCGCCTGGCTGCGCGTCACCGTATAGCCGTCGCGCGCGTGCTTGATGGCGCCGCCGAGCAGGAGATCGAGCGGCAACTTGCCGCCCGCGACCTTTGCCGCTTCGCACGCGAGCATCCAGCCGGCGATGGCGCCGGGCACGGTGAGCGCGGCCAGCGCCCCGCGCGTCGGCATCCCGTCGTAGCCGGCGTCGCGATAGAGCCGCGGCGTCGCCTTGGCACCCGCGCGGCCCGCGCCCATCAGCGCGCGCACGCGGCCGGAGGGCTCGCGGATCAGCCAGAAGCCGTCGCCGCCGATATGGTTCATGTGCGGATAGACCGCGGCGATGCTGGCGGCCATGGTGATCATGGCCTCGATGGCGTTGCCACCCTCCGCAAGAATCTGGCGGCCGTCCTCGACGGCGGCACTATGCGGCGCGCAGACGACTCCGCGGTGGTGGCCGGACGAGTGGAGGGTCACTCTGTTTCTTTCCTGTCGTCCCGGTCGAGCGAAGCGAGGGCCGGGACCCATACTCCGCAGTCTATCGATAGTGCACGGCGTATGGGTCCCCGCCTTCGCGGGGACGACAGACAACTAAACCGCGACATCAGCCAACCCGCGCTTCTTGAGCAGCGCGTCGACCGCAGGCAGGCGGCCGCGGAAGGCCTTATAAGCCTCCGCCGGGTCGCGCAGGTTGCCGGCGCTGTAGATGAAGTCGCGCAGCTTCCTGGCGGTGGCGGGATCGAAGGCGTCGCCGGTTTCCTCGAAGGCCTCGAAGGCGTCGGCGTCGAGCACCTCCGACCACATGTAAGAGTAATAGCCGGCCGCGTAGCCGTCGCCGGAGAACAGGTGCTGGAAGTGCGGCAGCCGGTGGCGCATGATGATCTCCGCCGGCATGGCGATGCGCTCCAGATCGCGGCGCTCGAATTCGGTGACGTCGAGACCTTCGGGCTCAGGCAGCGCGTGGATGTCGAGATCGAGCAGCGCGCACGATGTGTACTCCACCGTGTGGAAGCCCTGGCCGTGAGTGCGCGTCGCCAACAGGCGGTCGAGCAGCGCCTGCGGCATCGGCTCATTGGTGCGGTAATGGCGGGCGTATTCGCACAGGATCTCCGGCACCTCCAGCCAGTGCTCATAGAGCTGCGACGGCAATTCGACGAAATCGCGCGGCACCGCGGTGCCGGAGAGCAGCGGATAGGTCACGTTCGACAGCATGCCGTGCAGCGCATGGCCGAACTCGTGGAACAGCGTGCGGGCGTCGTCGAACGACAGCAGCGCCGGCTCGTTCGCCGCGGGCTTGGAGAAATTGCAGACGTTGAGGACGATCGGCCGGATGTCGCCGGCGAGCTTTTCCTGGTCGCGCAGCGAGGTCATCCAGGCGCCGGAATGCTTGGAGCCGCGCGCGAAGTAGTCGCCGATGAACAGCGCGACGTCCTTGCCGCTTGCGTCCTTCACCGCCCAGGCGCGCGCGTCCTTGTTGTAGAGCGGCAAATCGACGGGCGTGAAGGTCAGGCCGAACAGCCGGCGCGCGGTGTCGAACGCCGCTTCGATGATCTTGTCGAGCTGGAAGTAGGGCTTGATCTCGGCCTCGTCCAAATCGAACTCGGCCTTGCGGCGGCGCTCGGCGTAATAGCGCCAGTCGTGCGGCGCCAGCGCGAAGTTGCCGCCCTCCTCGGCGATGATCTTTTGCATGGCGTCGCGCTCCGCGAGCGCCTTGGCGCGGGCGCGGGGCCAGACGTTCTCAAGCAACTCGCGGGCGGCGCCGGGCGTCTTGGCCATCTGGTCGGCGAGCCGATAGTCGGCAAAGGTGTCGTAGCCCAAGAGCTTGGCGCGCTCGGCGCGCAAGGCTACCATCTCTCTAATAATGGCGCGGTTGTCGGTCTTGCCGCCGTTCTCGCCGCGCCTGATCCAGGCGTTGAAGATCTTCTCGCGCAGGTCGCGGCGCGCGGCGAACTGCAGGAACGGCTCGACCGAGGAGCGCGACAGCGTAAAGGCATACTTGCCGGCGTGTCCGCGCTCTTCCGCCGCGGCAGCCGCGCCAGCGCGGGCGAAGTCCGGCAGGCCGTCGAGATCGGCTTCGTCGAGGATCAGCGCGTAGGACTTCTCATCGGCGAGCACGTTCTGGCCGAACTGGGTCCCGAGTGTCGCGAGCCGCTCGTTGATGGCGGCGAGCTTGTCCTGTGCGGGCTTTTCCAGCGCCGCGCCCGCGCGCACGAAACGGCTGTGGTAGCGGTCGAGCACGCGCGCCTGCTCGGCGTCGAGGCCCAGGCTGTCGCGCCGCGCATGGAGGTCGGCGATGCGGGCGTAGAGCCCGGCGTTGAGATAGAGCGCGTTGTCGTGACGGGCGAGCAGCGGCGAAACATCGCGCTCGACTTCCTCGATGGCGTCGCTGGTGTCGGCGCCGGCCAGCACGAAGAACACGGCCTCCACCTTGTCGAGGCTGCTGCCGGCCCGCTCCAGCGCCTCGATGGTGTTGGCGAAGGTGGGCGCGGCCGGATCGACGGCGATTTGCTCGATCTCGGCGCGGTGCTGGGCAAGGGCGGCATCGAACGCCGGGCGGAAGTGCTCCGGCTTGAGCGCGCCGAAGGGCGACAGCCCGAAGGGGCCGGTCCACTCGGCGAGCAAGGGATTTTGGGCGGCGTCGGGGGGCGTCTGCGGGGCGTTCATGGGGGTCATCTAGCCATTGCCGGGAGGCTTGTCACCCGCGCAACGCCCTCAGCGCGTTGAAGATAACCGCCACGTCGATCACCTCCTGCAGCAGCGCGCCCTCGACCGGCGGCAGGTAGCCGAAGGCCGCCGCGATCATGGCCGCGACCGACAGGCCGATGCCGGCGACGACGCTCTCCCAGGCGATGAAGCGCGAGCGGCGGGCGATCCTGATGGCCGGAAGAATGCGATCGAGTTCGTCGACCAGCAGCACCACGTCGGCGGCTTCGGCAGACGCCGCCGCGCCCTTGGCGCCCATGGCGACGCCGAGATCGGCGGCGGCGAGCGCCGGCGCGTCGTTGACGCCGTCGCCGATCATCATCACTAGGCCGTTCTTACGCTCGGCCAGAACGACCAGGATCTTCTGGTCGGGGGTGAGCTCGGAACGCACGGAATCGATGCTGAGCCCCATGCTGACGAAACGCGCGACGTCGCGGCGGTCGCCGGTCGCCAGCACGATGCGCTCGATGCCGAGCGCCCGCAGCTCACGCAGAAGCTGCTCGGTGCCGGCGCGTAGCGCGTCGGAGAGGACGATGACGCCGGCCGCCTTCCCGTCGATCGCCACCGCGACACCGATGGCGCCGGGCGGGCGGTCGCGGCTAAGCTGCCGCAGGTCCGCCGCACCGATCTTCCCGGCAACGTAATGAAAGCCGCCGACCGCCACGCTATGGCCGTCGACACGGCCCGTGAGCCCCTCGCCCGGCGTCTCCACCACCTCGCTCGGCACCAGCAGCTTGAGCCCGCGCGCGCGGGCGGCGGCGACCAGGGTCTGGCCGATGATGTGTTTGGAAGCCTGGTCGAGCGAGGCGGCGACGCGCAATGCCTCGTCGTCCGTCCAGCCCTCGGCAACCTGGATGGCGACGATGCGCGCCTCGCCGCGGGTCAGCGTGCCGGTCTTGTCGAGCACCAGAGCCCGCACAGCGGCGAGCGCCTCAATGGCCTTGCCGCCCTTGATCAGAATGCCGAGTTTGGCCGCGCGCGACAGGCCGGCGACGATGGCGACCGGCACCGCCAGGATCAGCGGGCACGGCGTCGCCACCACCAGCACCGCCACCGCGCGGATAGGGTCACCGGTCAGCGCCCAGGCGCCGCCGGCCAGCAGCACAGTAACAGCCAGGAACAGGATGGCGTAGCGATCGGCCATGCGGGCCATGGGCGCGCGGGACTTCTGCGCCGCCTCGACCAAGCGCACGATGCCGGCATAGGTGCTCTCGTCGGCGGGCGCCGAGGCGGTGAGGTCGAAGGCGTCGCCCACGTTTGTGGTGCCGCTCATGACGGCCTCGCCGGCCGCGTGCTTGACCGGTACGGACTCGCCGGTGAGCGCCGACTGGTCGAGCACCGCCACGCCCTCGGCCACCGTGCCGTCGACCGGCACCACATCGCCCTGGCGCACCAGCAGGCGGTCGCCGGGGACGACCTGCTCCAGCGGCACCTCTTCGAGCGCGTGGTCGCGGTGGCGCATGACGGTGCGCGGCACCCGCGCCAGCAATGCGGTCATGTCGCGGCGGGCGCGCTTCTCGGCGAAGCCTTCCAGGTACTGGCCGCCGGCATACATCAGCGCCACGATGGCGGCGGCTAGCGTCTGCCCGACGGCGAGCGCCGCCGTCATCGAGAGCGCCGCCACGATGTCGAGGCCAACGTCGCCGCGCCGCAGCGTGGTCACGATCTCGGCGATCAACGCCAACAGCACCGGAATGGTGGCAACGGCCCAGATCGTGCCAGCCCAGCCGCCAAGGCCGGCGAGCAGCGCCGCCAGTCCGGCGGCAAGGCCGAACGCGGCGAGGCCGGCGAGCCAGGGCCGGAGTTGAAGGTGCAAGGTTTCCATGCCGTCAGGTATTCATGTCTCACCGCGCAAGGCCATGCGGAAGATCAAAGGGCCCGCTTCCGCCCAAAGCCGGCGGCCTTGTTATGGGCTTGATTCAAGGGCCTGTTTCGAGGACATTGCGGCCGGCTCACAGGAGGCCTTGATGGCCAAATCGCGTTCGAAATCAAAGTCGAAAGGCAAGCCGGCACAGACTGCGGCGAAGCCCGAGACGGCGGCGGCGGCAGTCGCGGCACCCGCAGAACCGGCGGCAAAGCCGAGCCCGGCGCCCGCGCGCGGGCCGCGCAAGATCGTCTGGCTGCATGTGCTGACCGTCATGAGCGTGACCATCCTGATCGGCGCCGAGGTGTTCGGCGCGGCCTTCGCGGCGAGCTGGGCGCTCTCCACCCTGTTCGGGCTCGGTGGCATCGGCGCCCGCGCGCTCGACATCTTCCTTATGCTATGCGGCGTCGCCATCATGGTGCAGTTCGTCCGCGCGGCGCACCTGATCGAGCCCTTCACCAAGCGCGCCTGAGCCCTGCAAGCGCTCGATGCAGCCGGCGCACCCGCCGCATCACATAAAAATTAGGCAAGATTTCACGCGGAGCGAACTAAATCGCTTGCGTAGCGGGTGAAAAGTCCCTATTTGCACGTTTGCCCAATTTCGCACGTGCCTGTGGCCGCGTGTCGGTTGGTGGGCGTCCGGACAAGAGGCCGGACAGCCGCCTGGAGAATAAGGTCAGCGACCTTGTCTCCAATACATCAAACCGGCAGCTGGAGGCGAAACCAGCACAGCCTGCTCTCAAGCAGGGGACGCGGCTTAAAGCAACGACGATCGGGCTTCCTTGGTCTCTGCCGGCTTCCAAACCCGGCTCACCGAAGAGGCTTGCTCATCATTGCCGGCCGTGCGGACGGGGCCATCCCCTTCCTCACCTAGGCAGCATGGGCGGCTCTTGAGAGTGCCAGCGCCGGCGCGTCCCCAAAGCGTGTCGCCGCGAGGCTCTTGAAGGCCGCATCATCCTTGGGGCTATGCGAAAGCCCCTTAAGCCACGGGGGTAGCGCCATGACCGAGCGCATCCGCGAATTCCTGCGCAACCGCGCCGAGGACGGACCCTGCCTCGTCGTCGATCTCGATGTCGTGCGCGACAACTACACCGCTTTCGCCAAGGCGTTGCCGGACACTCGCGTGTTCTACGCGGTGAAGGCCAATCCGGCGCCGGAAGTGCTGTGCCTGCTCGCCAAGCTCGGCTCCTGCTTCGACACCGCCTCGGTCGCCGAGATCGAGATGGCGCTCGCCGCCGGCGCCACGCCCGACCGCATCTCCTATGGCAACACCATCAAGAAGGAGCGCGATGTCGCGCGCGCCTTCGCGCTGGGCGTCCGCCTGTTCGCGGTCGACTGCCAGGCCGAGGTCGACAAGATCGCCCGCGCCGCGCCGGGCTCGAAGGTGTTCTGCCGCATCCTGTCGGACTGCGTCGGCGCCGAATGGCCGCTGTCACGCAAGTTCGGCTGCGAGGGCGCCATGGCGGTCGACGTGCTCGAACACGCGCTGCGCCAGGGGCTGGAGCCCTATGGCGTGTCGTTCCACGTCGGCTCGCAGCAGCGCAACCAGCACGCCTGGGACCGCGCGCTCGCCTCGGCGGCGTCGGTGTTCAAGGAGTGCGGCGAGCGCGGCATCAACCTCGCCATGGTGAACCTGGGCGGCGGCTTCCCGGCCAAGTACACCAAGAACGTCCCCTCGGTGAAAAGCTACGGCGCCGCCATCTTCAAGGCGCTGCGCAAGCACTTCGGTAACCGCATTCCGGAGACCATCATCGAGCCGGGCCGCGGCATGGTCGGCAACGCCGGCATCATCGAGAGCGAAGTCGTGCTCGTCTCCAAGAAGAGCAACGAGGACGACGTACGTTGGGTTTACCTCGACATCGGCAAGTTTGGCGGCCTCGCCGAAACGATGGACGAGGCGATCCGCTATCCGCTACGCACCCCGCGCGACGGCGACGAGACGGCACCGTGCGTACTGGCCGGACCGACCTGCGACTCGGCGGACGTGATGTACGAGCACGAGCCCTACCTGCTGCCGGTCAGCCTGGAGATCGGCGACCGGGTGCTGATCGAGGGCACCGGCGCCTACACCGCGACCTATTCGTCGGTGGCCTTCAACGGCTTCGCGCCGCTGAAGACTTATCACATCTGACACCATCGGGAGCCGGCCGAGCCGGCTCCCTCTCATCCGCCGCGACGCCACCGGACGGACGGTCGCGCGTTCGAAGCGCTATTGGTTAGATTGGGAGTGTGGGATGTCCAACTCTGTCACGCAGACCGCCCGTGCCGCGGTGCCCGCCCTGGAAGCCGACGAGCGGGCCGATCATTTCGTCATGCGCGACGGCATCCGTTGCGCCGGCGCCCACCTCCTCATCGATCTCTACGACGCCGACCGCCTGGACGATATC
>JARRQH010000109.1:0-8857 GCA_037381985.1 Pseudolabrys sp.
TCGTCGCTCGCGGGTTCGATGCGATGGCCTTGCAGCCGCCCTTGTGCGTCGTGCCCGGCGGCGTTGACGTTTTCCGAAAAACGCGTGCGGGCGCCGATGCGGTAGTCGAGCTTATCGGTCTTTACATAGGTGCCGCTGCCGCGCTCGCTGCGCACCATGCCGCGTTCCGCGAGCTCGGCCATGGCGCGGCGCACGGTGTGGCGGTTGACGCCGTAGTGCGCGGCGATCTCGGTCTCGGTGGGCAGCCGCGTGCCGTTCTCGTACTTGCCGAGCAGGATGAGCTGTTCGTAGTCGTCGGCGATGCAACGCCACAGCGTGACACCGCGGGTGAGCAGGTGATCCTTGGCGGAAGCGTTGCGCGGCGTTTTTGTGAGCATGGGGCGGACTGTCATCAACGCTTCACAGGACGCAGTCTACATGGTTGTCTAGTGAACTAGACAACTTTGAGCAAGTCTCTAAATGCAGCTTTTCGAAGAAACCGACAATGACCGGCGCGCAGCCATGGCGGTTCTGGCGCAGGCCGATTCCGCCGGCATCGAGCGTGGCCTGCTTGCTGCCGACTGCGCGGCGGAATTCGTCGATCTGCGCGCGCCGGAGATCGGCCTCGTCATGTTGCGCGGGCGCATCGGCGGCAACGGCGCGCCGTTCAACGTCGGCGAAGCGACCGTCACGCGCGCCGCCGTGCAACTCGCTTCCGGCGAGCAGGGCTTTGCCTACATCTTGGGCCGCGATCCGAAGAAGGCGCGGCTCGCCGCGCTGTGCGACGCGCTGTGGCAGGCGGGCGATTCGCGCGAATGCATCGAACGACACGTGCTGATGCCGTTGCGCGCGGCGCGCGCCGACCGCGAGGCGCGCGAGCGCGCCCGCACGGCGGCAACCAAGGTCGACTTCTTCACGCTGGTGCGCGGGGAGGACGAAGCATGACAGCCGCCGCGCTCAATGCCGATCCCGTCACCGAGAACCAGGCGACGTTCCGTGCGCTCATGGATGCTATGGCGCGGCCTGGCAACATAAAGGAACTTGAGCGCATCGATGCACCCGCGCCGCTGGCCGCGGGCACGGCGGCGATCGTGCGCAGTCTCACCGACTATGAAACGCCGGTGTGGCTCGATGACGCGTTGGCGGCGGAGCCGGCGGTGGCGGCATGGATCAGGTTCCAGACCGGCGCGCCGATTGCCGCCGATCCGCGACAGGCGACATTCGCGCTCGTCGGCAACGCCAACGCGTGGCCGGACTTCACAACCTTCTCACCGGGCAATGCCGACTATCCCGATCGCTCGACGACGCTGATCGTGCAGGTCGAACGCTTCGCCGGGGCGGCCTATTCGCTCACCGGCCCGGGCATCCGCACGGAACAAACACTCTCCGCCGAACCCTTGCCGGACGACTTCGCCGCGCGATGGGCCGCCAATGGCGCGCTGTTTCCCTGCGGCATCGATCTTGTTCTGGTGGCGGGGACGAACATCGCCGCCTGGCCGCGCACCGTGCGCGTGATGCGGAAAGGCTAGCCCATGTATGTCGCGGTCAAAGGCGGCGAACGCGCCATCGAAAATGCCCACGCGCTGCTGGCGGACGCACGGCGCGGCGACCGCGCGGTGCCGGAACTCACCCTCGACCAGATCGAGCAGCAGCTCGCGCTCGGCGTCGAGCGCGTCATGTGCGAAGGCTCGCTCTACGACCGCGAGCTCGCCGCGCTCGCCATCAAGCAGGCGCGCGGCGACCTGATCGAAGCCGTGTTCCTGCTGCGCGCCTATCGTACGACGTTGCCGCGCTTCGGCACATCGGAGCCCATGGACACCGGCGCCATGGCGATCCGCCGGCGTATCTCCGCTACCTTCAAGGACTTGCCCGGCGGGCAGGTGCTGGGCCCGACCTTCGACTACACCCACCGGCTGCTCGATCACGATCTCGCCGAAGGCGGCGAGGTGCCGGAAGCGCCGACCGCGGAGGGCGAGAGCACTTCTTTCCGCTCGGTGGCCGACTTGCTCGCCGGTGGCGGTCTGATCGAGGAAGAAACACCGGGCGAGGGCGAGGTTGGCGATCTCACCCGCGAGCCGCTGTCGTTTCCCGCGGATCGCGATCTACGCCTGCAGAACCTGTCGCGCGGCGACGAAGGCTTCCTGCTGGCGCTCGCCTATTCGACGCAGCGCGGCTACGGCCGCAACCATCCCTTCGCCGGCGAGATCCGCTACGGCGAGGTCGAGGTCGAGTTCTTCGCCGAGGAAGTCGGCTTCGCCGTGCCGCTCGGCACGGTGGCGCTGACCGAATGTCAGTCGATCAACCAGTTCACCGGCTCGGTGACACAGGCGCCGCGCTTCACCCGCGGCTACGGCCTGACCTTCGGCCAGAGCGAGCGCAAGGCCATGTCGATGGCGCTGGTCGACCGTGCTCTGCGCGCGCGCGAACTGGGCGAGGAGACGAGTAGCCCGGCGCAGGACGAAGAGTTCGTGATGAGCCATTCCGACAACGTGCAGGCGACCGGCTTTGTCGAGCACCTGAAGCTGCCGCACTACGTCGACTTCCAGTCCGAGCTCGGGCTGTTGCGCAAGCTGCGCGCGGAATTCTTCGCGCGCGCCGATGTCGAAGAGAACGACGCTATGCACGAGGCCGCCGAATGACCGCGCCCGTCTACAATTTCGCCTATCTCGACGAACAGACCAAGCGCATGATCCGCCGCGCCATCCTGAAGGCGATCGCCATTCCTGGCTATCAGGTGCCGTTCGCCAGCCGCGAGATGCCCATGCCCTACGGCTGGGGCACCGGCGGCGTGCAGGTGACGGCCTCGATCCTCCGGCCCGACGACGTGCTCAAGGTCATCGACCAGGGCTCCGACGACACCACCAACGCGGTGTCGATCCGCAAGTTCTTCAGCCGTACCGCGGGCGTGCGCACGACGACGGCGACGCCGGAAGCGACCGTCATCCAGACCCGGCATCGCATTCCGGAAACGCCGCTGACCGAGCAACAGGTGCTCGTCTACCAGGTGCCGATCCCGGAGCCGCTGCGCTTCCTCGAGCCGCGCGAGACCGAGACGCGGCGCATGCACGCGCTCGAAGAATACGGGCTGATGCACGTCAAGCTCTACGAGGATATCGCCCATCACGGCCATATCGCAACCACCTACGCCTATCCGGTGAAGGTCGCCGAACGCTACGTCATGGATCCGTCGCCGATCCCTAAGTTCGACAACCCGAAGCTCTCCGATTGTCCGGCGTTGCAACTGTTCGGCGCCGGCCGCGAAAAGCGCATTTACGCCATTCCGCCTTATACCAGCGTCGCCTCGCTCGATTTCGAGGACCATCCGTTCGAGCCTTACCGCCACGACGCCCAATGCGAGCTGTGCGGCGCTACCGACAGCTATCTCGACGAGGTGATCACCGACGACGCCGGCACCCGCATGTACGTGTGCTCCGACACGGACTACTGCGAGACGCGCCGCGCGGCAGGGGCGGGCGGCCAGCCGGTCGATGCCAGTGCGACACTGGAGGGCGGCGCGTGAGCGAGACCCTCCATATCCGCGCGGCGCAACGCGCCGACCTGCCGGGCGTGCTGGCGCTCTACGCGCAGCCGGACTTCGACGGCGGCTCGGTGCTGCCGCTCGAGGAAGCCGAGCACATCTTCGCGCGATTCGCGCGTTATCCCGATTACACGCTTTATGTCGCCGAGCACGACAAGCAGATCGTCGGCACCTTCGCGTTGCTCAGTATGGACAAGATCGGCCATCTCGGCGTGCCGGAGGCCATCGTCGAGGACGTGGTGGTCGATGCCGCGCTGCACGGCGGCGGCATCGGCAAGGCCATGATGGCCTTTGCCGCCGACATTGCGCGCAAGAAGAACTGCTACAAGCTGGTTCTATCCTCGAACGCCAAGCGGGTGGCGGCGCACGAATTCTACGAGCGGCTGGGCTTCGAGCGCCACGGCTACAGTTTCCGGCTGAGCTTCGACGAGGTGACGGCATGAACCCGGTCGCCGATGAGAAGCCGCTGCTGACGGTCGAGGACCTGGCCAAGTGGTACGGCCGCCAGCTCGGCTGCCGCGACGTCGGCTTCGATCTCTACGAAGGCGAGGTCATGGCAGTCGTCGGCGAGTCGGGCTCCGGCAAGTCGACGCTGCTGCAGCTCCTGTCCGGACAGATGGAGCCGAGCGGTGGGCGCATTCGCTACCGGCTGCGCGACGGCAGCGAGACAGACATCTGGCAGATGAGCGAGCCGATGCGGCGCTTCCTGTTCCGCACCGACTGGGGCTACGTGCACCAGGACGCGCAACGGGGCCTGCGCATGGGTATCAGCGCCGGCGGCAATGTCGGCGAGCGGCTGATGGCGGTGGGCTGGCGCAACTACGCCGCTATCCGCTCTTCCGCCACCGACTGGCTCGGCCGCGTCGAGATCGACGAGGCGCGCATCGACGACACGCCGCGCACCTATTCGGGCGGCATGCGTCAGCGCTTGCAGATTGCGCGCAACCTCGTCACCGCGCCGCGCCTCATCTTCATGGACGAGCCGACCGGCGGCCTCGACGTTTCGGTGCAGGCGCGGTTGCTCGACCTGCTGCGCCGTCTCGTCGCCGACCTGAACATCGCGGCCATTGTGGTCACCCACGACCTCGCGGTCGCGCGTCTGCTGTCCAACCGCATCATGGTGATGAAATCGGGCGAGGTCATCGAAACCGGCCTTACCGACCAGGTGCTCGACGATCCGCGCGAGCCCTACACCCAGTTGCTCGTCTCCTCGATCCTGCCGGCATGAGGTGAGACGCATGAAACCCCTCGAACTCACCGGCGTCACCAAGACCTTCACCATGCACCTGCAGGGCGGGTTGAAGCTGCCGGTGCTGCGCGATCTCGCCTTCGCGGTCGCGCCCGGCGAGTGTGCCGCGCTCACCGGACCGTCCGGCGCCGGCAAGTCGTCGGTACTGAAGCTGATCTTCGGCAATTATCGTTGCGACGAAGGCAGCATTCTGGTCCGGGACGGCGACACGGCGGTCGACATCGCGCAGGCCTCGCCCCGGCAAATCCTTTCGCTGCGCCGGCGCAAGCTCGGCTACGTCACCCAGTTCCTGCGCGCGGTGCCGCGCGTCGGCGCCCTCGATATCGTCGCCGATGCGTTGAACGACGTGCCGCGCGAAACCGCGCGGGCGCGCGCCGCCGCCATGCTGAAGCGCTTCAACGTGCCGGAGCGGCTGTGGAGTCTGCCGCCGGCGACGTTTTCCGGCGGCGAGCAGCAGCGCATCAACCTGGCGCGCGGCTTCCTGCCGGAGACGCCGGTGCTGCTGCTCGATGAGCCGACTGCCTCGCTTGACGCCGGTAACCGCGAGGCGGTCATCGACCTGGTGCGCGAGCGCAAGCAACAAGGCGCGGCCATCGTCGCCATCGTGCACGACGATCCCGTGCGCGAAGCCATCGCCGACACCCTGATCGACGTCACCCGTTTTGCCACGGCGGCCTGAACCATGAACGACGGCAACACATTCATCGCCGAAAACGCCCGCATCGTTCTCGCCGACCGGGTGATCGAAAGCGGTTACGCGGTTGTCGATAACGGCGCGATTGCCGAACTCGGCGAGGGCCGGGCGCCCGAGCGCGGCATCGATTTCGGCGGCGACCTGTTGCTGCCGGGCCTGGTCGAACTGCACACCGATCACCTGGAGGCGCACTACATGCCGCGGCCCAAGGTGCGCTGGGACCTGACGGCGGCGGTGATTTCATACGACGCGCAGATGGCGACTTGCGGCATTACCACTGTGCTGGACTCGCTCAGGGTGTGGCGCGAGCCCGGCGCCGAAGACGTCGACGGTCAGGCGAGCGACTTGTCGGCGGCCATCGACGACGCGCGCCGCCGCAAGCTGCTGCGCGTCTCGCATTTCCTGCACCTGCGCTGCGAGGTGCCCATGCCGGACGTGGTCGAGGACGCGGCCGCGCTGATCGACCGTCCCGACGT
This sequence comes from Pseudolabrys sp., assembly GCA_037381985.1. Lineage (GTDB taxonomy): Bacteria > Pseudomonadota > Alphaproteobacteria > Rhizobiales > Xanthobacteraceae > Pseudolabrys. The sequence continues at coordinate 5,937 of JARRQH010000109.1, forward strand.
GCGGCTGATGTCGCTGATGGATCACACGCCGGGGCAGCGGCAGTTCCGCGATCCCGTCAAGCTGCGCGACTATTACCGCGGCAAGAGCGGCATGAGCGACCTCGAACTCGACGTCGTGTTCGCGCGCCGCGTCGAATGCCAAGCGCGCTACGCCGAGATCAACAACCGTTCGCTGGTGGCGCTCGCCAACGCTCACGGCGCGACGCTGGCGAGCCATGACGACACCACGCTCGAACACGTGGACCAGTCGATCCGCGACGGCGTGCGCGTGGCGGAGTTCCCTACCACCTTGGAAGCGGCCGCGCGCCTGCACGAGGCCGGCGTCAGGGTGCTGATGGGCGCGCCCAACCTGGTGCGTGGCGGTTCGCATTCCGGCAACGTCGCCACCGCCGATCTCGCCCGCAGCGGCCAGCTCGACATTCTTTCGTCCGATTACGTGCCGTCGAGCCTGTTGATGGCGGCGTTGCGTCTGCCACAGGCGGCGGCGGGCTTCGATCTGCCGGCGGCGATCCGCACCGTCACCAAGACGCCGGCGGACGTCGTGGGCTTGAGCGACCGCGGCGAGATCGCGCCCGGCAATCGCGCCGATCTGATCCGCGTTCACGTTGATGGCGGTGACGCGGCGGTGCGCAGCGTCTGGTGCGAAGGGACGCGCGTGGCATGAACGCGCTTGGGACTGCACCGCTGCCGTCGAGCGAACCGATCGGGCCCGGGCGGTTGGTGCTCGTGGTCGGCCCGAGCGGCGCGGGCAAGGACTCGGTGATTGCCGGCGCCAAGGCACTATGCGCGCGGGACGGGACGATCGTCTTTCCGCGCCGGATCGTGACGCGGCCGGTGACCGCCGACGAGGACCACATCAGCGTCAGCCAATGCGGATTCGACGAAGCGCTACGCGGTGAGTCCTTTGCTTTGTGGTGGCAGGCGCACGGCTTGAAATACGCGCTACCAATTTCCATCGACGCCGATATTCGCTGCGGGCGAACGGTCGTCTGCAACGCTTCGCGCGGCATCGTTGAGGATGCGCGCGCGCGCTACGTCAACGTAACATGCGTGCTGATCACGGCGCGCGTCGAGCTTCTGGCGTCGCGACTGGAAGGTCGCGCGCGCGACAGCGACGGCGCGCCCGAAGATCGCATCGAACGCAACGCGATGTATGCCGATCTTTCGACGGATATCGTCATCGACAATTCCGGCGCACTGCACGACGCCGTCGACGCGTTGACGTCGACGCTTCGTGGCGCCGCCGCCCGGTAACGACGTCTAATCGTAGAGAGTTGTGTCTCGTGTTTGCGGGAGAGAAAGAGTGAGTCATTCGGACTCCGTGGTGCGCGTGATGAAAATCGAAACGCGAATCCAAAGGAAGAAGAGTCGCGCTTCATGCGCGTGTCATGCGTCGTTGTTAGATGCGGTGCCGCTGTCGGCATGCATTTGCAAGCACAACGTTCGCCGGCCGTCCTATCGATCAACCTCGCAGGAGCAATTGCAATGCGCATGAAACACGTTCTCTCGGCAGGCGCCTTGGCGCTGAGCCTTTCGCTGGTGGGTAACGTCGTGGCCGCGCCGGCTGCCAAGGCCGCGGCGGTCAAGGATCCCGACACCATCACCATCGCCTGGCTGCCGAACGACTCGTCGGACACGCTGGCTTCGATGCGCGACGAGATCGCCAAGGTCGTCGCCAAGGCCACCGGCAAGAAGGTGGTGAACAAGCTCACGACCGACTATGCGATTGCCATCGCCGCGCTGGAAAACGGCCAGGCTCAGCTCGGCTGGTTCGGCGCCAACGAATACCTGACCTCGCATGCCCGCGACCCCAAGGTCATTCCGTTGGTGGTCAACACCGGGCCGTCCGGGACGCTGAAGGACGCGCTCTATTACAGTCGCTTTGTCGTCAAGAAGGCCGACGCGAAGAAGTACCAGACGGACGGCGTGTTCAACATCGACAACATCGTCGGCAAGCGGATGTCCTTCGTCTCCACCAGCTCGACCTCCGGTTTCAACATGCCAGCGGCCGCGATCCTGGGCCAGTTCGGCAAGCAGGCGAAGTGGAAGAACCTGACGAAGGACGATCTGGCGCAAGGCGGTTCGGGCCGCTTCTTCAAGAAGGTGATGTTCGGCGGTTCGCACCAGCTGTCGCTGGTCAACGTCCTGACCGGCCGCTCCGACGTGTCGGCCGTGTGCGACTTCCTGGTGGCGGCTTACGTCAAGCTGGAGTCGGGCAAGGATAACGCCGCCGGCGCCGTTTACATGGTGAAGAAGGACGCCGGCGCGCCGTTCGCGGCCGTGCGCGGCAAGGAGTTCGTCGTCATCAAGTCGATCCCGGTGTTGAACCCGCCGGTCGAGGTGAACAGCGCCTACCTGACCAAGGCGACCATGACGAAGATCGCCGACGCGCTGAGCTCGGACGCGGTGGCCAACAATCCAAAGATCTTCGCGCCCAAGGGCAGCAAGGCTTCCGACTTCAAGCGCCCCGCGCGGTTCGTGAAGGTTTCCGACTCCTGGTACGACCCGATGCGCAAGGTTCTGGGCATCAAGTAAGGGGCTTCGCCCTACCGGGGCCCGGCCGTCGCCGGGCCCCGGACATGCATTGCCGGCTTTGCTCCTCTCCCGAGGGATCACCGATGACACAGGTTTCGCCGCTTCCCAGCCAGCCCCTGCTGCAGATCAACCGCCTCGTGAAGTCCTATGACGGCGCCAAGCCGGCGCTGGACGACGTTAGTTTCTCCATCAGGCGAGGCGAGTTCGTCTCGGTGATCGGTCCGTCCGGCGCCGGCAAATCGACGCTTCTGCGCTGCATCAACCGGATGATCGAGGCGAGCCAGGGCGAAGTGCGGTTCGAGGGCGTGTCGGTCGGCGCGCTTAATCGCAAGGATCTCAAGAAGTTGCGCAGTAAGATCGGCATGATCTGTCAGCACTACAACCTC
>JARRQH010000110.1:0-17751 GCA_037381985.1 Pseudolabrys sp.
GCGAGCGCCATAGCAGGCGCAGCCTGCGTACACTTGGCTGCGACGCGCGAGCCTCGAAGGATGGCGGCCGTCGCCCTTCGAGGCTCGCGCTGCGCGCTCGCACCTCAGGATGACGGATTGATGTTTCAATCATACGCGAAAATGGCCATCCATGGTTCACGGATAAAGCCGCGTCTTGGTCCAGGCTTCGCTGGGCGTGGCGCGGGTGAATTCGATGCGGTCGTGCAGGCGAAACGGCCGCTCCTGCCAGAACTCGATTCGCACCGGCACGATGCGATAGCCCGACCAGTACGGCGGCCGCGGCACTTTGCCGAGCGCGTATTTGGCGGCGTAAAGCGCGATCGCCTTCTCGAAGGCCAGGCGGCTTTCCAGCGGCCGCGACTGCTGGCTCGCCCAGGCGCCGATCTGCGACTGCTTGGCGCGCGTGGCGAAATAGTCGTCGGCCTCCGCCTCGCTCACGGGCTCCACGGTGCCGCGCACGCGCACCTGGCGGTTGGACGATTTCCAGTGAAAGACCAGCGCGGCCTTCGCCTGCGCGTCCAACTCCTGCCCCTTTTGGCTGTCCTTGTTGGTGTAGAAAACGAATCCGTGCTCATCGAACCCCTTCAACAGCACCATGCGGGCGTCGGGCATGCCGCTTGCATCGACGGTGGCGAGCGTCATGGCGGTGGGGTCGCGCGGCTCCGCGGTCGTGGCGTCCTGAAGCCAGGCCGCGAACAGCCGAAAAGGCTCGTCGGCGGCCGTAAAATCACCAGACGTTAACCAGGTTGGGTGTTCAATTGAGGCTGTGTCCGACATTCTCTGGCTCTGGAGTGCTCGCGTGACCCGGGGTTCCGCCCGTCCGTTCCGTCGCTGCCTATATAGTCGATGCGGGGCCCGACGCCTATGGCGGGGCGGTGCCGCTGTCGGCCTGCTGGCCATGGCGCTGGCGAGCGGCGGCTGCAGCATGTCCTACCAGCTCAATTCCTACGACTTCGGCTCGCTCTTCGGCAGCAGCCATAAGGCCGATACGTCCGACATCACGGGTTCGATCACCCCACGGCCGGGCACCAAGACCGCCAACAAACTGCCGCCCACCGACGATCTCGCCTACGCCAAGGCCGCGGTCAGCAAGCTGCTGGCGCTCGGGCGTAAATACGCAAGCCTGCCCTGGGAAAATCCCACGACCGGCGCGCGCGGCACCATCACGCCGATCACCTCGGCCTACGCCGGGGACAACGGCCAGACCTGCCGTGATTTCCTGGCGAGCTACATCAAGGGCAACCTGCAGTCCTGGCTGCAAGGTGAGGCCTGCAAGCACCACACGGGGCGGTGGATGGTGCGCTCGATGAAGCCCTGGAAGAGTTCCTGAGCCCCGGGGAAAGCGACCAAAGACAAGATGAGCGTTTCCAGGCGAGGTGGGCACCGGTTCGACGTCCGGAAACGCGATAAGAGAACAGAGTTCCCCCTCCGGAACGGCCCGGAATTGAATAAACGGGCTCGGAACCCCACATTAAGGCCCGAACACAGCAAGTCTCAGGCCTGAAACCGGGGGCTGGGGCATCACCACCCATCACGGAGATTGAAGCGTATGCGCGACCCCTACGACGTTCTGGGGGTGCAGAAGAGCGCGAGCGAGGCGGAGATCAAGAGCGCCTATCGTAAGCTCGCCAAGAAGCATCACCCGGACGCCAATAAGCACGATCCCAAGGCGGCCACCCGCTTTGCCGAGCTCAACGCCGCCTATGAAATCGTGGGCGACGACGAGAAGCGCAAGGCGTTCGACCGTGGCGAGATCGATGCCGAGGGCAAGCCGCGCTTTCAGGGCTTCGGCGGCGGCGCGCATCCGGGGGCCGGCGGCTTCCAGCGCGGGCCAGGTGGCGCCGGTTTCGAGAGCTTCCATTTCGGCCCCGACGGCTTCCAGCGTGCCGGTCGTGCCGGTGGTGCCGGCGGTTTCGAGGACGTCTTGCGCGGCATGTTCGGCGGCGGTGCGCGCGGTGGCCCCGGTGCGCAGTTCGAGCAGGAGGACTTCGGCCGCCCGCCCACGGGGCAGGACCTGCTGGCCTCGCTCACCATCAACCTGCCGGAGGCGGCGAAGGGCACCACCGCCCGGGTTCATTTGCCCACCGGCAAGGACGTCGAGGTCAAGATCCCGGCCGGCATCACCAGCGGCCAGCAGATCCGCCTGAAGGGGCAGGGCTGGCCGAGCGCGCAGGGCAAGCCGGGCGACGCCATGATCACCGTCAACGTCGCGGCGCATCCGCTGTTCAAGCCCGACGGTCACGATCTGCGGCTCGAGCTGCCGGTCACGCTTTATGAGGCGGTGCTCGGCGGCAAGGTGCGGGTCCCGACGCTCGACGGCGCGGTGGAGTTGGCGATTCCCCCCGGCACCCAGTCCGGTCGCACCTTTCGCCTCAAGGGCAAGGGCCTCAAGGGCAAGGAGAAGAGCAAGGCCGTCACCGGCGACCTGCTCGCCACCGTGCGCATCGTGCTGCCGGAGAAGGTCGACGACGAGCTGAAGGCGCTGATGACCAAGCTGCGCGAGGCGAGCCCCTACGATCCGCGCAAGGATCTGGGCTGAGCGCCCGCGCCGGACCGTCATACTCCCGGAAGACAACCGAATTAACAGAGCCTGCGATCGGGGCGGGGCCTTGCTTGATGGCCCCAAGGCCCTGTGCCATAGGAAGCGGCCGGCGTGAAGCTGGCCAATTCGAGGGCTGAAATGGCTGAAAATGCAGGTTTGATGCGCGGCAAACGCGGGCTGATCATGGGCGTTGCCAACAACCGCTCCATCGCCTGGGGCATCGCGCGCGCCTGCCGCGACCAGGGGGCGGACCTCGCCTTCACCTACCAGGGCGAGGCGCTCAAGAAGCGCGTCGAGCCGCTGGCGGAGGAGGTGGACGGGCTGGTGGTCGGCCATTGCGACGTCACCGATCCGGCCACGCTCGACGCGGTGTTCGGCGCTGTCGAGCAGGCCTGGGGCTCGCTCGATTTCGTCCTGCACGCCATCGCCTTCTCCGACAAGGATCAGCTCGACGGCCGCTACGTCGACACTACCGCCGACAATTTCAGCCAGACCATGCTGGTGAGCTGCTACTCGTTCACGGCGGTCGCCCAGCGCGCCGAGAAGCTGATGACCAACGGCGGCTCGCTGCTGACGCTTACCTATTACGGCGCCGAGAAGTGGATGCCGCATTATAACGTCATGGGGCTCGCCAAGGCGGCGCTGGAATGCTCGGTGCGCTACATGGCGGCCGACCTCGGCGAGAAGAACATCCGCGTCAACGCCATCTCGGCCGGGCCGTTGAAGACGCTGGCCGCCGCTGGCATCGGCGACTTCCGCTATATCCTGAAGTGGAACGAGTACAATACCCCGCTTCGCCGCAACGTGACCTTGGAAGATGTCGGCAAGACCGGCGTCTATCTGCTCTCCGACATGGCGAGCGGCGTCACCGGCGAGATCCACCACGTCGATGCCGGTTATCACGTCGTTGGCATGAAGCACCCCGATGCGCCCGACATCGGGGTCAAGGAATAGCACGCGGGCTTGGTGCGAGGGCTCGGTTCGATGACGCGGCCCATTCTCTATTATCTCCGTCACGGCGAGACCGATTGGAACGTCGAGGCGCGCCTGCAGGGCCGCCAGGACATTCCGCTCAACGCGCGCGGCCGCGAGCAGGCGAAGCATTGCGGTGAGGTGCTGCGCGACCTGCTCGCGCGTGACGGCGTCGATCCGGCCGGCCTCGACTATGTGTCGAGCCCGCTCGGCCGCGCGCGCGAGACCATGCAATTGGCGCGCACCACCATGGGCTTGGACCCGGACGGCTTCCAGGTATTGCCGGAGCTGACCGAAATCTCCTTCGGTACCTGGGAGCGCAGCACCATCGCGGAAATGCGCGCGCGCGATCCCGAAGGCGTCGCCGCCCGCGAGCACGACAAATGGCACTTTCTGCCGCCCGGCGGCGAGAGCTACGAGGCCGTGTCGGCGCGCATGCACGCCTGGTACGCGGGCCTCACGCGCGACACGGTGGCGACCGCCCATGGCGGCACCGCGCGCGGGCTGATGGCCGCGCTCGGCGTCGCCAAGCCGGCGGCGGCCCCGCTCATCGATATCGAGCAGGGCGTGATCTATGTGTTCGAGGGCGAAAACCTCACGCGCTATGCTTAATTCCACTTTGTCCCCGCGAAGGCGGGAGCCTTTACGCTAGGTAACGGGGTGATTTGACCCCCGTTTGCCCTCAGGGTACGAACCCGCCCATGTCCTTCAATACCTTCGGCCACATGTTCCGGTTCACGACCTTCGGCGAAAGCCACGGGGCGGCGATCGGCTGCGTGGTCGACGGCTGTCCGCCGCGCATCCCGCTCGGCGCCGCCGACATCCAGGCCGAGCTCGACCGTCGCCGGCCTGGTCAGTCGCGCTTCACCACCCAGCGCCAGGAGCCGGACGCGGTGAAGATCATGTCCGGCGTCTTCACCGACGAAGCCACCGGCCAGCAGGTCACCACGGGCACGCCGATCATGCTGTTGATCGAGAACGTCGACCAGCGCTCGAAGGATTATTCGGCGATCAAGGACAAGTATCGCCCCGGCCACGCCAGCTACACTTATGACGTCAAATACGGCATCACCGATTATCGCGGCGGCGGCCGCGCCTCTGCGCGCGAGACCGCCGCGCGCGTAGCCGCCGGTGCGGTGGCGCGCAAGGTCGTGCCGGATGTCACTGTGCGCGCCGCTCTGGTGCAGATGGGACCACATAAGATCGACCGTTCGCGCTGGGACTGGAACGAGGTCCACAACAATCCGTTCTTCTGCCCCGATCCGGTGCAAGCCAAGTTCTTCGAGGAATACCTCGATGGTCTTCGTAAAGAGGGCTCGTCCATCGGTGCCGTGATCGAGGTGGTCGCCGACGGCGTGCCGGCGGGCCTGGGCGCGCCGATCTACGCCAAGCTTGATGCCGATCTGGCGTCGGCGCTCATGGGCATCAATGCGGTCAAAGGCGTGGAGATCGGCGATGGCTTCGAAACCGCCGAATTGCGCGGCGAGGACAACGCCGACGAGATGCGCGTCGGCAACGACGACAAGCCGCTGTTCTTGTCTAACCACGCCGGCGGCATTCTCGGTGGTATTTCCACCGGCCAGCCGATCGTCGCGCGTTTCGCGGTCAAGCCGACCTCGTCGATCCTGACGCCGCGCAAGACCGTCGACCGCCACGGCAACGATACCGAGGTGATGACCAAGGGCCGCCACGATCCTTGCGTCGGCATCCGCGCGGTGCCGGTCGCCGAGGCCATGGTGGCGTGCGTCCTGGCCGATCACTATCTCATGCACCGCGGCCAGATGGGCGCCAATGCCGGCGAGGGAACGGTGTGGCCGTTCCCCTCCGGCGCCTGAATCACTTCGAGGTAATCCGAGTGTCCGACACCCACGCCAAAGTCGAAGCGGCGATCAAGGCTTTCGCCAACGGCGAGATCGTCGTCGTCACCGATGACGACGACCGCGAGAATGAGGGCGACATGTTCGTCGCCGCTTCGCTCTGCACGCCGGAGAAGATGGCCGTCGAACAGGCGCGCCGGCTGCATCTCGATCCCATGGTGGCGGAAAACGACGCCCCGCTCGGCACTGCCTTCACGGTGACGGTGGACGTGCGCCACGGCCTCACCACCGGCATCTCGGCGGAGGAGCGCACCAACACCGTGCGGGCGCTGGCCAACGACAACAGCGGGGCCGCCGATTTCGTGCGCCCCGGTCATGTCTTTCCGCTGGTCGCGCGCCAGGGCGGCGTGCTGATGCGCTCGGGCCATACCGAAGCCTGCATCGACCTCTGCCGGCTGGCCGGCCTGCCGCCGGTCGGCGTGCTGTCGGAGCTGATGAAGGATGACGGCACGGTGATGCGCGGGCCCGACGTCGCCGCCTTTGCCGAGCAGCACAAGCTGGCGCAGGTCTCGATCGCCGAACTGATCGCCTACCGCCAAGTGCGCGACAAGCTGGTGGAGCGGGTTGGCGATTTCCGTCTCGCCTCGGAAATCGGCGAGCTTCAGGGCTACGCCTACGTCACGCCGTTCGACCGCGTGCACCACTTGGCCTTCGTCTACGGCGATCTCGGCGACGGCATGGACGTGCCGGCGCGGCTGCACCGCGCCGACGTGATCGGCGACGTGTTCGGCGGCGCCAAGACGATCCATGCGGCGCTGGCGCGCTTCAAGCGGGAAGGCCGCGGCGTCATCATCTACCTGCGCGACGGCACCGCCGGCGTGCCGGTGGCGCAGATACCGCACGAGGGCGAGACCGGTACCGAGTCGGCCCGCTCGCAGCAATGGCGCGAGATCGGCCTCGGCGCGCAGATATTGAAAGACCTTGGCATTTCCTCGATCCGCCTGTTGGCCTCGTCCAAGCGGACCTACGTGGGCGTGAGCGGTTTTGGCATCGAGATCGTCGACACCGAGACCGAAGGCTGAATTCTCTTCGTCGTTCCGGAATGCCGGCACGTGGATTTGCATTTTCGCGCCGTTCCGGAGTGACGACAATGGCCTTTATTTACCTCGAATAGCGTGCGAGCATTTTGACGTCCCTTCCGGGGAGTTGAAATCATGGAACGGCACGGCCTGGTGAGGCTTGCGGGCGGCGCATTGGCCGCCGCGGTTCTTAGTCTGGCTCTTGGCGACCTGGGTTTCGGCATCGTCAGTCAGACAACACGACTCTGGCGCCAGCCCACCGACACGAAGCCGAACGCCATTCCTGTCGATGTCGAATTGGTGCTGGCGGTCGACGTCTCCTATTCGATGGACCCCGACGAGCAGGCGCTGCAGCGCGAGGGCTATCGTCTGGCGCTGATCTCCAAGGAATTCCTGCAGGCGTTGCGCGAGGGCGCCCACGGTAAGATCGCCATCACCTATGTCGAATGGGCCGGCCAGCACGATCAGCAGGTGGTGGTGCCCTGGCGGCTGATCGAAGGCCCGGAGTCGGCCGACGCGGTCGCCGCCGAGATCGCGCGCGCGCCTTACCGGCGCGCTTCGCGCACCTCGATTTCCGGCGGGCTGGCGTTCGCGCAAGGGCTGTTCGCCACCAGCGGCTATCGTGGCCTGCGCCGCGTGATCGACGTCTCCGGCGACGGCCCCAACAACAGCGGCATGCCGGTCGCGCCCGTGCGCGACGCGATCGTCACGCAGGGTATCGTCATCAACGGCCTGCCGCTGATGCTCAAGCGGCCCTACCGTGGCATGACGGATATCGCCCATCTCGACTGGTACTACGAGGACTGCGTCACCGGCGGGCCCGGCTCCTTCGTCATCCCGGTGCGCGGGCGCGAGCAATTCGTCGAGGCGACGCGCAACAAGCTGGTGCTGGAAGTCGCCGGCCGCACGCCGAAAGCGCGCGTTATCCGCGCGTCGGCCGAGCACCCGCGCGTGTCCTGCCTGATCGGCGAGACGCTGTGGGAGCAACGCTGGGGTGCTCCGGGCAAATTCCCGTGATCAGCGGGTGAGCTTGGCCACGATTTCCACGTGGTGCGAATAGCGGAACTGGTCGACCGGCGTGATCTCGTCGACGCGGTAGCCGCCGTCCACCAGCAGCCGCACATCGCGCGCGAAGGTATTGGTGTTGCACGACACCGCGACGATGGTGCGCACGCCGCTCTTGGCCAGCTCCTGCGCCTGGCGCTCGGCGCCCTGGCGCGGCGGATCGAACACGACGGCATCGAAAGCTTTCAATTCGCTCGCCATCAGCGGTCGGCGGAACAGATCGCGCGTCACCGCTTCGATCGGTTTCAGGCCGGAAGCGCCGGCTGCCGCCTTTTTCAAAGCTTCAATCGCGTCCGCCTCGCTGTCGGCTGCGGTGACGCGGGCGCTCTCCGCCAGGCGCAAAGCAAAGGTGCCGATACCGGCGAAGAGATCGGCGACGCGCTTGGCCTTGCCGACGTATTCGTTGACGAGCCGTGCCAGCGTAGCTTCGCCTTGCGTTGTCGCCTGCAGGAAGGCGCCCGGCGGCAGCGGCACCTTGGTGCGGCCGACCGTGATGACTGGCGGCGCGTTCTGCACTCCCAATTCACCGTGGCGGGTGAGGCGGGCGAGCTTGTGCGTTTGCGCCAGGCGGGCCAGTGCCGCCATGCGTTCCGACGTCAGCTTGCCGGAGCCGCGCACGTCGATGTCGAGGCCTGAGTCGGTCGCGGTCGCCTGGATGTCGAGCGGCTTCTCGGTGACCCTGAGCACGTCGGCGATGGCCCACGCCGCCTTGATCGCACCATTCAGTCCGGGCGCCAGGATCGGGCAGGTGTCGATGGCGATGACGTGATGGGCGCGCGGCGCGGTGAAGCCGACCTCCAGCACGTCATGGGTGCCGCGCCGGGCATGCAGTACCGCGCGACGGCGGCCATCGCCGTGGGCGTCGATCAATGACGCGAGCGGCGCGATCACGTCCTGCTTCGCGGCTCGGCGTGTCGATATGCAGGAGATGGCGGCGGTCGGGATGGCCGGCGACGGGCTCGACCGTCGCCGTCTCGCCCGGCAGCGTATAGGGCACATAGACGGTACCCGCGGGCGTTGCCGCCACGCCGTCGCCGCGATGGCCGATGCCGGTGATGGTCAGTTGTTCGGTCACGCCTCGCCTTAGCCGACAAACGGCACCGGCAGCAATGCGCCTCGTCAAAGCGCGGCGACGTGCCCCGGCGCCGCCGGCATGTAGCCGCGGCGGGTCAGCGCATTGAAACGCCCAACCAGCAGCAGCGCGTAGACGCCAAGGCCGAGGGCGAAGCCGACCCAGATGCCGGGCGCCTGCATCCCGGCCAGGAAGGCCAGCGCATAGGAGGCGGGGAAGCCGACGCCCCAGAAGCTGAACGCCGCGAGCAGCAGCGGTATCCGCGTGTCGTTGAGGCCGCGCAAGGCGCCGGCGGCCACGGTCTGGATGCCGTCGACGATGGAGAAGGTCGCGCCGATTGCGAGCAGGGTCGCGGCCAGGGCTGCCGTCGCAGGCGTGTCGGCGTCGGCCGTGCCGAGAAAGGCCAGCGGAATGAGGTGGCGGGATCCGATCACCAGCAGCGCCATCGTCGCCATGAAGCCGGCGGCCAACCCGATGGCGGTAAAGCCGGCGGGCGATCTGGTGCGCCGCCAGCGCAGTGGTGCCGATCCATCCCATCATGATGGCGGCAGTGGCGAACAGGCCATATTCGAGCAGGAAGCTGCCGGAGATCGGAACGCCGACGACGACCAGTTCCCGCATCAGCGGCCAATCGGGTCGCCAGAACCGGCTGAGCACACGGTACTTCTTGAACGGCCGCTGCACATAAGTGAGCCAGAAGCCGGCGGCGCACATGGCAATGTTGATGAGCGTGGTGGCGAGCCCCGCACCCAGCAGCTCGAGCCGCGGCAGGCCGAAGGCGCCGTAGACGAGGGCATAGGCGAGTAGCGCGTTCAGTGGAATGGCGGCCAGCGTGATCCACAGCGCCGGTTCGGGTCGGTTGACCGCGCTCATGAAGCCGCGCAGCGCGATGAACCACCAGGCCGGCACCAGGCACCAGCTCAAACCGGTGAGATAAATGCCGGCGAGCCGCGCCGTCTCCGGCTCCTGGCCGAGCGCCAGCAGCAGATGCTCGCCGGCGAGCTGCAACGCGGTCAGCGGAACGGCCAGCATGACGGACGCCCACAGCCCGACGCGCAGCGCGCGGCGGACCATGCGCGGCTCGCGCGCGCCGAAGGCCTGCGCGGCCAACGGCGCGACCGCCGACACCAGCCCCATGCCGAGCACGAAGGCGGTGAACATGACGGTCTGCCCCAGCGCCGCGCCGGCGATGGCTTTGTCGCCGAGATGGCCGACGATGATGAGATCGCTGGTCAACATGGCGACCTGGCCGAGTTGGGTGAGCGCGATCGGCAGCGCGAGCTTGACCGTTCTGGCCAGCTCAAGGCGCCAAAGGCCGTCGTGCTGCGGGGCGGCGGCGCCCGCGGTCAGGGTTGAATTCGGAATGGTCATGGTGGCGCCACCATAGGGGACCTTATGGCGGGACCAAGGCCCGTTATTGTCGCGCCGGCAGTCGCCGCGGTGGCGTGGCTCCCGGGCCACATCCATCATTGCGGCGTATGGATCGGATCGTGTTCGCTGATGCGATCGCGACTAACCGTGGGTTGTCGCCAGCAGGAACTCCACGTTGCCATCGCCGCCGACAATGGGTGAGGGAATGATACCAAGAACGCGCCAGCCGAGCGAGGTCACGAACGCCGCGATATCGTCGCACACCGCCTGGCGCACGGCTTCGTCGCGCACGATGCCCTTTTTGAGCGCGTCGCGGCCGGCCTCGAACTGCGGCTTGATCAGCGCCACAAGTTGCGCGGGCGGCTTGGTCAGAGCAAGAGCGGCCGGCAGCACCTGTTTCAGCGAAATGAAACTGACATCGATGGTGACCAGATCGGGCGGCGGATCGAACTGGCCGGGCGCTAGCGTTCGGATGTCGGTTGCCTCCGATGACACTACCTCCGGCCGCACCCGTAACGACTCGTGCAATTGCCCGCGGCCGACATCGATCGCGTAGACGCGTTTGGCGCCGCGTTCCAACAACACCTGCGTGAAGCCGCCGGTGGAGGCGCCGACATCGAGACAGACTCTGGTCTTCGGATCGAAGCCGAAATGGTCGAGCGCGGCGGCAAGCTTCAAGCCGCCACGCGAGACGTAAGGGTGCGCCGGCGTCGCATCGATGGCCGCGTCGCTGGCGATTTCCTCCGACGCTTTGCGCACCGCGACGCCGTTGGCGCTGACCAGCCCGGCGGCGATCGCCGCTTGCGCCTTGGCGCGGCTGTCGAACAGCCCGCGTTCGACCAGCAATCGATCGGCGCGTTGGCGGGGAGGGGCGGTCATTCAAACTCCGCTGTCATGCCCCGCGTAGGCGGGGCATCCAGTAAACGCAAGGATCAGTCATGATCGCAAGCACCGTGTTTACTGGATCATCCGCTTTCGCGGATGATGACTGCAGTGGTTAGCCGCCGCACCCGGGAAAAGTCTCGTGGCTTACGCCAGCTTCACCGTTGCGTCGGCGACGTCCTTGCCGAGCGCCTCGAACACCTTGGTGACGATGCCCTTGGCGTCGAGGCCGGCGGCCGCGTACATGGCGGTCGGCGAATCCTGGTCGATGAAGGTGTCGGGCAGCACCATGCTGCGCACCTTCAGGCCGCGATCGAGCATGCCGTTGTCGGCCAGCGCCTGCAGCACGAACGAACCGAAGCCGCCGATGGAGCCTTCCTCGATGGTGATCAGCACCTCGTGCTCGCGCGCGAGCCGCAGGAGCAACTCGATATCGAGCGGCTTGGCGAAACGCGCGTCGGCGACGGTGGTCGAGAGCCCGTAGGCGCCAAGCTCTTTGGCCGCGGTCAGGCATTCGGCGAGCCGCGTGCCATAGGAGAACAGCGCCACCTTGCTGCCTTCGGCGACGACGCGGCCCTTGCCGATTTCGAGCGGCTTGCCTGCCGCCGGCATCTCGACGCCGACGCCTTCGCCGCGCGGGTAGCGCAAGGCGCTCGGCGCGTCGTCGATGGCGACCTGCGTCGCCACCATGTGCACCAGCTCGGCTTCGTCGGCGGCCGCCATCAGCACGAAGCCGGGCAGGCAGCCGAGATAGGCGGTGTCGAACGCGCCGGCGTGGGTCGGCCCGTCGGCGCCGACCAGACCCGCGCGGTCGAGCGCGAATCGCACCGGCAGCTTTTGGATGGCAACGTCGTGCACCACCTGGTCGTAGCCGCGCTGCAGGAAGGTCGAATAGATGGCCGCGAACGGCTTGTAGCCTTCGGTCGCGAGGCCCGCGGCGAAGGTGACCGCGTGCTGCTCGGCGATGCCGACGTCGAAGAAGCGCTTGGGGAATTCCTTCTCGAACAGGTCGAGCCCGGTGCCGGACGGCATCGCCGCGCTGATCGCGACGATCTTGTCGTCCCTCTTCGCTTCCTTGACCAAGCTCTGCGCGAACACCTTGGTGTATTGCGGCGCCTTCGGCTGCGACTTCATCTGCGCGCCGGTGGCGACGTCGAACTTGACCACGCCGTGATATTTGTCGGCGGAATTCTCCGCCGGCGCGTAGCCCTTGCCCTTCTGCGTGATGACGTGGATCAGGATCGGGCCGGTCTCGCTGTCGCGCGCGTTGCGTAAGACCGGCAGCAGGTGGTCGAGATTATGGCCGTCGATCGGCCCGACGTAATAGAAGCCGAGCTCCTCGAACAGCGTGCCGCCGGTCAACATGCCGCGCGCGTATTCTTCGGCGCGCCGGGCCGGCTCCTCGATGAACTTCGGCAGATGATGCGCCACCTGTTTGCCGAGTTCGCGCAAGGACCGGTAGGTCTTGCCGGAGATGAGCCGCGCCAGATAGGCCGACATGGCGCCGACCGGCGGGGCGATCGACATCTCGTTGTCGTTGAGGATGACGATCAGCCGCTCGTCGCGGGCGCCGGCGTTGTTCATGGCCTCGTAGGCCATGCCCGCCGACATGGCGCCGTCGCCGATCACGGCGATGACGTTGTTCTTCTTGCCGGCGAGATCGCGCGCCACCGCCATGCCGAGGCCGGCGGAAATCGAGGTCGAGGAATGCGCGGTGCCGAACGGGTCGTATTCGCTCTCGGCGCGCTTGGTGAAGCCGGAAAGCCCGCCACCCTGGCGGATGGTGCGGATGCGGTCGCGCCGGCCGGTAAGGATCTTGTGCGGATAGGCTTGGTGCCCGACGTCCCAGATCAGGCGGTCGGCGGGCGTGTCGAACACGTGGTGCAGTGCGACGGTGAGTTCCACGACGCCGAGGCCGGCGCCGAGATGGCCGCCAGTCTTGGCGACGGCGTCGATCATCTCGGCGCGCACTTCGCCGGAGAGCTGCTTGAGCTGCTCGGCGGAGAAGTTCTTCAGGTCGGCGGGAACGTGGACGCGGTCGAGCAGCGGGGTCTTAGACGGCTGGTGCAAAGCACACTCCGGAAATGAACGTCAGGCGGGCGCGGTTTAGGGGCCCGCCGCAGGGAACTCAGAATGAGAATAACCATAGAAGAGGCAGTCTGGGCAATTCCATGGCAGAGGAGGTGCTATTTTACGGGTGGCGGGATGGCCGCCACACGGTTGCCGCGCCGGCAAGAGCCGCCCTGGCGGTTGCGCTGGCGTTTGGGCTCAGTCCACGTCGAGCGGCTCGCTGCCGGTCGGTTTGCCGGCGGCGTCGAGGGTGATCTTTTCCACCCGTGCCTCGGCCTGGCGCAGGAGTTCCTCGCAGCGCGCCTTCAGCGCCTCGCCGCGCTCGTAGATTGCTACTGATTCCTCGAGCGGAACCTTGCCCTCCTCGAGCCGCTTGACGATCGTCTCCAGCTCCTCGATCGCCCGCTCGAAGGGCATCTTCTTGATATCGCTATTGGTATCGGCCATTGCGCGCGGGTCCCAGGGATTCGTCGGGGCCGACCATAGAGGGATCAGCGCTTGCGGCCAACCGCCCGCCGCCAGCGCCAGGCGCTGCCGGCCGCTACCAGTCCGCGCGGCAGCAGCCGGGGCAGGAGGGTGACGATCCGGTTGGGCTTGCCCGGCACCACCACACGGTGGCCGCTCATCATCCCCTGGTAGCCGGCGCGCGCCACCCGCTCGGGCGAACGCGCCAGGAAAGCCGGGAAATAGCCGGGCGGGATGCCGGCCCGGTCGAAGAATTCGGTCTCCACCGGCCCCGGGCACAGCGCGCAGACCTTGACGCCTTCGGTGCCCAGTTCCTGGTGCAGCGCCTCGGTGAACGAGACCACGTAGGCCTTGGCGGCGTGGTAGGCGGCCAGGCCCGGCCCGGGCAGGAAGCCGGCAATGGAAGCGACGTTGAGGATGCCACCCCGGTGGCGGGTGACGCTGTCGGCGAAGCGCAGCGTCAGGTCGGTGAGGGCGCGCACGTCGAGGTCGATCAGTTTCAACTGGTCTTCGATGGCGATCTCGGCGGCTTCGCCGAAGGCGCCGAAGCCCGCATTGTTGACGAGGTAGGACGGCTCCAGCCCACGCACGCCGAGCGCGTCGGCCAGAGCCGCGACGCCTTCCGGCGTGGCGAGGTCGGCGGTGATGACCTGCGGCCGGGCACGACCGGCAGTGGCGATCTCGTCCGCCAGTGCCTTGAGTGGTGCCTCGCGGCGCGCCGTCAGCACCAGCGCGTGGCCGTGGCGGGCGAACTCGCGCGCGAGCGCGGCGCCAATGCCGGAGGAGGCGCCGGTCACGAGGCAGATGGGCTCAGCGGGCGACTTGGATGACATCGGCTGGTGAATGCTCGACAAACACGATAAAGGCAACCGCCCATATTATTGAACCGTCGAGATAACAAAAGCATGGCCGATCTGACCGAAAAACTTGTTCTGGTGACGGGCGCGGGCGGCGCCATCGGTTCCGCCGTGGTTGCGGCCATCCGTTCGGCCGGCGGTTCCGCCATTGCCAGCGATTTGAAGCGCGGCGCCGGCATCGACGCCGAACTCGACGTCACGTCGGAGGCCGGCTGGCAGCGCCTGGCCGCCGATATCGAACGCGACCATGACCGGCTCGACGGCCTGGTCAATGCTGCCGGCATCGCCAGCGTTGCCCATCTCGAGAAGGCCGAGTTCGCCGAGTGGCGGCGCGTGCTGTCGGTCAATCTCGACGGCACCTTCCTCGGCTGCAAGTACGCCTTCCCGATGCTGCGCAAGCAGGGCGGGGCGATCGTCAATCTCTCGTCGGTGCTCGGGTTGGTCGGCAGCGCCAACCTGCCGGCCTATAGCGCTTCAAAAGGTGGCGTGTCGCTGCTGACCAAGTCGGTGGCGCTGCACGGCGCGCGCTACAAGCCGCCGGTGCGGTGCAACGCGGTGTGTCCCGCCTTCATCGAAGGCCCGATGGTCGACGGCATCGCCGGCGGCACACGCGATCCGGCGACGGTGAAGCAGCAGCTATCGAACGACATTCCGCTCGGTCGCCTCGGCGCGCCTGAGGAAGTCGCCAAGCTGATCGTCTATCTGCTGTCGGAGGATTCGGCTTTCATCACCGGCGCCGACGTGCCGGTCGATGGCGGGCTGACGGCGCGGTAGGAGCGCGGCCAGCAAAAGTGGGAACCGGTTTTGCGTCCGGCCGCGCGACCAATAAAAAGTCTTACCCCCGCATCAACGCCATCACATGCGCGGCGGCCGAGCGCGACAGCCCGACCAGGTCGTAGCCGCCCTCCAGCATAGACACGATGCGCCCGTTGGCGCAGTCATCGGCGATCTCCATCAGCTTCTTCGTGATCCAGGCGAAGTCCGCCTCCACCAGATTGAGGTTGGCGAGCGGATCGCGGGTGTGCGCGTCGAAGCCGGCCGAGATCACGATCAGGTCCGGCTTGAAGCCGTTGACCCGCGGCAGGATCGCCGTCTCCATCGCCTCGCGGAAGGCGTCGCCACCGTCGCCGGCCGAGAGCGGCGCGTTGACGATGTTCTGGAATTCGCCGGTTTCGCTGGCGGCGCCGGTGCCGGGAAACAGCGGCATCTCGTGGGTCGAGCAGTACATCACCGTCTTGTCCGACCAGAAGATGTCCTGCGAGCCGTTGCCGTGGTGCACGTCGAAATCGACGATCGCCACCCGCTCGGCGCCGTGCTTGCGCTGCGCGTAGCGCGCCGCGATCGCCGCGCTGTTGAAGAAGCAAAAGCCCATCGGCTGCGCGGTCTCGGCGTGGTGCCCGGGCGGGCGCACGGCGACGAAAGCGTTCGCCACCTTGCCGGTCATCACTTCGTCGACGGCGAGCGCGCCGCCGCCGACCGCGCGCAGCGCTGCCTCCAGGCTGCCCGACGACATCGAGGTGTCGGCATCGAGTCGCACCATGTTGCCCTCGTCGGGCGAGGCGTTGCGGATGGCGTCGACGTAGTCGGCCGGATGGCAGAGCGTGACGATGTCAGCGTCCGCCATCGGCGCCTGCTCGCGCGCCAGCGTCTGGAAGCGCTCGTCTTCCAGCGTGCGCTCGACCACGCGCAGGCGGTCCGGCCGTTCCGGATGTCCCGGCGGGGTCAGGTGGTTCAGGCAGGCGGGATGGGTGACGTAAAGGGTCGTGGACATGGGGCAATTTGTAACGCGGGTGGAAGGGCGGGTGCAAACGCTGTGATTTGCGCTGTCGCTGCCAGCATTCTCCGCCGTCGTCCCCGCGCCGGCGGGGACCTAGTAACCCCTGTCGATCCGCATCTTGGAGACCGGGGTTGCTGGATCGTTCGTCTTCGCGGGCGATGACAACATCGGTTTGTGCGCGCGCTCAAGCCGACTTGGCCGCCCCCAAACTCACCCCTTCCGGTGGCGGCATGTCGTTGGGCACGAAGAAATCCATCTGCAACGGCTGGCTAGCGTCGGCGCGGTATGGGTCGAAATCGGTGACGCCTTCCGAGGCCAGGAAATTGTCGTCGATCAGAAAGTTCCCGGTGAAGCTCTTGTCCTTCTCGAAAAGGCGATAGGCCGCGTCCGCCAATATCGCCGGCGTGCGCGAGCGTCGCATCACTTCGTCGCCGCCGAGCAGGTTCTTGATCGCGGCGGTGGCAATGGTCGTGCGCGGCCACAGCGCGTTGACGGCCACCTTGCCTTTCAATTCGCCGGCAAGTCCCAGCACCACCAGGCTCATGCCGAACTTGGCCATGGTGTAGGCGGTGTGCGGGGCGAACCACTTCTCCTTCATGTCGAGCGGCGGCGACAGCATGAGGATATGCGGGTTCGCCGCCTTGAGCAGATGCGGGATGGCGTATTTGGACACCATGTACGTGCCGCGCGTGTTGATCTGATGCATCAGATCGAAGCGCTTCATGTCGGTTTCACGCACCGGGGTGAGCTGGATGGCGCTGGCGTTGTTGACCACGATGTCGATGCCGCCGAACGTCGCCGCGGTCCGCTCCAGCGCGTTCTTCACGGATTCCTCGTCGCGCACGTCGACTGCGAGCGGCAGGGCCTTGCCGCCGGCCTTCTCGATTTCCGCGGCGGCGGTGTGGATGGTGCCTTCGAGCTTGGGATGCGGCTCCACCGTCTTGGCGGCAATCGCCACGTTGGCGCCGTCGGCGGCGGCGCGCAGCGCGATTGCCAGCCCGATGCCGCGCGAGCCGCCGGTGATGAAAAGTGTCTTGCCCTTCAACGACATGCAAAGCCTCGAAAATTGTCCTTACCGGTTCTTCTGCGGACGACCATAGCCGCAATTCTTCGCCTCCGTCAGCCCGGTGACGGCCCGTTCGGGGCACTAACTCCATGACAACAGACGGAATTTTTCCTGGACGACTCAGCCGGGCTTTTTTACCTCTCGGGAGGGGAGAACCGAATAGCATGCCGCAACCGCTGACGAAGCCTGGCTCGGTCAACGTGGCGCAGGCCTTCGCCCAGGCGCTGCAACTCCATGAGCGCGGTCAGTTCGCGCAGGCCGAGCCGCTCTACGCGCAGGTCCTGGCCGCGCGGCCCGACCATTTCGACGCGCTGCAGATGATGGCGCTCATCAAGCTCGCCAAGGGTCAGGCCGCCGAGGCGCTCAATCTCGTCTCCGCGGCCATGCGCGTGCGCGAGCCGTCGCCGAAGGTGCTGCTCAACCACGGCCTCATCCTCAACGCGCTCGAACGTCGCGAGGAGGCGCTGGAAAGCTTCGACCGCGCCATCAAGCTGAAATCGAAATACGCCGAAGCGCACAACAACCGCGGCGCCGTGCTCGCGGCGCTGCGCCGGTACGACGAAGCGCTCGAGGCCTACCGCAAGGCGATCCTGCTCAAGCCGAACTACGCCGAGGCGCATTACAACCGCGGCAGCCTGCTGCGGACGCTCGGTCGCTACGACGAGGCGCTGGTCAGCTTCGACCGCGCGCTTGCG
>JARRQH010000111.1:0-8804 GCA_037381985.1 Pseudolabrys sp.
TCCGTCACCCTGAGGTGGCCGCGCGCAGCGCGGCCCTCGAAGGGCGACGGCCCACAAAGTTGAGGCCGTCATCCTTCGAGGCTCGCTGCGCTCGCACCTCAGGATGACGGAACGAGCTTCGAGTATCGGACTTGAAAGGAATGCTACAATGACCGATCGATTGAAGGGTAAGCGCGCGTTCGTGACGGCGGCGGGGCAGGGCATTGGCCGCGCCATCGCCGAAGTCTTCATTGCCGAAGGCGCCGACGTGATCGCCAGCGATCTCGACGCCGAAAAGCTGAAGGGCCTCAAAGCGGTCAAGACCTTCGCGCTCGACGCGCTGTCCACGGACCAGGTGGAGGCCGCCGCCAAGTCGACGATCGGCGAGCACGGCGCGCCGCACATCCTCGCCAATTGCGTCGGCTATGTGCATCAGGGCTCGGTGCTCGATTGCTCCGAGAAGGACTGGGACTTCTCCTTCGACGTCAACGTCAAATCGATGCACCGTATGCTGCGCGCCTTCCTGCCGGCGATGTTGGAGAACGGCGGCGGCTCGATCGTCAACATCGCCTCGGCGGTGTCGTCGATCCGCGGCGTGCCCAACCGCTACGTCTACGGCGCTACCAAGGCGGCGATCATCGGGCTGACCAAGGCGGTGGCGGCCGACTTCATCCGCAAAGGCGTCCGCTGCAACGCCATCTGCCCCGGCACGATCCAGTCGCCGTCGCTCGACGAGCGCATCGAGGCCAATGCCAAGGCAACCGGCCAGTCGCTCGAAGCGGCCCGCACCGCCTTCATCGACCGCCAGCCTATCGGCCGGCTCGGCACCGTCGAGGAGGTTGCAAATCTGGCGCTGTTCCTCGCCTCCGACGAGTCGAGTTACATCACCGGCCATACCCACCTGGTCGACGGCGGCATGGCCTTATAAGGGCGAAATCGGTCAGTTCGGCGCCGTCTGCGTCAGGCCTGACGGCGGACCGTCGATGGCGGTCCAGCCGCCGTCCACCATCATGGCGCTGCCGGTGACGTAGCTGGCGGCGTCCGACGCCAGGAAGGCAATCGCCGCGGCGACCTCGCTCGGCTCGCTCCAACGGTCGAACGCCGTGTGGGCGGCGAGCTTGTTGAAGATCTCAGGCTTCGCCTTCAGCGGCTGCACCAGCGCTGTGTCGACGATGCTCGGCACCACCGCGTTGACCCGCACGCCGTTCGGCCCGAGCTCGGAGGCGAGCCCGCGCACCAACTGGATGATGCCCGCCTTGGTGGCGGCGTAGATTGCCATGCCCGGTTCGAGCGTCATAGCGCGCATGGACGAGGTCGCGATCAGGCTGCCGCCGCCTTGCGCGCGCATGACCCGGCCGAACGTGCGCAGGAACAGGAACACGCCGCGCAGGTTCAAATTCACGATGCGGTCGTATTCTTCGTCTGCGTAGTCGAGAAAGGGTTTGCGGATGTGCATGGCCGGCGTCGTGACCGCGATGTCGAGCCGGGCGGCGATGTCGGATTCGGTATTGTCTGTCGATGTCATTTCGCGGTCTCGCATTGAACGTCGGCACCCTATCACAGTCGGATGCCAGGCACCTGCGAGCCCGCCCATATAGAGCGGAATGCCGACGACGGCCACGGCTCAAGATGAAGACTCTGGAAGTGATATCGGCGGCGGAACTCACCCCGCCGCGGCGTCGGCCGTTGCAGGCTGGCAAAGCTTGCGTGCGGCTGCGACGATATCGGGCACTTGGGGGATGGTGGCGGCTTCGAGCTTGCCGTTGTAGGGCGTCGGGATGTCGAGGCTGGCGAGCCGCTGCGGCGGCACCTGTAGTGACGAGAAGCAGCGCTCGGTCAGGCCCGCCGCCAGTTCGGCGCCGGCACCGGCGAAGCGGCTGTCCTCTTCGACGATCAGGAGGCGATGGGTCTTCTTGAGCGAGTTGGCGCAGGTGTCCCAGTCGATGGGGTTGAGGCTGCGCAGGTCGATGACGTCGGCTTCGATGCCTTCCTTCGTGAGTTCGGCGGCGGCCTGTTCGGCGAACAGCGCCATGCGCGAATAGCTGAGGATCGTCAGGTCCGCGCCCGTTCGGCGCACGACGGCGCGGTGCATCGGCGGCGGCTCGGCGTCGATGTCGACGGACCCTTTGGTGAAATAGAGCATCTCGTGCTCGAGCAGAATGATCGGCTCGTCGCTTTTGATGGCCTGGCCGAGTTGCCAGAAGGCGTCCTGCGGCGTCGAGGGGACCGCGATGCGCAGGCCCGGCACGTTCATGAACATCTGCTCGATGCGCTGCGAGTGCTGCGCGCCGAGCTGGCGCGCGAGGCCGCCGGGCATGCGGACGACCAGCGCCATCGAAAACTGCCCCCCGGACATGAAGGGGAGCTTGGCGGCGGCGTTGACGATGGAGTCGATGGCGAGCAGGGCGAAATTGACCGTCATGATCTCGACCACCGGCCGCAGGCCCACCAGCGCGGCGCCGACCCCAAGCCCGGTGAAGCCGCCTTCCGAGATCGGCGTGTCGCGCACCCGCCATTCGCCGTATTTGGCGTAAAGCCCCTCGGTGACGCGGTAGCTGCCGCCGTAGAGGCCGACGTCCTCGCCGAGGGTGAACACCGTCTCGTCGGCCGCCATCGCGAGGTCCATGGCGCGGTTCAGCGCCTGCCAATAGAGCAATTCCTCCGCCATGGGTTCCTCTCAGATCAGGACTTCGTCGTGCCGGTTGCAGTTCAACGCCTGCCACGCCGCGTCCATGGTCGGCTCCGGGCTGGTGGCGGCGAATTGGACGGCGTCCTCGACCGTCTGCTTGACCTCCGCCTTGATCGCCTCGACCTCAGCGTCGTGGGCGTGGCCGGCGGCGATCAGGTGCTGGGCCAGGCGGTCGATGTGATCGGCGCCGGCCTCGGCGATCTCTTCCGGTTTCGGATAACTGAACTCGAATTCCTTGATTGCCGCGGAGATCGGGTCATGGGCCTGGTAGGCCTTCACCTCGACGGCCGGTCGGTAGGTACCGGGGTCCGACATCGAATGGCCGCGATAGCGGTAGGTCTCGAACTCGATGAACTGCGGGCCGTCGCCGCGGTGGACGTGGTCGAGCGCCCGCAGCGTCGCCTCGTGCACCTTGAGGACGTCCATGCCGTCGACCCGCTCGGCCGGAATGTTGTAGGCGGCGGCGCGCTTGTAGAGATCCGGCACCGCCGAGTGCCGGTGCACCTCGGTGCCGATGGCGTAGTGGTTGTTTTCGCAGACGAACAGGACCGGCAGGTGCCAGAGCCCGGCCATGTTGAGCGCCTCGTGAAAGGCGCCCTGGTTCATGGCGCCGTCGCCGAAGAAGCAGATCACCGCGTCCGGCAGGCCGCGCATGGCGACGCCGTAGGCCACGCCGACGGCGATCGGGCAACTCTCGCCGACGATGGCGTAGCCGCCCATGAAGCGCCGCTCGCGGTCGAACATGTGCATCGAGCCGCCCATGCCGCCGCTGACGCCGTCGGCGCGGCCGAACAGCTCGGCCATGACCTTGCGCGCGGGCATGCCGCGCACCAGGGCGTGAACGTGTTCGCGATAGGTGCTGACGATGTAATCCGACGGGTTCGCCGCATTGATGACGCCGGCGGCGACGGCTTCCTCGCCGGGATAGAGGTGCATGAAGCCGCTGATGTTGCCCTTCATGTACTCGGCCGCGGCGCGCTCCTCGAAGGCGCGGGCCAGCAACATGTCACGCAGCAGGCGATGAAGGGTTTCGCGTTCCATGTCGGTTATTCCCGTCATGACATTGTCATTTGCGCCGATCGATTGCGGAACAGCGCGGATCACCGCTGCCGATCCGGTGAACTTTTGCGGCAATTGCGCCGCATCGAGGCGCGGGGTCTTCAATTCCGTTCGTTCGCGGCTATACTCAAACGGCGATTGGTTCAGCACTTGACGCAGATCAAAGGATGGCGGTGGGCCCTCCTTAAATTAATTTAATCGTGGGGCGTGGTAGGGATCTGACCTCATGGCTGGCGCTCCAGGAGGACGGACATACGCGGTCGTCGCGCGCGACAATCTGCAGGCCCTGATCGACGCCCTGGCGGGCCGTGGGTATCAAGTTCTGGGGCCGACCGTCCGCGATGGCGCCATTGTCTACGACGATGTCGCGCGGCTGCGGGACTTGCCGGTGGGCTGGACCGAGCGGCAGGAGGCCGGCCGGTATCATTTGCAGCATCGTGACGACAAGGCGCTGTTCGGCTTTGCCGTGGGTCCGCAGTCGTGGAAGCGGTTCCTGCATCCGCCGGTCGTCTCGATGTGGACGGCGCGCAAGGGCGAGGATGGCGGCATCGCCATTGACCAATCGGACGATCCGCCCAAATACGCCTTCATCGGCGTGCGGGCCTGCGAGCTCAGCGCCATCGCCGTCCAGGACAAGGTGTTTTGCGAGGGTCCGTACCCGGATGTCACTTACGAAGTCCGGCGGCGCGATGCCTTCATCGTCGCGGTGAACTGCGGCGAGGCCGGCGGCACCTGCTTCTGTGTTTCGATGCAGACTGGCCCCAAGGCCGAGGCGGGCTTCGATCTGGCGCTGACCGAACTCCTGGACGGCAGCCGCCACGATTTCCTGGTCGCGATCGGGAGCGACGCCGGCGCCGACATCCTCGGCGCCGTGCCGCATCGCGCGGCGACGCAAGTCGACCGCGACGCGGCCGAGAAGATCGTCGCGCGCACCGCGAGCCAGATGGGGCGGACGCTCGATACCGACGGCATCAAGGACCTGCTGCTCGGCAATCTCAACCACCCGCGCTGGGACGAAGTCGCCGATCGCTGTCTGACCTGCGCCAACTGCACCATGGTGTGCCCGACCTGTTTCTGCACCACGGTCGAGGATCACAGCGATCTCGCCGGCACGTCCGCCGAGCGCGTGCGCAAGTGGGACTCGTGCTTCACCATGGATTTTTCCTACATCCATGGCGGCAGCGTGCGCAAAGCCGCGCGCTCGCGTTACCGGCAGTGGATGACCCACAAGCTGGCGAGCTGGATCGATCAGTTCGGCACGTCGGGCTGCGTCGGCTGCGGCCGCTGCATCACCTGGTGCCCGGTGGGCATCGACATCACGGAAGAGGCGGCGGCGATCCGGGCCGCGCCGGGGGCCGCGAAGGGGAAAGCGCATGGCAGGACTTGAGCACGCCGTCGGCGAGCATCCGTTCTTTGCCGGGCTCGACCGTCAGTACAGCGATCTGGTCTCGGGCTGCGCCCGCAATCATCGCTTCGACGCGGACGAATACCTGTTCCACGAGGGCGATGCCGCCAACGAGTTCTTCCTGATCCGCCACGGCAAGGTGGCGCTCGAAATCACCGCGCCGGGCCGCGCGCCGATCATTTTCGCGACCCTCGGCGAGGGCGAGGTCGTCGGCGCCTCCTGGGTCGTGCCGCCGTATAAGTGGATGTTCGACGCGCGCGCCCTGGAGGTCACGCGCGCCATCGGCATCAATGCCGAATGCCTGCGCGGCAAATGCGAGGCCGACCATCATCTCGGCTATGAGATGATGAAGCGGTTCCTACCGGTATTCGTGAAGCGGCTGCACGCGACCCGGCTGCAGATCCTCGACGTCTATGGGCAGTCCTGACATGGGGGGCGCACCGCTTGCCGATCCGTTCGTGCCGGCGATCTATCGCGTCAGGAGTGTGCGCCGCGAGTTGCACGACACGGTGACCCTGGAGCTTTCGCCGACGTCCGGGGCAAGGCCGGCCTTCGAGCCGGGACAGTTCAACATGCTCTATGCCTTCGGTATCGGCGAGGTGCCCATCAGCATGAGCGCGAACGCCAGGGACGACGACGTGTTCGTCCATACCGTCCGCGATGTCGGTGCCGTCAGCGGCGCGATCGCGCGGCTGGAAGCCGGTGCCACGGTCGGCCTGCGGGGGCCGTTCGGCAGCTATTGGCCGGTGCGTGCGGCCGAAGGCGCCGATCTCATCATCGTCGCTGGCGGGCTCGGCTTGGCGCCGTTGCGCCCGGCCGTCCGCGAGGTCCTGGCCAACCGCCAGCGCTACGGCCGGGTCATTATCTTGATCGGCAGCCGCACGCCCACGGACCTGCTGTTCAGGGACGAAATCGAAGACTGGCGGCGGCGCTTCGATGTCGATATCGATATCACGGTCGATCATGCCGATGCCGGCTGGCGCGGCAATGTCGGGGTCGTGCCCGCGCTCATTGCGCGCGCAGCTTTCGACCCGCAGGAGGCGATTGCCCTGGTCTGCGGGCCGGAGGTGATGATGCGTTTTACCGTGGCCGCGCTCGGCGACGCCGGCGTGACGACGGACCGCATTTATCTCTCCATGGAGCGCAACATGAAATGCGCCATCGGCCTGTGCGGTCATTGCCAGTTCGGCCCCACCTTCGTCTGCAAGGACGGGCCGGTCATGCGCTACGATCGGATCGCCGATTTCTTCACGGTGAAGGAGCTCTGACATGAGCGCGCGTCGGCGGCCCAAGCTCGCGGTATGGAAGTTCGCCTCTTGCGACGGCTGTCAGCTCTCGCTGCTCGATTGCGAGGACGAACTGCTCGCCGTGGCCGACGCCATCGAAATCGCCAATTTTCCGGAAGCTTCGAGCGCGGTGGTCGAGGGCCCCTACGACCTGTCGCTGGTCGAGGGGTCGGTTACCACGGCGCACGACGCTGAACGCATCCAGAAAGTACGCGCGCAGTCGAAGCATCTCGTCACCATCGGCGCCTGCGCCACCGCCGGTGGCATCCAGGCGCTGCGCAATTTCGCCGACGTCAACGACTTCGTCGCCGCGGTCTACGCTTCGCCGCGATACATCTCGACGCTTGCCACCTCGACGCCGATCTCGGCGCATGTGCCGGTGGACTATGAACTGCATGGCTGCCCGATCGACAAGGCGCAATTCCTCGAGGTGATCTCGGCGTTCCTCGCCGGCCGCAAGCCGGCGATCGCCGCGCACAGCGTCTGCGTCGAGTGCAAGCAGCGCGGCAATATCTGCGTGATGGTGCAGGGCACGCCGTGCCTCGGTCCGGTGACCCATGCCGGCTGCGGCGCCATCTGCCCGGCCTACCGACGCGGTTGCTATGGCTGCTACGGTCCGATGGAGACGCCGAACACGGGCTCGCTGGCGCGCGAATGGCACGCGCTCGGCGCTGATGCGCGGGATATCCACCGCGCGTTCCGCACCTTCAACGCCGCCGCCGAACCGTTCCGGAAGGAGAGCGAGGCCCATGGCGACTAAGACCATCCGGGTCGACTATCTCGCCCGCGTCGAAGGCGAGGGCGCGCTCGATCTCGACATCCGCGACGGCAAGGTGGCCTCGGCGCGGCTCAACATCTTCGAACCGCCGCGCTTCTTCGAGGCGTTTCTACCCGGACGCGGCTATGCCGAACTGCCCGATATCGTCGCGCGCATCTGCGGCATCTGCCCGATCGCCTATCAGATGAGCGCCGTGCACGCGGTCGAGAACGCCTTCGGCGTCACGGTCGACGGCCAGCTCCGCGCGCTGCGGCGGCTGATCTATTGCGGCGAGTGGATTGAAAGCCACGGCCTGCATGTGATCATGCTGCACGCGCCGGATTTCCTCGGCTTCCCCGACGGCATTAGCATGGCGCAGGAGCATGGCGACGCCGTGCGCAACGGCTTGGCGCTCAAGAAGGTCGGCAACGAGCTGATGCGTCTGCTCGGCGGGCGCGAGATTCATCCGGTCAGCGTCAAGGCCGGCGGCTTTCATCGGGTGCCGACGAAGGCGGAGCTGGTGGCTGCGGCTGAGAACCTCAAGCGCGGGCGCGATCTTGCGGTCGGTCTCGTGCGCTGGGTGGCGACGTTTCCGTTCCCGGATTACCAGCGCGATTACGAATTCGTCGCCTTGCGGCATCCGGACGAATACCCGTTCAACGAGGGCCGGCTCGTCTCCAACCGCGACATCGATATCGACATCGCCGACTACGAGAAGGAGTTCGAGGAACGCCACGTCGCCCATTCGACGGCGCTGCATTCGGTGGTGAAGCGGCGCGGCGCCTATCTGGTTGGGCCGCTCGCCCGCTATGCGTTGAACTTCGATAAGCTGCCGGCATCCATCCAGGCGTTGGCAAAGGAGGCGGGGTTGGGACCGGTGTGCACCAACCCGTTCCGGAGCATCATCGTGCGGGCGTTGGAAATAGCCTACGCCTGCGAGGAAGCCCTGCGCATCATCGCCGACTACGAGCCGCCGGATATGGCGGCCGTGCCGGTCGAGCCGCGCGCGGGCGTCGGCTTCGGCTGCACCGAGGCGCCGCGCGGCATCTGCTGGCACCGTTACGAGTTCGACGAGACGGGCACGATCCGCAAGGCGCGCATCGTGCCGCCGACCTCGCAGAACCAGCCGAGTATCGAGGCCGATCTGGCCGGGGTTGCCGCCACGGTGCTGGACCAGCCGGACGACGTCATCCGCGACCGCTGCGAGCAGAGCATCCGCAATTATGATCCCTGCATCTCGTGCTCGGCGCATTTTCTCCAGCTGACGGTCAATCGGGGATGAGCGGCGAAACCGGCTCGCGCAAGGTCCTCGTCGCCTGTCTGGGCAACCCGGATCGTGGCGACGACGGCGTAGGCCCTGCCGTGGCGCGGGCGCTCGCGGGCCGATTGCCGGACGGTGCTTCCCTGATCGCGCGTAGTGGCGACATGCTGGCGCTGATCGACGATTGGGCAGGATTCGACGCGGTCGTATGCGTCGATGCCGCCGCGCCCATGGATGCTCCTTTGGGCGCGCCCGGCCGCATTCACCGGGTCGATCTGGCGCGTGACGACCTGCCGCCGTCCGCGCCGGTTTCGTCGAGTCACGCCTTCGGCCTCATGGACGCGGTGCGCCTTGCCGGCACGCTCAGC
>JARRQH010000112.1:0-11478 GCA_037381985.1 Pseudolabrys sp.
AAACGGGGGAGGGATAAAGAGGCCCTAAAACCCCTCGTCCCCCAATTCCATCATACTCCCCGCCCCCGCCTGGATCCTTGCCAGCCGCAACGCCGTCTCCGGCAGCATGCGCTCCATGAAGAACCGCGCGGTCACGAGCTTGGCGCTGTAACGCGGCGCGGCGCCGTTCGCCTTCGGCAGCTTGGCGATCGCCGCTTCGGCGATGCGCGCCCACATGTAGCCGAGCGCGACCAGGCCGAAGAGATGCATGTAGTCGGTGGCGCCGGCACCGGCGTTGTCCGGCTTGGTCATGGCGTTCTTCATGAACCACATCGACGCTTCTTGCAGATGGCCGGCGGCCACCCCGAGCGGCGTCACGTAATCCTTCATCGCCTTGTCGGCGCTCTTCTCTTTTACGTAATTGTTGACCTCGCCGAGGAAGGCCATCAGCGCGCGGCCGGCGTTCTTGCCGATCTTGCGGCCGACCAGATCGAGCGCCTGGATGCCGTTGGCGCCCTCGTAGATCATGGCGATGCGCGCGTCGCGCACGAACTGCTCCATGCCGTGCTCGGCGATGTAGCCGTGGCCGCCGAACACCTGCTGCGCCATCACCGTGGTCTCGAAGCCGCGGTCGGTGAGCACGCCTTTGATCACCGGCGTCAGCAGGCCCATGTGGTCCTCGGCGCTCTGGCGCTGCTTCTTGTCGTCGGAGCGGCGCGAGACGTCGCCCATCAGGCTGGTCCAGACCACCAGCGCGCGGCCGGCCTCGTTGAAGGCGCGCATGGTCATCAGCGCGCGCCGCACGTCCGGATGCACGACGATGGGGTCGGCCGCCTTGTCGGGATACTTGGCGCCGGCAAGCGCGCGGCCCTGCAGGCGTTCCTTGGCGTAGGCCGCCGCGTTCTGATAGGCGACTTCCGACTGCGCCAGCCCCTGAATGCCGACGCCGAGGCGGGCCTCGTTCATCATCGTGAACATGGCGTTGAGGCCGCGGTTTTCCTCGCCGATCAGCCAGCCGACGGCGCCGTCGTAGTTCATCACGCAGGTGGCGTTGCCGTGGATGCCCATCTTCTCCTCTATGGAGCCGCACGACACCGCGTTGCGTTCGCCCAATGAACCGTCGTCATTGACCATCACCTTCGGCACCACGAACAGCGAGATGCCCTTGGTGCCCTCCGGCGCGCCTTCGATGCGCGCCAGCACCAGGTGGATGATGTTTTCGGAGAGATCATGCTCGCCGGCGGAGATGAAGATCTTGGTGCCGGTGATCTTGTAGGAGCCGTCGGTCTGCTTCACCGCCTTGGCGCGCAGGAGCCCCAGGTCGGTGCCGCAGTGCGGCTCGGTCAGGTTCATGGTGCCGGTCCATGTCCCTTGCGTCATCTTCGGCAGATATTTCGCCTTGATGGCGTCGGAGCCGTGGGCCACGAGCGCGGCGATCGCGCCTTGCGTCAGGCCGGGATACATGGCGAAGGCCATGTTGGCCGAGCAGAGATATTCGTTGACGAGATTCGTCATGATTTCCGGCAGGCCCTGGCCGCCGAATTCCCCCGGCACCGACATGCCGATCCAGCCGCCCTCGACGAGCTTGGCGTAGGCGTCCTTGAAGCCGGTCGGCGTGGTCACGCTGCCGTCATCGGCGCGGGTGCAGCCTTCGGTGTCCCCTACGCGGTTGAGCGGGGTCAGCACTTCCTCGGCAAACTTGCCGGCCTCGCGCAGCACGGCCTCGACCACGTCGGGGCTGACGTCGGCGAAGCCCGGCAGGTTGCCGTAGCGCTCGAGCTGGAAGACGTCGTTGAGCAGGAACAGGGTGTCGTCGATGGGCGCCTGGTAGGTCGGCATTTTGCGTTCTCTCCCCCGGCGCCGGGGCGCCGCGAGCTCTGAATGGAGTTTCGCTGCTGGCGGTCGCCTCGCCCCGGGCAACTTCGGGCCGAAAGGCCCGCCGGCCCGGTCGAGGGCCAGCAAACCACCCTCACCGGCACAAATTATGACAGCGCCGCTTTACGCCTGCGTTAAGGGCCCCGCTGCCACCCGCAGGGGATGAATTCGCCGGCAAACCGGGCACTTCCCGCAAAAGTTAACCGCCTGTTTACCGCGACACTGAAAAAGTCGGGGGGTGGCCACGAGAACCGCGCCTCCTATCCACCCCGCGTTAACGCGTAACGGTTCCACGAGAGTCATCCAGGACTCTTTGTGCCTCCACCTTAACGTGGTGCGAACATGAAATTTGGCGTCCCGTGGGGAGCTAAGAAAGGCATCAGGCCGGACGCGCGTGAGACCGCCATGGAGGCGGCGCGCCGCTCCGGCATGTCGCTCGACGACTGGCTCAACTCCGTCATCATGCACCAGGCCGCCCAGGCCGGGGTGCGGCCCACCGCGCCGGCGCCCGCGAAGAAGGGCAAGCGCAGGGGCAAGCAGGACGCGCAGCAGGCCGGCCAGCAGCCCGACCCGCGCGCGCTCGCCGCGGTCAACAACCGCCTCGACGACCTCTCCCGCCGCATCGAGCAGTTCACCGGCGCCGCGGCCCAGGCCCAGGCGCCGCAAGCACGTGCGCCGCAGGCACGTGCGCCGCAGCGGCCGATGGCCTCGCAGGGGCCCGACCAGCGCGCCGCGCTGATCGACCGCCTCGACCGCTACGTCCATAACGCCCCGCAGCACGCACCCGCCCCGATGCAGCCGCCGCCGCGGCAGATGCCGCCGCAGCGGCCCCAATCGGCGGCGCCTCCGGCCATGAACCAGGCGCTCGCCGATATCGCCACCCGCAAGCAGATGCTGAGCGGCGGCGGCAGCAACAGGCAGCACAGGCCGCCGCACAGGCGGCGATGCCGGCGCCGCTGCCGACCCAGGACCTGTCGGGCCTCGAAGAACAGCTTCGCAAGATCACCGACCAGATCGAAACCCTGCGCCAGCCGGGCGTGGAGCAGGCGATCAACGCGCTCCGCGCCGAGCTCGGCGAGATCGGCCACGCCCTCGGCGAGGCCATGCCGCGGCATTCGATCGAGACCATCGAGCACCAGATCCACGGCCTCTCCCAGCGCATCGCGGAAGGCCGGCAGAACGGCATCGACCACAACGCGCTCGGCGGTATCGAACACGGCCTCATGGAGGTGCGCGACGCCCTACAGGGGCTGACGCCGGCGGAAAACCTGATCGGCTTCAACGACGCGGTTCACGGGCTGGCGCAGAAGATCGACCTGATCGTCGCCCAGAAAGACCCGGCGACGATGGCGCAGCTCGAGACCGCCATCACCACCCTGCGCAGTATGGCCAATCACGTCGCCTCCAACGACGCCGTGGGCGCGCTCGCCGCCGAGGTTCAGGCGCTCACCGACAAGGTCGACCATATCGCGCGCGCCAGCACCAACACCGACGCCCTGTCGAGCCTGGAGGCGCGCATCGACGCCCTCGGCCAGGCGCTGGCCGAGCGCGCGCAGGCCGGCAACGCGGTGCCGCCGCGGCTGGAAACACTCGTGCAGTCGCTTTCCGGCAAGATCGAGCAGATCCAGGCCGCCCAGCAGGCGCATGGCGACACGGTGAGCGGCCAGCTCGATGACCGAATCTCGACGCTGGTCGAACGTCTCGACGCATCCGATTCGCGGCTCGGGCAGTTGGAAGCGGTGGAGCGGGGGCTGGCAGACCTGCTGATGCATATCGAGCAGCAGCAACAGCAGCAGAACACCCAGGCCGCGGCAGCCGGCCAAGGCGACGACGCGATGGCGGTCGACGCCCTCAAGCACGATTTCGCGCAGGCGCAGGAGGCGTTGAAATACGACCTGGCGCAGGCGCAGGAGGCGCTGAAAAGCGACCTGACCAATTCTCTGGCCAATTCCTTGGCCCATTCGCTGGCGCATTCGCAGGACGAACTCAAAGGCGAGTTGAAGGGCGATCTCGCCCGCACCCAGAACGCCCTCGACCAGGTGCACGGCACCCTCGGCGAGTTGGTCGGCCGCCTGGCGGCCATCGAGCAGAGCATCCGCAGCGAGACCCGCGCCGCGGCGGCCGCGCCGGCTATCGCGGACGCCGGTCACGAAGGCCATTACGCGCACGACGCTTACGCCCACAATCCTTCCCCCCACGATCCTTACGTGCACGAGGAAGCGCCGCTCGAACTGCCCCATGCGGTCGGCAAGGTCGCGGTGCGATTGGTGGAAGACGCCGCACCCGGCATGTCGGCGTTCGACGGCATGCTGCCGCCGCGTAGGGCCGAGCCCGCGCCAGCGGTGCAGGACGAGCCCATCCCGGTTGAACCCATCCTGGTTGAACCCATGCCGGTTGGGCCTCTGCCGGCCAAGGAGCCTCTGCCGCTCCACTATGCGCAGGCCGAGCCCGAAGCGTTCGCCCCGCCGATCCAGCCGGAGCCCGAGCCGGCCGCCGCGACCGAACCCGAAGCCATGGGCCACGCGGATTACCTGGGCCACGCCCACCATGCGGGCCATCTGGGCGACTTCGACCACGTCGACCACGCGGAGCCCATGGAGCAGGCGGAAGCGCCGCATCCGTCGCTGCCGCACGCGCCGCAACTGGAGGCGCAGATCGAAGCGCTGCGGGCCCAGGCCGCGCAGGCTCAAATGCCGCGGGCCGAAGCGCCGCAATACGAGGCGCCGGAGGCCCGGGCGCCTCAATTCGAAGCACCTCAATACGAAGCGCCAACCGCCGAGCCACCACGGGTGGAAGCGCCGCAGCCCCCGCCGCCAAAGCGCATGGCGCCCGGCCATAGCCCGATCAATCCCGACCTGCCGCCCGACGAGCCGCTCGAGCCGGGCACCGGACTGCCGATCCTGCGCGTCCATCCGAGCGCCCGCATCGCCGCCGCGGACACCGAGCCCGGCCCAGCCGACGACGCGGCAGATGCGCCCGCAGGCGACAAGCTGAGCTTCATCGCCGCCGCCCGCCGCGCGGCGCAGGCCGCCATGCAGCAGGAGCCGGCCGCGCCGCCCTCACTCGAGACGGATTACGCGGATGAGGCGTCGGAGGCCG
The DNA here is from genome assembly GCA_037381985.1 of Pseudolabrys sp. Classification (GTDB taxonomy): domain Bacteria; phylum Pseudomonadota; class Alphaproteobacteria; order Rhizobiales; family Xanthobacteraceae; genus Pseudolabrys. The sequence continues at coordinate 4,954 of JARRQH010000112.1, forward strand.
CCGTGCATCCACTGCGCCAGCGCGTCATGCGGCGGGTCAAGTCGCTGTTCGTCGCCGCCAGCATCGTCGCCATCGTGGTCGGCTCGGTGCAGATGGCGTCAACTTACCTCAAGTTCGGCGAGTCGGGCGCGCCGGCGACCCGCACGTCCGAACAGCACCTCGGCAAGACGAGCGAGCACACGGATACCGATTCCGCCAACGCCGACCGGGGCCGCCAGGCAACGGGCCCGACCGCAGCGCTCACCGCGCCGTCGCAGATCGCGGCCACGCCGCTGGCGCTGGTGCCGCCGAGCGCATCCATCGACCTCCTGGCGCCGCCCGACCAGAAGATGCACGTCGCCACCATGCCGGCGCCCGATCCGCGCCGCACGGCCCAGGCCGCGCCGGCGGATACGTCCTCGGCCGACATCACCGGCTCGATCCCCAAGGCGACGGGCAAGCGCGCGACGCCCACGCCGGCGGCATCGCCGGACCTACCGATCGCCATCGGCGGCCCGCGGCTGCGGCGGGCGGCCGCGGCCGGCAACGGCGCTGCGGCCTACGAGGTGGCGACGCGCTTCGCCGAGGGCCGCGGGGTACCGGCCAATCTCGCCGCGGCCGCGCGCTGGTATCAGCGGGCAGCCAACAAGGGGCTGGCGCCGGCCGAGTTCCGGCTGGCGAGCCTGTTCGAGAAGGGCCAGGGCGTGAAAAAGGATCTGGCCCGGGCGCGCACGCTTTATTTCGCCGCTGCCCGCCAGGGCCACGCCAAGGCCATGCACAATCTTGCGGTGCTTTACGCCGAAGGCGTGAACGGCAAGCCGGACTACACCACCGCCGTGCAGTGGTTCCGCGACGCGGCCGGACATGGGGTGCCCGACAGCCAATACAATCTCGGCGTCCTTTATGCGCGCGGCATCGGCGTCGAAAAGAACCTGTCGGAATCCTACAAGTGGTTCGCGCTCGCCGCCAAGCACGGCGACAAGGAAGCCGCCAAGAGGCGCGACGAGGTCGCGAGCCATCTCGACAAGAATGCGCTCGCCGCCGCCCGCCAGGCCGTCGCCGCGTTCGTGCCCAAGCCGCAGCCGCAGCAGGCGACCACCGTGCCGGCGCCGCCCGGCGGCTGGGACAAGACCGCCACCGCACCCGCAGCGACGCGCAACGCCCAAGCTTTCCCAGTGGGAAAACGATAAATCGGCGCACAACCTTTTGCGCTCGCGCCCGCCCATCGTTAGTTATATAGACAATATCGAATTTGTTCCGCGGCCGAATTCGCGTCGGCGCTGTCGCCCAACGTGAATCCGACCGCGAGGCTTGACCTGCGGAACGGCGCGTGGCCGTTAGCGTATCAGTCGCGAACGCCGGACGACGACCTTGCAAATCTATCTTCCGATCGCCGATCTGCCCGTCAACATCTTCCTCATTCTGGGGCTGGGGCTGGCGGTCGGCTTCCTGTCGGGCATGTTCGGCATCGGCGGCGGCTTCCTGATGACGCCGCTGTTGATCTTCATCGGCATCTCGCCGGCGGTGGTGGTGGCGAGCGTCTCGCCGCAGATCGCGGCCTCGCTGTTTACCGGCTTCCTCGCCCACCTGCGACGCGGCACCATCGATTTCATGCTCGGCGGCATGCTGCTGATAGGCGGCGTGGCCGGCACGCTGGGCGGCGTGTGGATATTCACCCTGCTGCGCTCGGTCGACCAGTTGGACCTGCTGATCGCGCTGTCCTACGTCACGCTGCTCGGCGTCGTCGGCGTGCTGATGGTGACCGAGGGCCTGCGCGCCATCAGCCGCGCGCGCCACGGCGGCCGCGCCGACCTGCGCCGGCCCGGCAGCCACACCTGGATCCACGGCCTGCCGCTGAAGATGCGCTTCAAGCGCTCGCGCATCTATATCTCGGTCATTCCGGTCTGGGTGATCGGGCTGATCATCGGCCTGCTCGGGTCGATCCTCGGCATCGGCGGCGGCTTCCTGCTGGTGCCGATGCTGATCTACCTGCTGCGGGTGCCGACCATGACGGTGATCGGCACCGGGATGATGCTGACCCTAACCACGATGGTGGCGGCGACCGTCCTGCACGCGGTCGCCAACCACCTGGTCGACGCGGTGCTGGCGCTGGTGCTGATGGTCGGCGGCGTGATCGGCGCCCAGTTCGGCGTGCGCATCGGGCAGAACATGCGCGGCGAATGGCTGCGGCTGCTGCTCGGCGTGCTGGTGCTCCTGGTGGGCCTGCGCTTCGCCGTCAGCCTGGTGCTGACGCCGGCCGATCCCTATTCCGTGCGCGTGGTGAGGACCCAATGACGCGCCGGCTCGCCCTCCTCGCCACCCTGCTGCTGGCGCTGCCGGCCGCGACCGTGCAGCCGGCGGCGGCCGAGCGGCTGGTGGTGTCGCTCTCCAATCACCGGGTCGAGATCACCTCCAATTTCACCGGCGCCGACCTGGTGCTGTTCGGCACCATCGAGCCGAACAAGGGCGCGACCACCACCTACCGGGGCAACTACGACCTGGTGGTGACGGTGACCGGCCCACAGCAGACCTACCGCACCCGGCGCAAGGAGCGGGTCGCCGGCATCTTCGTCAACGCGGACTCGCGCGAGTTCGTCAAGGTGCCGTCCTATCTGGCGGTGTTGAGCAACCGGCCGGTGAAGGACATCACCGCGCCGGAGACGCTGCGGCGGCTGCAAATCGGCCTCGACAACTACATCCTGACCCAGCGCATCGGCCCCGACTTCGCCGACACGGTGCCGGACGACCCCTTCCGCGTCGCCTTCGTGCGGCTGAAGAAGGACCAAAAGCTCTATACGCAGTCGCCGACGGCGGTCACCTTTCTGACGCGCACGGTCTACCGCGCCGAGATTCCCCTGCCGGCAGACGCACGCACCGGCACCTACAACGTCGACGTCAAGCTGTTCGCGGACGGCGCCATGGTCGCGCAGACCCAGACGGCGCTCGAGGTGATCAAGACCGGCTTCGAGCAATACGTCGCCGAAGGCGCCGCCGACTACGGCTTCCTCTACGGCCTCGCCACCATCCTGATGGCGCTGGCGATCGGCTGGATCGCCAGCGTGATGTTCAGGAAGGACTAAAGCGTTTCCAGGCGAAGTGTGAACTGGTTCGCCGTCCGGAAACGCGACAAAACAAAAGCTTGGATAAGTTCACCGTCCTTGTGAAACGGTGAACGCCTCTAATCCGGCAAACACCGCTTTGCCGTGAACGCGTAGAGCCGGTCCTCGCCCAGCATGTGGGCGGTGAACTTGAGCGTGCCGAACAGATCGCAGAAGACGGCGTGGCGGATGTTGAGCCCGCCCGCATAGGCGCCGAAGGCCGGCATCACCATGCGCGTGTCGTCGGCGGCGAAGCAGCGCCGGCGTAACGAGCGGCCGCGCTGGGAAATGCGCGCCACCGGATGCAGGTGGCCGGCGATTTCATTCGATGCGCCGGTGGGCTGGTGGCGAAATGTAATGCCGTCGAGCGTGAAAGCGTCATGAAACGCGCCGCCAATGGTGCTAACAGGCTCGGGATCGTGGTTGCCGGTGAGCCAGATCCAGTCGCGGCCGCGTTGCAGAGCATGCAGGCTGGCGCGGTCTTCCGGGCCGAGGCGCGCGGGCCCGCCGCCATCATGGAAATTGTCGCCGAGCGCGATAACGACACGCGGGGCGTAGTGGGCGATCAGCTTGGCAAGCCGCGCCAAGGTCGCGGCGCTGTCGTAAGGCGGCAAGAGCTGGCCGCGGGCGGCGAAGCTCGAGCCTTTTTCCAGATGCAGATCGGCGACGGCGATGAGGCCGTGTTCGGGCCAGTACAAGGCGCCGGCTGGGTCGGCGTGGAATGAGGCGGAAGCGATTTTGATTCCGTGACTCGCAGCACGGTCACCTCCCCCTGGAGGGGGGAGGTCGGCGAGCGTAGCGAGCCGGGAGAGGGTGAAGCCATTCACCCCACCCCGTCCGCCTTCGCCCTGACGGGCTTCGGCTGCCGACCCTCCCCCTTCAGGGGAGGGTGACAGAGCGCGCTTCACCGCATCGCCTCCTTCACCAGTTCATCCGCCGCTTCCGCCAGCAGCGCGTCGGCCGCCTCGCCGTAGACCGTCTCGCGGCCGATCTCCAGGAGCGCGGGAACCGCCAGCGGCGAGACGTGGTCCAACGGCTTATGGACGATTCTCCCCTTGATGCGCGAGAGCATTTCGCCAAGCCGCTTGATGTCGAGCAGGCCGCTTGCCGCATCGGCGCGCGCCGCGCGCAGCAGCAGATGGTCGGCCTGGTGCTTGCGCAGCACGTCATAAACCAGATCGGTGGAGACCGTGACCTGGCGGCGCGATTTCTCCTCGCCGGGAAAGCGGCGTTCGATCAACCCGGCGATGATGGCGCAATTGCGGAAGGTGCGCTTCATCAATGCGGATTCGTCGAGCCAGGCTTCGAGATCGTCGCCCAGCATGTCCTCGGCGAAGAGATCGCTGAGCGAGAGGTCGCCGCGCTTGATATGCACCGCTAGGTCGCCCAGCCCCCACACCGCGAGCGCGTATTCGTTGGCAACGAAGCCAAGCGGCTTGAGCCGCATCCGGTCGAGCCTTCGGGTCAGCAGCATGCCGAGCGTCTGGTGCGCCAGCCGGCCCTCGAACGGATAGCAGACAAGATAATGCTTGGCCGCGCGCGGGAAGGTTTCGACCAGCAAGTCGCCGGCCTTCGGCAACAGCGAACGCCAAGCTTGAATCTCCAGCCATTCGCGCACTTGGTCAGGCAGCGCGCGCCAGGCGTCATGGTCGGCAAGGATATCGCGCACGCGCGCGGCCAAGTAGGTCGACAGCGGGAACTTGCCGCCCTCGTAAGCCGGCACCTTGGGATCGGCACCGTGCGCGCGCGAGACGTAAACCTCGTCCTCGACCAGCGCCTCGTATTTCAAGATTTCGCCGGCAAAGACGAAAGTATCGTCGGGCGTCAGCGTCTCGATGAAATATTCCTCGACTCGGCCGAGCAGGCGGCCGCCGCGCGGCAGCGCCTTGCTGGCGCGCGAGCGCACCAGCCGCACCTTCAGCATGTCGGCCTCGACGATCGTACCGACGTTCATGCGGTAGCGTTGCGCGACTTGCGGATGACTGATGCGCCAGCGGCCGTCCTGCCGCTGCCGGATCTTGGCGAAGCGCTCGTAGGCCTTGAGCGCGTAGCCGCCGGTGGCGACGAAATCGACGGCGGCGTCGAAGTCGTTGCGCGAGAGGCCCGTATAAGGCGCCGCCGCGCGCACTTCATTGAATAGTTCGTCGGCCAGGAACGGCTCGCCGACGGCGCGACCCAAGATGTGCTGCGCCAAGACGTCGAGCGCGCCGGTGCGCAGCGGCGGCGTATCTTGCGCATTGTCGGCGACGGCATCGATGGCGGCGCGACATTCCAGCACTTCGAAGCGGTTGGCCGGCACCAGCACCGCCTGCGACGGCTCGTCGAAGCGGTGATTGGAGCGCCCCACCCGCTGCATCAATCGCGACGAACCTTTCGGCGCGCCGACGTTGACGACAAGATCGACATCGCCCCAGTCAACGCCGAGATCGAGCGACGACGTGCACACCACCGCGCGCAATATACCGCTCGCCATGGCGTCCTCCACCCGGCGGCGCTGGGCGACGTCGAGCGAGCCGTGATGGAGCGCGATGGCGAGGTTGTCGTCGTTGATGCGCCACAGCGCCTGGAACAGGTATTCGGCCTGACTGCGGGTATTGACGAAGATCAGCGTAGTGTTGTGGCTCTTGATGAGATCGTAGATTTCACCGAGCGCGTGGCGCGCCGAATGGCCGGCCCAGGGCAGATGCTCGGCGGTGTCGAGCATGGAGACGCGCGGCTGTGCGCCGGCCTGCGCGATCACCAGGTCCGCCAAGGCTTTGCCCCCAGGCGGCTGCGGCACCAGATAGCGGCGCAGATCGTCGGGTTCGGCGACAGTGGCGGATAGCCCCACGGTCGTGAGCTGCGGCGCCAGCGTGAACAGCCGCGCCAGATCGAGCGACAGCAGATCGCCGCGCTTCGACATCACCAACGAATGCAGCTCGTCGAGCACCACGCGCTTGAGCGTGCCGAACAGATACGACGCGTCGGGCGACGCCAGCAGCAGCGCCAATTGCTCGGGCGTCGTGAGCAAGATGTCGGGCGGCTGGCGGCGCTGGCGTTGCCGTTTCGAGGTCGGCGTGTCGCCGGTGCGGGTCTCGAGCGTGACGTTCAGCCCCATCTCTCGCACCGGGATTTCCAGGTTGCGCGCGATGTCGACGGCGAGCGCTTTGAGCGGGGAGATGTAGAGGGTGTGGAGGCCCGCGGCGCCGGCCCGCGCGCGCTTGTCCGCGTGAAGCTCCACCAGCGTCGGCAGGAACCCGGCCAGCGTCTTGCCGCCGCCGGTGGGCGCGATCAGCAGCACCGAGCGGCCGGCCTCGGCCTTTTCCAGCAGATCGAGCTGATGCGTGCGCGGCTGCCAGCCACGGCCGGCAAACCAGCGCAGGAAGGACTCGGGGAGGAGTTCCAGGTTAGGACGACGCACCAAAATCATCGCCAGACAGTATACCCGTCGTCCTGAGGTGCGAGCGTG
>JARRQH010000113.1:0-8750 GCA_037381985.1 Pseudolabrys sp.
TGCAGCGTGGCGTTCTGCACGATGACGCCGCCGACGCCGACCGGCTCCAGCTTGGCGACCGGCGTCAACACACCGGTGCGGCCGACCTGGATCTCGATGTCGTGCAGCACGGTGGTGGCGCGCTCGGCCGGAAACTTGTGCGCGATCGCCCAGCGCGGGGAGCGCGAGACAAAGCCGAGCCGCTCCTGCCAATCCAGCCGGTCGACCTTATAGACGACGCCGTCGATGTCGTATTTCAGCTCGGCGCGGCGCTCCTCGATATGGCGATGAAACGCCAGCAGCTCGTCCGCCGAATGGCAGGTCTTGGTGAGCGGGTTGGTGTCGAAGCCGCAGCGCTCGAACCACTTGATCATGCCGGACTGCGTATCCGCCGGCATCTCGCTCATCTCGCCCCAGGCATAGGCGAAGAAGCCGAGCGGGCGCGACGCCGTGACCTTCGCATCCTTCTGGCGCAGCGAGCCGGCGGCGGAATTGCGCGGGTTGGCGAAGATGGTGTCGCCGGCCTCCTTCTGGCGTTCGTTCAGCTTGAGGAAGTCGTCCTTGGTCATGTAGACCTCGCCGCGCACTTCCGTCACGCGCGGGATATTGCGGCCGTGCAGCTTGTGCGGCACCGACTTCAGCGTTCTGATGTTGGCGGTGACGTCCTCGCCCTCGCTGCCGTCACCGCGTGTCGCCGCCGTCACCAGTTCGCCGTCCACGTAGCGCAGCGACATGGACAGGCCGTCTATCTTGGGCTCGGCGGAAAACGAAATCTTCTCGTCTTCACCGAGCTTGAGGAAACGGCGGATGCGGGCGACGAAATCGCGCACGTCGTCCTCGGCGAAGGCGTTGTCGAGCGACAGCATCGGCGCCGTGTGCCGCACCTTGGCGAAGCCGCGCGCCGGCGCCGCGCCCACGCGTTTCGACGGCGAATCCGCGCGCACCAGAGCGGGGAAGCGCGCCTCGATCGCCTTGTTGCGCTCGCGCAAGCGATCGTAGGTGGCATCGGTCAGTGTCGGCTTGTCTTCCTGGTAGTAGCGGCGGTCGGCGACGCCGATTTCGAGCGCGAGCCGCCGCAACTCGGCCTTGGCCTCGGCCTCGGTGAGGTCTTCGGGGGCGATCTTTTCGGGGTCTTGCTTGGCCATGCTGCTCTTCGAAAGGAGGGCGCCGCATTGCGCCGGGCGGCAAATTACCCGAATGTCGGCGGTAGAACCAAGGCCGGGAACACAGCCGCCCAAAAGGAACTACCCAGGAAGCGCTGAAAATACCATGTTGATCCAGCCGCGCGGCAAGGACCGGCCCTTCCACCTCGGCCCCTTCCCGCTGGAGATGCTCCTGCGGGATGAAAGCATCGTGGGGCGGGAGGCGGCGCGGCCGAAGCTGGCGGCACCTGTCGACGCCGCGCCCGAGGGCCCGCGGGCGCGGGCGGCGGCGCATTACCGTGACCTGTTCGCCAAGTTCGCCGACGGCGCGCCGGCACCGAAAGAAGCGCCCGTGCCCGACGATCTCACCCGCCGCGCGGCCGAGATCGCTGTCTGCGTCGCCGGCCATTGTCATTCTGGATTCGCTGGCTGCGTTCGCGCCCCGGAATGACAAGGAGTCACCCCGCCTTCAGCAACCGCTCCGCCGCCGCCCTCGCCTCGTTGGTGATCTCGGCGCCGGCCAGCATGCGCGCGATCTCCTCGCGGCGGTGGTCGGCGGCGACCTCGGTCACGCGGGTGGCGACGCGCTTGCCCTTGGCAAGCGCATCCTTGCTGATGACGTAATGGCGCGTGGCACGCGCGGCGACCTGCGGCGCGTGCGTCACCGCCAGCACCTGCACGTTGCGACCGAGGCGCGCGAGCCGCAAGCCGATGGCGTCGGCCACCGCGCCGCCGACGCCGGTGTCGATCTCGTCGAACACCAAGGTGGGCGCCGAGCCGCGGTCGGCCAGCACCACCTTGAGCGCCAAGAGGAAACGCGCCAGCTCGCCGCCGGAGGCGACCTTCATCAGCGGCCCCGGCCGCGTGCCCGGATTAGTCTGCACCCAGAACTCGACGCGGTCGATGCCGTTCGGGCCGGCAGCATTCGCATCCGTGTCGATCTCGGTCATGAACTTGGCGCGTTCGAGCTTGAGCGGCTTGAGTTCGCCGTTCACCGCCTTGTCGAGCCCGGCACCCGCCTTGGCGCGCGCCTTCGACAAGGCTTCCGCCGCCTTGGTGTAGGCGGCTTCCGCCGCCCGCGCGGTTTCTTCCAGCGCGGTTAGTTTCTCTTCGCCGGCGTCGATCAGCGCAATGTCGTTCCGATATTGCTCAGCCAGCGCCGCAAGATCGTCGACCGGCACATTGTATTTGCGCGCCGCCGCGCGCAGCGCGAACAGCCGCTCCTCGCCGCGCTCGAGTTCGTCGGGGTCGTAATCGGCCGCGCGCAGGGCGGCTTCCAGATGCGCGCGCGCCTCCTCCAGCCCGTTCAGCGCCGTATCGAGCGATTTGACCACCGGCTCGATCAGCGCCGGCGCCTGCGGCTGACGGCGCTCCAGCCGGCGCAGCGCGCCGGCGATGGCGCTCACGGGCGATTTCTTGCCACCGACGATATCGTGCGCCTCGCGCAAATCTTCGGCGACCTTCTCGACCTGCATCATGTCGGTGCGCCGCTCCGCGAGCGCCGTCTCCTCGCCCGGCTGGGGGCTGAGCTTGCCGAGTTCGTCGACGGCATGGTGCAGCCAGTCGGCCTCGCGGCGGGCGCGCTCGACCTCGGCGCGGTGCGCCTCGACCGCGGTCTCGGCCTCGCGGCGGGCCTCCCACAGCATGGAAAGCCTGGCGGCGTCCTGCTCCAGGCCGCCATAGGCGTCGAGCAGCCGGCGGTGGGTGGCGGCGTCGACCAGCGCGCGGTCGTCGTGCTGGCCGTGGATCTCGACCAGCGCGCTGCCGAGCTGCTTCATCACCTGCACGCTCACGGGCTGATCGTTGACGAAAGCGCGGGTGCGGCCATCGGCGAACTGCACGCGGCGCAGGATCAGTTGGTCCTCGCCGGCGATGCCGCTGTCGGCGAGCAGCGCGCGCACCGGGTGGTCGCTGGCGATGTCGAAGGCGGCGATCACCTGGCCCTGGGCCTCGCCCTGGCGCACCAGGGTCTGGTCGCCGCGCCCGCCCAGCGCGAGCGCGAACGAATCGAGCAGGATCGACTTGCCGGCACCGGTCTCGCCGGTGAGCACGGCAAGGCCGTCGGCGAAATCGATGTCGAGCCGGTCGATCAGGACGATGTCGCGGATCGAAAGTCGGGAGAGCATGGCGCCTATCCTGGGCGTCATCATCCGCGAAAGCGGATGATCCGGTAACCCGTGTGGTGGATTTGAAGTTCGTTACATCCCTTGCAGCCCGTTCTCAAACGAACTTCAAATCCAAAACCACACTAGGATCATAGAGTTGCTAGTGTCCCTGAGATTCGGAAGTTCGCCCCAGAGCATGCCGCGAAATCAAGCGAACTTCCGAATCGGGACACTAGCGTGGCGGGAGATTTTCACAAGAATCGCCGGCCGCCGCGACCGCACCTGGATGCCCCGCTTTCGCGGGCGCTGGCAAGAGGGATGTGGGGCCGGCCTCGGGCCCGGATCAGCCCAGGTTCACGTCCAGGCCGACCTTGCGGAAGGCCTTGCTGATCCAGGAACCGGTGTCTTCCTTGGGCAGCACCCCGCGCGATTTCACCAGCGTATAGGCGCGCTTGTACCAGCTGCTGTCCGGGAAGTTGTGGCCGAGCACTGCGGCCGCCGTCTGCGCCTCGTTGACGATGCCGAGCGCCATATAGGCCTCGGTCAGCCGCTCCAGCGCCTCTTCGACCTGGCGGGTGGTCTGATACTTGGTGACCACGATCTTGAAGCGGTTGATGGCGCCCGTGTAGTCGTGCCGCTTCAGGTAATAGCGCCCGATCTCCATCTGCTTGCCGGCGAGTTGGTCGCGCGCGAACAGCAGCTTCTGCTTGGCCTTGGCCGCGTATTCCGTGTTGGGATAGCGCCGCACGATCTCCTCGAGCGCCGCCACGGCCCTTTGAGTCTGAGCCTGATCGCGGGTCACGTCCAGGATCTGGTCGTAATACGACGCCGCCATCAGGTAGTTGGCATAGGCAACGTCCTTGCTGGCCGGATGCAAGGTCATGTAACGCTTGGCGTTGGAGATGCAGTCCTCGTAGTTGCCGGCTTGGTAGTTGGCATAGGCCGACATCAGCAGCGCCTTGCGTGCCCAGTCCGAATACGGGTGCTGACGATCGACCTCGTCGAACCGCTTTATCGCCTTTGCCGGATCGTGGCGCGCGTTCAAGTAATAAAGGCCCTCGTTGTAGAGCCGGTCGGCGGGCTCATCGACCTCGGTGTCGCTGTCGCTGCTGAACCAATTGGTCGGGCTGAGTTTGCTGACGTCGCCAAGGCTGCTGCTGAGGCTGCTGCAGCCGCCGAGGTTGAAGGCGAGCATCGCGATCGCCGCGGCGCCGACGATGCGCCGCCCGCGGCCTGGCCCGGCAATGCGTGCGACCGTCTGCTTCACTGCGCTTTCGTCCGGCACGAAACCCCCTGGCACAAAACGGCACTCACACGCACGACCTCGATTTCGGCGCCGCGCCCTGTTCGGATCCCCGCAAACCGCTTCCTGTAAACGAAAAATCGCGGTCTGGCCAAGCAATTAAGCCGACATTCTGCCGGGATTAAGGCGGCCTATCGCGATCGAGATGACTCGGAAAATCGGGCACCCGCGGTCCTGGCGCCCAGCAGGACACGCGATCAGGAGACGTCGGGGCCGTAGGCCGGGGCCACCAGGCCGACCGCGGCGCCGGCATGGCCGCGCGGGCGACGGACGGTATCGGTCGCCTCCACCACGCGCCAGGCGCCGGTGTCGGCCATCAGCGCGGACAGCACCGCGTGATTGATCTTGTGGCCGCCGCGCACGGTGCGATAGGCGCCAAGCAGCGGATGGCCGGCGAGCGCCAGGTCACCGAGGGCGTCGAGCGCCTTGTGGCGCACGAACTCGTCGGCAAAGCGCAGGCCTTCCGGATTGAGCACGCGATCGTCGGACACGACCAGCGTGTTGTCGAGCGAAGCGCCGAGCGCGTACCCGCCGCTCCACAGCTTGGCCACGTCTTTCATGAAGCCGAAGGTACGCGCACGCGCGATCTCGCGGCGGAAGGTGTCCGGCTCGATGTCGAGCGCGAGCTCCTGATGGCCGATCAGCGGATGGTCGAAATCGATCTCCGCCTCGACGCGGAAGCCGTGCGCGTAGGGGCGCAGCTCGCCAAGCGCGTTGCCCTTGGCGACGCGGATCGGCTTGAGCACTTCGATATAGCGGCGCGGCAGGGCGCGGGCGGTGAGACCGGCCTGATCGAGCGCGTCGACGAACGCCGCCGCGCTGCCGTCCATAATCGGCACTTCGGGGCCGTCGATCTCGACCACCACGTTGTCGACGTGCAGGCCACGCAGCGCCGCAAGCAGGTGCTCGGCGGTTGAGCACAGCGGGCCGGACGCGTCGCCCAGGACGGTGGCGAATTCGGTGGCGGTCACCGCGCGCACGTCGGCGCGGATTTCGCGCTCGACGGTCCCGTCGGCGCTGACGCGCTGAAAAACGATGCCGGTGTCGTCGTCGGCGGGATGCAGTGTGAGGGTGACAGGGGCACCTGAATGAACGCCGATCCCGGAGACGGCAACCTCTTCCCGCAGCGTGGTCTGTTTAGCGCCCTTCATCGGATCCCGTTTTCCGGCGGCCCATTACGGGCCGCACCATCCCAACCCCCAAAACATAGGGCCACAATTCGGTCCTTGATGCAGTGACCGCCCTCAACCCCCGGGGACGGTATTCCCTCAGACCCAAAAGCCTCTTACAGCGCCGGAAGTTAGGCCACAGGGGCCGGATTCTCCAAGTCACGCTTTCTTACCGACTATTACTCGTTTTTGCCGCATTTGAAGGGCCTGGCCGGCCTCGGTCACAAAGGGGCTTATAGGACGGCCCACAAGGCCCGTCACGGTCGCCGGCCGCGCTTCTAGCGGCCCGCGGCGCACAAAAAACAATAAACAATTCAAATCACCAAGGATAACGGCCGGTTAACGCCCCGACCAAAACGGCCCCGCTCCAGGGGTGGGACGGGGCCGTTTGTCTCGTTGCTGGCTCAGTTCGCCTGCCGCCGGAGGAAGGCCGGGATATCGAGTTGGTCTTCCTCGGGCAAATTATGCACAGCCGCTTGGCGCCCACGCTGGTCGAGCCCCTGGGGGGCGGCCCGGCGGGCATATTCTGAGACCGGCTCGGCCGGCCGGCCCTCGGGCTGGCGGGCGGTCGGGCGCGCGGGCCGCTCGAACTGCGGCGCGCCTTGCGCCGTGCGCGGCGGCCGCGGCGCTTCCGCTTCCTCGCGCCGGCCGAGGCCAACCTGGGCGAGCCGCTGCATCAGCGACAGGCGCTGCCTTTCCGGGTGATTATCGGCGGTGACTTCGCCGCGCTGGGCGCGCAGCTCATTCTGCGCCGGCAAGGGCAACTCGTCGATGCGCGGCATGCGCGGGACGCGCGGCGCGTGCTCCGCCTGCGGCGGGATGAAAGCCTCCGCCGGCGGCGCCTCGACCGGCGGCGGGGCGGGTTCGGCAGTCGCCGTATCGAACAGCGACGGCTTCATCGGCATCGGCCGCAGCGAGACGTCCTCGATGCCCGTCGACGGCAGCAGCGCGGCGGCGACGGCCGCGTGGGCCTCCGATTCGTGCGACGGCTCGGGCTGCGCCAGCGCGGCGGGCTCGAACGATTCAGCGCTCGGCGCGGCCGCCGGCGTCTCCGCCTGGGCCGCGGCCGGGGCGCGCTCGACCCGCTCGGCCAGGCGCGCATTGTCCGCGCGGATCTTGCTGGCGAGCTGCTTGAGCGCGCTTTCGGCCTGCGGGGCCTGCGCAGCCGGCTGGGCCTGTTGAGCCTGTTGGGCCGGCTGGGCCTGTTGCGCGGGCTGGCTCGGCGCCTTGGCGGTGACCGAGCGCGTCATCGGCGCCGGCTCACGCAGAATGCCGGTGTTGTCGATGCCGGTCGCCACCACCGACACGCGGATGATGCCTTCCAGGCTCTCGTCGAAGGTAGCGCCGACGATGATGTTGGCGTCCTGATCGACTTCCTCGCGGATGCGGGTCGCCGCCTCGTCCACCTCGTAGAGGGTCAGGTCCTTGCCGCCGGTGATCGAGACCAAGAGGCCCCTGGCGCCCTTCATGGAGGCATCGTCGATCAGCGGGTTGGCGATGGCCGCTTCCGCGGCGGTGAGCGCGCGCTTCTCGCCGGAAGCCTCGCCCGTGCCCATCATCGCCTTGCCCATCTCACGCATGACGGCGCGGACGTCGGCGAAGTCGAGGTTGATCAGGCCTTCCTTGACCATCAGGTCGGTGACGCAGGCGACGCCCGAATAGAGCACCTGGTCGGCCATCGCGAAGGCATCGGCGAACGTCGTCTTCTCGTTGGCGACCCGGAACAGGTTCTGGTTCGGGATCACCAAGAGGGTGTCGACAACCTTCGTCAGTTCGTCGATGCCGGCCTCCGCGAAGCGCATGCGGCGCGCGCCTTCGAAGTGGAACGGCTTGGTGACCACACCGACGGTGAGGATCCCCATTTCGCGCGCGGCCTGGGCGATGACGGGAGAAGCGCCAGTGCCGGTGCCGCCACCCATGCCGGCGGTGATGAACACCATGTGCGCGCCCGACAGGTGGTCGCGGATCTCGTCGAGGACTTCCTCGGCGGCGGCGCGGCCGACCTCGGGCTGCGAGCCGGCGCCGAGGCCTTCGGTCACCTGCGCGCCCATCTGGACGACGCGCTCGGCTTTCGAGGTGGTGAGCGCCTGTGCGTCGGTGTTCGCCACGACGAAATCGACGCCCTGGAGCCCGGCCGCGATCATGTTGTTGACGGCGTTGCCGCCGGCGCCGCCGACGCCGAACACCGTGATCCGCGGCTTCATCTCGTGGATGTCGGGGATTTGAAGATTGATGGTCATGACGTTTGCCTCTGTGATGCACGGGCAGCAGGTTTGCGATCGCGCCGGATGACGCCAACGCTCTTCAATGCCGCCGCGTCGAGCCGGTCCGCCGCCGGCCCTTGCGTGGTTTCTCCGTTGAGGGTCAGAAACTCTCGCGCAGCCATTGTCCGACCCGTGCCATGTAGCCGCCTGTACCTGTCATCAACTGCCGCGTTTTTCGCGGTTCGAAATGTTCTAAGTGTGCCGCCTGGGGATAGACCAGGAGGCCCGCCGCCGCCGCGAAGGCCGGCCCCTTGGCCGCGTCCGGCAGCCCGGAAACGCCGAGCGGTCGACCGATGCGTACCGGGCGCCGCAGGATGCGGGCGGCGAGATCGGCGATGCCGGCAAGCTGGCTCGCCCCGCCGGTGAGCACAACACGCGCACGCGGCTCGGCCGCGAACGGCGAATCCCTCAGCCGGTCGCGCACCATTTCAAGAATCTCCTCGACCCGCGGCTTGATGATGCGCACGACCTGCGCCCGCGAAACGAACTGCGGGGGCTCGCGCTCATCGTCGCCGACCGGGGGCACCGTGATCATGTCGCGTTCATCCGATCCTCCGAACAAAACACTGCCATAAATCGCTTTGATTCGCTCAGCGTCGGCGATTCGGGTGTTGAGACCGCGGGCGAGGTCCATGGTCACATGGTTACCACCGAGGGCGAAACCGTCGGCATGGACGAAGCTGCCCCCCGAAAACACCGCCATTGTCGTGGTTCCGGCGCCCAAATCGACGCAAGCGGCGCCCAGATCGGCCTCGTCGTCGGCAAGCGAGGCCAACGCGGCCACTTAG
>JARRQH010000114.1:0-7370 GCA_037381985.1 Pseudolabrys sp.
TCCTGCTCGACCAGATCATCCCCAAGCCCGGCGGCACCGTCGCCGATTACGATCTGGTGATCGCCTCGCAGCCCTATCGCGCGCGCGCTTCGCTGCAGTTCAAGGCCAAGCGCGTATTGGCGCCGCTCGCCCGCGCGCTCGGACCGGGCGGACGCATGATCGCCATCCATTCCCATGGCCACGACCCCGGCATGGAGATCATCCACAAGGTCTGGCCGGACGACGATCCGTTAGCGCACAGCCGTCACGATCTGCTCAAGGAAGTGAAGCACGAACTCGGCCCCGCCGGCCGCGACCTCAACTTCAACGCCTATTCCGACCAGCGTTCGCTGTTCCGCTACGTCATGCACACGCTGCCATCGGAAATCTCCTCGGACGCGGGCTCGTCGATCGGCACCTCCACGCTGCTCGCGGCCTGGAACGCGGCGATCTACGTGGCGCAGGTCGAGGACGATCGTCTCTCCGACGTCAACGCCGACCGCCGCTACATCGAGGCCACGCGCGACGTGCTGCAGAAGAATGGCGGACTGTGGTTCTACGACGAGTCCTTCGTCATTTCGCGGCGGCGGGAGTGAGCGCCATGGAGGATCTCATGACGGTCGACATCGCGCCGGCCACCGCGCCCGGGCCGCGCAACGTGGCGCAGTCATTCTCGCTCGAGGCCACGCGCCCGAGCGCCGACGAGGTCGCACGCCTCGCCGACACCGTGCCGCCCGGCACCATGGTCTATGTCACCGCTGTGCCGCAGCAGTCGGTTGCCGAGCAGGTTCGCTCCGCCGCGTGCCTGCGCCGGGCGGGGCTTGAGCCGGTCGCTCATATCGCCGCCCGCCGGCTCGCGAACCTCGACCAGATGCATGACCTGCTGCGCGGCTTGCGCGACGAGGCCGACACACGCCGGCGGTTGGTCCTTGGCGGCGACGTCGACAAGACGGGCCCGCTGCCCGACGCGCATGCGGTCATCAGGCAAGGCAACCTCCGCGGCCTCGGATTCGAGGAAATCGGCATCGGCGGTTATCCCGAGCCGCATCCGCGCATTGCGCCGGGACGGCTCGCAGCCGCGCTCGACGAGAAGATCGCGCTCGCCGTGGCGCAGGGCTTGCGCATTCACATCGCGAGCCAGTTCTCGTTCTCGCCCGACAGCATTCTCGTCTGGCTTCGGCAGTTGCGCGGTTGCGGCATGGCGTGGCCGGTCCGCGTCGGGCTGGTCGGCCCCACCAGCGTGCCGGGGCTGTTGCGATTTGCCCGTCGCTGCGGTGTGAATGCCTCTTTGCGCGGGCTCGTCTCCGGGGCCGCAACCGGCCTGGTCGGCCACGTCGGGCCCAGCCGCATCGTCGATGCGCTGTCGATGGCCGAGGACTTGGGCGAAATTGCCCTGCATTATTTTTCCTTCGGCGGGACAGTTGAAACCGCACGCTACGCATGCGAAGCCGCTGCGGGACGGCACGATGTCCATCGTGCTATGGCTCACCCCAATTAAGCCTGCCCGTGCGTTTCGGCGCTGGGTGGCCACTTGCGGAGGATGAAATGACGCAACGAACGAAACCACCTTTCCGCGCCGACATGGTTGGCAGCCTGCTGCGCACCGCGCCGATCAAGGCCGCGCGCGCCAAGCACGAGGCCGGGCAGATCACCGCCGCTCAGCTCAAGGAAGTGGAAGACCAGGAGATCATCAAGGTCGTCAAGAAGCAGGAGGAGGTTGGCCTCAAGCTCGCCACCGACGGTGAGTTCCGTCGCTCCTGGTGGCACTTCGACTTCTACGGCGGTCTGGACAATGTCGAGATCTATGAGCTCGATCACGGCATCCAGTTCCAGGGCGTGCAGACCAAGCCGCGCTCGATCCGCGTCAACGGCAAGATCGGCTTCACCGATCACTACATGCTGGAGCACTTCAAGTTCCTGAAGGAGCACTGCAGCGTTGCGCCCAAGATGTGCATCCCGGCGCCATCGACCTTCCATTTCCGGCTCGAGCCGGATGCGGTCAGCAAGAGCGCCTATGCCAACCGCGACGCCATCTTCGACGACCTCGCCGTCGCCTATCAGGACGCCATCAAGGCTTTCTACGCCGCCGGCTGCCGCTATCTGCAGTTCGACGACACCGCCTGGGCCTATCTCTGCTCGGAAGCCGAGTTGAAGAAGGCGCGTGACCGCGGCCTCGACGTCGATCACCTCCAGGACACCTACGCCAAGTGCATCAACAAGGCGCTGGAGGCGAAGCCCGCCGACATGACGATCACCACCCATGTCTGCCGCGGCAACTTCCGCTCCACCTTCATCACGTCGGGCGGCTACGAGCCGGTGGCCGAGACGCTGCTCGCCAATGTCAACATCGACGGCTATTTCATGGAATACGACACCGAGCGGGCCGGCGGCTTCGAGCCGCTGCGCTTCCTGCCCAAGGGCGACAAGATCGTGGTACTCGGCCTCATCACCTCCAAGCAGGGCCAGCTCGAGAACCCCGACGACGTCAAGAAGCGCATCGAGGAGGCGACCAAGTTCGCCGATCTCGACCAGCTCTGCTTGTCGCCGCAGTGCGGCTTCGCCTCGACCGAGGAAGGCAACGTGCTCGCCGAAGACGAGCAGTGGGCGAAGCTCAAGATGGTCGTCGAAATCTCGCAAGAAGTTTGGGGGAAGTAGTTGTCTCTCCCGAAATAGAAGTATGCTGTCATCACCGGGCCGGCGCGTTAGCGCCGTAACCCGGTGATCCCGCTTAAGAGGCAGTGCCGCCTCAAGCTGGATGGCTGGGCCAAGATCGGTGATCCGTGATCGGTCATGGCCGAATGCAGGCGCCGGCGTAAGATCCGGTCAACAAGAAGACGCTCCGGGAGTGAAACCAATGACCCAACGCACCAAGCCTCCCTTCCGCGCCGACCACGTCGGCAGTCTGTTGCGCCCGGCGGCGCTGAAGGAAGCGCGTGCCAAGCACGAAAAGGGCGAGATCGACGACGCCGCGCTGAAGGCAGTCGAGGACCGCGAGATCGAAGCCGTCGTGAAGAAGCAGCAGGAGGTCGGTCTTAAGCTTGCGACCGACGGCGAATTCCGCCGTTCCTGGTGGCACTTCGATTTCTTCACGGGGCTTGCGGGCGTCGATCTGATCGAAGCGCCGCCGATCAAGTTCCACGGCGTGGTCACCAAGAGCCAGGCCATCGAGATCAACCGCAAGGTCGATTTCGTCGGCCATCCGATGATCGACCATTTCAAATTCCTGAAGGCGCACTGCAACGTCACGCCCAAGATGTGCATACCGGCGCCAAGCACGTTTCACTTCCGCCAGGGCCGCAAGATGGTGAGCAAGGCGGCCTATCCCGATATGGATAATTTCTTCGCCGACATCGCCGACGCTTGGAAGAAGGCGATCAAAGCGTTCTACGACGCCGGCTGCCGCTACCTGCAGCTCGACGACACCGCCTGGGCGATGGCCTGCGATCCGCGCGAGCGCGAGGAATCGGCCGAGCGTGGCGACGATCCCGACAAGCTGCCGGCGATCTATGCTGAGCTCACCAACGCGGCGCTCGCCGGCAAGCCCGCCGACATGGCCATCACCATGCATTCCTGCCGCGGCAATTTCCGCTCCACCTTCATCGCCTCGGGCGGCTACGAGTTCGTCGCCGAGCAATTGCTCAGTAACACCAATCTCGACGGTTATTTCCTTGAATATGACACCGAGCGGGCGGGCGGCTTTGAGCCGCTGCGCTTCTTTCCCAAGGGTGAGAAGCAGCTCGTGCTCGGCCTCGTCACCTCCAAGCAGGGCCGCCTGGAGCCGCGCGACGACATCAAGAAGCGCATTGAAGAGGCGACCAAGTATGTCGACCTCGAGCAGCTTTGCCTGTCGCCGCAGTGCGGCTTCGCCTCCACCGAGGATGGCAATGTGCTCGCCGAAGAGGAGCAGTGGGCCAAGCTGCGCATGATCGTGGAATTGGCCGACGAGGTGTGGGGAAAGTAGACTCGCGTCTTTCCCCGGGCGCGGCGCAGCACGGCATAAGATGACGCGCTGCACCTGGGGCCCAGCTTTCTGCTAGGAAAACGGGTCCCGGATCACCGGTGCGCCGCTCGCGCGCTGCACCGCATCCGGGACACGACCCTGGAGACTCCATGCCGCTTTCTCCCGACAAACTCCTCGCCCTCGATATCCCCGACGTCGAGCACGCTTACGGTCCGCGCGATTGCATCCTCTATGCGCTCGGCGTCGGTTTCGGCCAGGACCCGGTGAAGGAGGACGAGCTTGCCTTCGTTTACGAAAAGAACCTGAAAGTGCTCCCCACCTTCGCGGTGGTGATGGGCGACGACGCCTACGTGCTGCGCCGGCCGGAGCTCGGCATCACCTGGAGCCACGTGGTGCACGGCGAGCACAGCGTCGCGGTGCACAAGCCGCTCGCGTCGGAGGGCACCGTCATCGGCCGCAGCCGCATCCTCGATATCATCGACAAGGGCGAGGGACGCGGCGCGCTTATCTATTCCGAGCGCAAGATCATCGACAAGCCGACGGGCGACCTGCTGGCAACCATCAACCAGACCACGTTCTGCCGCGCCGATGGCGGCTTCGGCGGTCCGAAACGCGAGACGCCGCCGCCCCATGCGTTGCCCGCACGCGCGCCCGATGCGGTCGTCGACTTGATCACGCGGCCGGAAATGGCGCTGGTCTATCGCCTGTCGGGTGACGTCAATCCGCTGCACGCGGACCCTGAATTCGCACGGTCCGCCGGTTTCCCGCGCCCGATCCTGCACGGGCTTGCCACTTTCGGCGTGGCGGGGCATGCCTTGCTGCGCGCGGTGTGCGGCTACGATCCCGCCCGGCTCACCGGCATGGCTGGGCGCTTTTCGGCGCCGGTCTATCCGGGCGAGACCATCCGCACCGAGATCTGGCGCGATGGCAACGTCATGAATTTCCGCGCCCGCGTCGTCGAACGCGACGTGGTGGCGATCGATTATGGTCGCGCGGAGGTGAAGTGACGATGGCGAAAGCTGATAGCGGATACGATGACCACGCCGACATCCGCGAAGGTGTGCTCGCGCTCTGCGCCAAGTTCCCCGGCGAATACTGGCGCAAGCTCGACCGCGAGCGGACCTACCCCACCGAATTCGTGGGCGCGTTGACGGAAGCCGGCTATCTCGCCGCGCTGATTCCGGAAGAGTTCGGCGGCAGCGGGCTCGGCATTAGCGCCGCGGCGGCGATCCTGGAGGAAGTGCACCACGCCGGCGGCAACGGCGCCGCCTGCCACGCCCAGATGTACACCATGGGCACCATCCTGCGGCACGGCAACGCGACGCAAAAACAGGACTACCTGCCGCTGATCGCCAGCGGGGAGCTGCGGTTGCAGGCCTTCGGCGTCACCGAGCCCACATCCGGCACCGACACGCTGTCCTTGCGCACCACCGCGCGCAAGGAGGGCGACCATTACGTCATCAACGGCCAGAAGATATGGACCTCGCGCGCCGAGCATTCCGACCTCATGCTGCTGCTCGCGCGCACCACGCCGCGCGAGCAGGTGCAGAAGCGCACCGATGGCCTGTCGGTGTTCCTGGTCGACATGCGGCTGGCGCTCGGCACCAGCATGACCATCACGCCGATCCGCACCATGATGAACCACGCCACCACGCAGATCTTCTTCGACGACCTGCGGGTGCCGGCGGAAAACCTCATCGGCGAGGAAGGCAAAGGGTTCCGCTACATCCTCTCCGGCATGAATGCCGAGCGCATTCTCATCGCCTCGGAATGCATCGGCGACGCCAAATGGTTCATTGATCGCGCCACCGCCTACGCCAAGGAGCGCGTGCTGTTTGAGCGCCCCATCGGTCAGAACCAGGGCGTGCAGTTCCCGATCGCGCGCGCCTACGCGCAGATGCGCGCTGCCGAGCTGATGGCGCGTGAAGCCGCGCGCCACTACGAAGCCGGCGAGGACGTCGGCGAGCAGGCCAATATGGCGAAGCTCTTGGCGGCCGACGCGTCCTGGGCCGCCGCCGATATGTGCGTGCAGACCCACGGCGGCTTCGGCTTTGTCGAGGAATACGACGTCGAGCGCAAGTTCCGCGAGGCGCGGCTCTACCAGGTGGCGCCGATCTCGACCAATATGATTCTTTCTTACCTCGCTGAGCACGTGCTCGGTCTGCCAAGGTCGTACTAGCTGTCATGCCCCGCGAAGGCGGGGCATCCAGTACGCCGCAGCGTCGGTTGCGAATAGAAGCGCTAGCGGATACTGGATCATCCGCTTTCGCGGATGATGACACCCGAATGGATAGCAAGCGTTTAATACCATGACGCTCCCCCTCGAAGGCCTTCTCGTCGTTTCGCTCGAACAGGCGGTGGCCGCGCCGCAATGCACCTGCCGTATGGCCGACGCCGGCGCGCGTGTGATCAAGGTGGAACGGCCGGAAGGCGACTTCGCGCGCGAATACGACCACATCGTGCACGGCGAGAGCGCGCACCTGGTCTGGCTCAACGTCGTATTCCTCGGCGAAGCCGAAGCCGCCGTGGGTCTGCACGCACATGTCGGCGGCGGCCCAGGACGCGTCGGCCGCCAAGAGCTTCGCCATTATCCCAAGCTGATCTGCTGCTCGATCTCCGGTTACGGCGAGAGCGGCCCCTACGCGCAACGCAAGGCCTACGACCTCCTGATCCAGGCCGAGTCGGGCATCTCCTCTGTCACCGGCGGCCCGGAAGCGCCGGCGCGGGTCGGCGTGTCGATCGTCGATATCGGCGCCGGGCTCAATGCCTATGAAGCGATCCTCGAGGCGCTGATCGCCCGCGGGCGCACCGGCGAGGGCGCCGAGGTATCGATTTCGATGTTCGACGCCATGGCGGAATGGATGACCATTCCGCTCTTGAACGAGGAATGGGGCAACCCGTTCAAGCGTGTCGGTCTCGCGCACCCGACCATTGCGCCCTACGGCGTATTCAAGACGCGCGATGGCGCTGACATCCTGATCGCCATCCAGAACGATCGCGAATGGCGCGTCCTGGCCGACAAGGTATTGGGCGATGCCGCGCTCGGCACCGACGAACGCTTTGCCACCAACCCCAAGCGCAACGAAAACCGCGCCGTGACCGACGCCGCCGTCGCCGCGGTGTTCGCCCGCCACGACGTCGAGCCGTTGATGGCGGTCCTGGAAAAGGCCGATATAGCCTTTGCCCGCGTCAACGATGCGAAGCTGCTGGCGACTCACCCTCACTTGCGGAGAATCACGGTCGACACCGAGAGCGGCCCGGCACTCATGCCGGCGCCTGCTGTCGTCCGCGCGGGCGCACCGCGCACCTATGGCGCGGTGCCGGCGCTGGGCGCGCATTCGGAGATGATCAAGAAGGAATTTGGGGGCTGACCTGTCGCCGTCATCCTGAGGTGGCCGCGCGACCCGCGGCCCTCGAAGGATGAGCGGCC